>NZ_JANEZT010000177.1 GCF_025403405.1 Frankia tisae
GGCACATGGTGTTGGTCGACCGGCGCCTGTTGGCCGGGGGCGGCGGGCTGCTGCTGGTACTCGTGATCGTGTTCGGAGTCCTCGCCTTCACCGGTGGTAACGGCGGCGGCCCGGTCGCCGCCGCGGTCCCGGCCCGCCCGGCGGGGGCCGGGACGGCATCCGCTGCACCAGGTACAGGGGGTGGGGCCGGCGGTAGTCCGCGGGAGGTCCTGCGATCGCTGCTCAATCCCACCGTCATGACCGGGTGCACCACTCCGGCACACAGCGACAGCGCCTACGCAGACGCCACCCTCATCTGCAAGACACCCTCGGGCATGGAGGTCAGGGCGTTCCACTTCCCGAACCGTTCTGCGCTGGATCGGCAGATCGGCGCCCGGGAGACGTTCTACACCGACGAGGGGAACTGCGACGACGGGCAGCAGAGCTCGGAACAGTGGAGCTCGCCGGCCGAGACCGGCGGTGGCAGCCGTCTCTGCTACTTCTACGCGAATCGGTTCTACGAGTTCTGGACGTACGACAGCCGCCTGATCGCCTTCACCGCAGACGATCCGGCGGCGGCTCACATCAACGACTGGTGGCATTCGTTCGACCCGCTGCGCCGCTGAGTGATCTCGTTCGGGAGGGCGGACGGTATGCAGGATCCCGCCGGGAACACACCGCCGGAGCCGGCGGACGGCCCGGCTGGACCGCTGGTTGAGCGCGGCGATCATCGCGCCCCGGGCGCCGGCGGTGGCCGGCGGCGAGCCGGCATCGCCGGCGGCGCCGCTGCCCTCATCATCGGTGCGGGCGTTGCCGTCGGGCTGCTGGTGACCAGTGGCTCCGACCACGCAACCACCAGCCAGCCCACCCCGAGCAGCACCGGTTCGCATGCCGGCCGACCTGGCGGCGGCCTGGCCCTGAGCCCGGCGCCGAGCGCGACGCTCGATGCGGCTGACGCCCGGCTGCTGGCCTCGCTGCGGCCGTTCGCGGTCTCCGACTGCCGTGCTGCTCCCCGTGCCGATGACGGGGTGGTGGCGGCGCTGGCCTGCGCACCCGGAGTGGCTACCGAGGCACCGGCACCGGCGCGGCTGTCGATCATCCGGTACCGGGATGCGGCAGCGCTGCGGGGCGACGTCGATCGCCGGTCGGCGGCGATCATCGACGCCGGAGACTGCCACCGGGGCCAGACCAGTGTCGAGCGCTGGGCACACAGCGCCCGCCGCCGCGGCACCTTCCTCTGCGTGGCCGGAGCAGGCCGATTCGCGGTGTATTGGACCGTGGACGACGAGCTCCTCGGCTTCACCACCGAGAATCCCGACGCGGGCCAGCTCCTGGCCTGGTGGCGCGAGTACGACCCGATCTGAGGATTCCTGCTGCGAGACCTTGCGGGCGAGGTGTGCCAGTGCCGAGCCCCGGGACAAAGGCAGTCTCAGGAGTCGGGGTAGCCCTCAGTAGTCGGGATAGCCCCTCGGCCGGTACGGCGCCGAGAGCTCGGCGAGGGTCTCCTGGACCCGCTCGGCGTGCGGCATGCACGCCAGGACGACCCGACCGCGCTGCCCGGCCGTCTCGAGGATCAGGCTTCCCGACCCCAGCGCGCGGTCGACGACGTTCTGCTGCACCGTCGCACCGACCAGCCAGGCGAGTGGAATGTCCCGGCCGGCCCGGGTGATCAGGCCCTCCCGAATCACGAACCGGTGGTTGGTGACGACGTAATGGGTCGTCAGCTGGCGAAGCCAGGGCAGCGCGCCCAGATAGCCGATCGCACCGAGGGCGACGATCAGCACCAGGTACTGGACAGGCTTCTGCAGCACCCCACCGGGCGCGAAGAAGACGCCCAGCACCGCAAACACGAGAGCCACCACCGTCCAGAGCGCCGGAACGATCAGGCTGACCCAGTGCGGGTGTAGATGCAGGACAACCTCCTCGTCCTGAGTAAGGATGTCGTCGGGAAACGCCACGGTGACGATCGTCGCACCCGGCACCGACAGGCCACACCCGGGCCCTCACTCCCGTGACGGTCGCCGGGCACCGGTCACCGCAGGTGGACGACGTCGCCGGCGCTGTAGGCACGACCGGCCACCACCAACCGCCCCTCAAGATCGACGTCCGTCGCCCTCCCGGTGTCGGCGGAGCCGTCCGGGAGCTCGACGCGAACCTCCCGGCCGATCGTCGCGCACACCTCCACGTAGGCGGCGCGGGCCGCCTGCGGATCAGCTTCCCAGGCGGCGAGCGCGTGGACGAGCCCGTCGAGGATCCGCTCGAGTAGCTCGGTCCGGTCCAGGGCAGCCGGGTGTGCGCCGCTGAGCAGCAGGCTCGTGGACCGATCGGGCAACTCGCCGGGTTCCGCGTTCACGTTGAGTCCGAAGCCGATGACCACCGAGGGCGCGGACGACGGGACCGGAACGACCTCCACCAGGATGCCGGCAAGTTTCGCGCCCTCGATCAGGACGTCGTTGGGCCACTTGAGAACGGCGGGCACGCCGGCGACGGCCCGCAGCGTGGAAACCAGCGATGTCCCTACGACCAGCGGCAGCCAGCCGAGCCGTGAAACCGCGGTCCGCGGCCGGAGGAGCAGGGACACGGTCAGACCGGCGCCGGGTCGGGACAGCCAGGAGCGGTCGAGACGCCCACGCCCGGCGGTCTGCCGTTCGGCGACGAGGACCAGCCCACGGCCGTGAGCGGCGCCGTCGGGCCCTTCGCTCTCGCGCCACTGCCGTGAGAGCCCGGCCGGGTCCGGATCGCTGGTCTCCCCCCGCGCGATCCGGGCCAGGGCCGCGTTGGTCGAGTCGATCTCCGGGATCGCCGCCAGGCCCAGCCCGAGCGCCGCTGCGGCGGCCGTCAGCCGGGCGGCGTCGAGCGGACTTCGGTCACCGGGTGACATCGCTGGCCGGCCCCGGAGGGTGCCGGTGCCCGGGCCCGGCCGCACCGGCGGGGACGCCGTCGGTGGTGGTGATGATGATGGTGATGGAACAGCTGCATCCCGCGCGGGCTCCGCGGGTGAAGAATCCGGCGTCGAACTCACGGAGACAGCCTGCCAGAACACCCCGCGCAGCTCACGCGGACGTTGTCCGGCAGTCGGGACGCGCACCAGACCGCCACCACGAGTGGCGATGCGGCTGGTGGTCAGACGCCCGGTCCCCCGAGGCCGGGCGGCCGGGCGTACAAGTGCGGGGGCTGTGACCTTCGATACGGACCGCCGCAAGGTAGCCGAAGATTCCAGCCAATCGATGAGATCAACTCCACAACAGTCGAGCACGTGAGCCCACAGGGGTCGTACGCTGCGGCCTATGGCTCTTCCCGCGTCCGCCGAGGATTCTGCTCCCGACCCGCACACCACCGCAGGGCGACTCGCTCAACTGCGGCGCGTGAACGAAGACGCGGTCCATGCCGGGTCGCAGCGGGCCGTAGACGCCCAGCATGCCAAGGGCAAGATGACCGCCCGTGAGCGGATCGAGGCATTCCTCGACGCGGGCTCGTTCGTCGAGACCGACGCGTTCGCCCGGCACCGGGCGCATGACTTCGGCGTCCAGGCCAACCGCCCGTACGGCGACGGTGTGGTGACAGGATACGGCACGGTCGACGGCCGGCAGGTCTGCGTGTTCAGCCAGGACTTCACCGTCTTCGGCGGGAGCCTCGGCGAGGTCTTCGGCGAGAAGATCGTCAAGATCATGGATCTGGCGCTGAAGACCGGCTGCCCGGTCGTCGGCATCAACGACTCCGGCGGAGCTCGCATCCAGGAGGGCGTCGTCTCGCTCGGCCTTTATGGCGAGATTTTCTACCGGAACGTCATGGCGTCCGGCGTCGTCCCGCAGCTTTCTCTGATCATGGGCCCGTGCGCTGGTGGCGCCGTGTACTCGCCGGCGATCACGGACTTCACCCTGATGGTCGACAAGACCAGCCACATGTTCATCACCGGCCCAGACGTCATCAAAGAGGTCACCGGTGAGGATGTCGGCATGGAGGAGCTGGGCGGCGCGGCCACCCACAACTCCCGCAGCGGCGTTGCGCACTTCCAGGCGGCCGACGAGGCGGAGTGCCTGGAGCTCGCCCGGGCGCTGCTGTCGTTCCTGCCGTCGAACAATCTCGACGACGCCCCCAGCTACGACGCGGTGGACGATCCGGCCGTCGAGATCGACCCCGAGCTCGACACCTTCATCCCGGACTCCCCGAACACGCCGTACGACATGCATCAGATCATCGAGCGGCTGGTCGACGACGGCGACTTCCTCGAGGTCCACGCACAGTTCGCGCAGAACCTGATCGTCGGTTTCGGCCGGGTGGACGGGCGGTCGGTCGGCGTCGTGGCCAACCAGCCGATGCAGTTCGCCGGCACCCTGGACATCGATGCCAGCGAAAAGGCCGCCCGCTTCGTCCGGACCTGCGACGCCTTCAACATTCCGGTGCTGACTCTGGTCGATGTGCCCGGCTTCCTGCCCGGCACCTCCCAGGAATGGAACGGGATCATCCGTCGAGGCGCCAAGCTGATCTACGCCTACGCGGAGGCCACCGTTCCCAAGGTCACCGTCATTACCCGGAAGGCGTACGGCGGCGCGTACGACGTGATGGGGTCGAAGCACCTGCGGGCCGACATCAACCTCGCCTGGCCGACCGCCGAGATCGCCGTCATGGGCGCCCGCGGGGCTGTGAACATCATCTACCGGCGTGACCTGGCCAAGGCCGAATCCCCGGAAACCCGCCGGGCGGAGCTCATCCAGGATTACAACGATCATTTCGCGACTCCGTACATCGCAGCGGAACGTGGGTACCTGGACGCGGTGATCAACCCTTCCGAGACGCGCCGCGAGATCATACGGGCCCTGCGCCTGCTGCGCACCAAGCGCGAGTCCCTGCCACCGAAGAAGCACGGCAACATCCCGCTTTAGTGCGGCCCCGGGTCTCCGCCGGTACCCATCGATCCGCTTCCCACGTGGTCACGCCGCCGGACGAGCGAGGGGCCACCGAGGGATGCGGACGGAGCACAGACGGCGCGCTACGGACGGCAGGAAGTCGAGTGAGGAGAGGACCGTGGCCCAGGACGACGACGGGCGAACCAGCCCACCCCGGCTACGTTTGATCCGTGGGAACGCGACACCCGAGGAGATCGCTGCGGTGGTCGCGTTCTTCGCGGCCCGTGCGGTCCCGGCGGAGAGTCCGTCCACCGTCCGCTCCGCATGGGCGGATCCGGCTCAGGCGGTGCGCAGCCCACTCACTACCGGGGCAGGTTCATGGCGACGCTCCGGGATGAGCCCGGGTGTGCGCACCCGGGCTGGCTGGTAACTGAACGAATAAATGACGCCTGGATGTCTGTGGCATCACATCCGGGCGCAACGAGAGCAAACTGTGCGGCCCGGCTCGCCTAGACTTCAGGCTGGTCGGACGAGGACGGGAGCAACGTGCGTAAGATCCTCATCGCCAACCGGGGAGAGATTGCGGTTCGGGTGGCCCGCGCGTGCCGCGACGCCGGTTACACGAGCGTCGCGGTATACGCTGAACCAGACATCGACGCACTGCATGTGCGCGTCGCCGACGAGGCATTTGCGCTGGGTGGTACGACGCCAGGCGACTCCTACCTCCGGATCGACAAGATACTCGATGCCTGCAAGTCGTCCGGAGCCGACGCGGTTCATCCGGGATACGGCTTCCTCTCGGAGAACGCGGATTTCGCCGAAGCTGTGATCGGTGCCGGCCTCACCTGGATCGGCCCGCCGCCCGAGGCCATTCGCCGCCTCGGCGACAAGACCGCCGCCCGCCACATCGCGCTGGCCGTCGGCGCTCCGCTCGCGCCGGGCACCGCGGATCCCGTCGCCGGTGTCGAAGACGTGGTTGCCTTCGCCGAGCAGTATGGCCTGCCGGTCGCCATCAAGGCCGCGTTCGGTGGCGGTGGCCGAGGGCTCAAGGTCGCCTGGACCTCCGAGGAACTGCCCGAGCTGTTCGACAGCGCGGTCCGGGAGGCGGTCGCCGCCTTCGGTCGGGGCGAATGCTTCGTGGAACGCTACCTCGACCAGCCCCGCCACGTGGAGACTCAGGTCCTTGCGGACACCCACGGCAACGTCGTCGTTGTCGGCACCCGTGACTGCTCCTTGCAGCGGCGCTACCAGAAGCTCGTAGAGGAGGCTCCGGCGCCGTTCCTCTCCGCAGAGCAGCTCACCTCGCTCTACGAGGCGTCCAAGGCAATCTGCAAGAAGGCCGGCTACGTGGGTGCCGGAACCGTGGAATTCCTGGTCGCCCGGGACGGCATGATCAGTTTCCTCGAGGTGAACACCCGGCTCCAGGTCGAGCACCCGGTGACCGAAGAGGTATCCGGTGTCGACCTCGTCCGCGCCCAGTTCCGGATCGCGGAGGGTGAGGCACTCGACTTCACCGACCCCGCACCCCGTGGCCACTCCATCGAGTTCCGGATCAACGGCGAGGACCCCGGCCGCACATTCCTTCCCGCTCCGGGAACGGTGACGAAGTTCGTCTCGCCGGCCGGTCCGGGCGTGCGCCTCGACTCCGGAGTCGAAAGCGGCAGCGTGATCGGGGGCGCCTTCGACTCCCTCCTCGCCAAGCTCATCATCACCGGGGCCACCCGCCAGGAGGCTCTGGAGCGTGCCCGTCGCGCCCTGGACGAGATCGTCGTGGACGGCATGGCCACGGCGCTGCCGTTCCATCGTGCGGTCGTGCGGGATCCGGCCTTCGCTCCCGACGACGCGGCGGAGCCGTTCCGCATCCACAACCGTTGGATCGAGACCGAGTTCGACAACACCATCCCCGCCTTCACCGGTGGAACGGACGCCGACACCACCCCCGAGCCACGGGAAACGGTCATCGTCGAGGTGGGCGGCAAGCGCCTCGAGGTCGTGCTGCCGGCCGGCCTCGGAGCCGCTTCGACGTCGACCGCGTCGCGCGGCGCCGCGCCCAAGCGGCGGGCACGTGGCGCGGCGGCCACCAAGGTGACCGGTGATGCCCTTACCAGTCCCATGCAGGGCACCATCGTGAAGGTTGCTGTCAACGACGGCGACACGGTCGCCGTCGGCGACCTCATCATCGTGCTGGAAGCGATGAAGATGGAGCAGCCGATCAACGCTCATCGGGGCGGCACCATATCCGGTCTTTCCGCAGCCGTGGGTGCGGTGGTCACCAGCGGCGCCGTCCTTTGTGAGATCAAAGACTGATCTGGTTCGCCAGCCGTCAGCTGTCCTCACCGCCGTTCACTTCGTAAGCTGCGGGTATGGACGGCGGTGCAGACAGCGCGACGGTACGCGGGCAGGGCTCGGAGACGACGGCGCCATCGGCGGAGGCCGAACGGCCACCGCTGACGGGCCGCATCTACTATCTCCTCGGTGGGACGCTTCCCTCCACCTACAACGCGTGGATCTCCAGAGATCTGACTGGCCCTGGCTGGCGAAGGCGGCAGGCGGCACGCCCGTTCAGCCTGATGCTGCCGTTTGCCGTGGTCTTCGCCCTGCTGCCGGGCCAGGTAGCCGTTCGCGCCGCCACTGTCGCGTTCCTCCTGGTCGCCGGGGCAGGGCTCGGCTTCGCCACCAGCGGATTCTTCCGGAACCGGAGGCTGGAGCAACACGGTTTCCCACCGGTTTTTTCAGCTAACGACGACGAGGACGACGAGTAGCACCGAACCCTGATCGTCCCATCCGCCTGATCGGCGCCCGCGCTCAATCAGTTGTGCCGTGGCGCTCCGGACCCACGCGGTACGTCCGATCTTCAGGACTCGTCCACATGAAATATCCGGGTTTTCCTGGACGCACTCTCCACCGCATCGTCGGGTCATGCGTGGCGGGATGCGCGGCTCCGGAAGACCGGTCCGCGGTGTACTTGAGCCGGTGATGCCGCCGGCACTCCGGATTCTACGAACGGCCTCGGCGGGAATCGGCCCGTATCCCGGAATTTCCCCGGGCGTCTCCGACAAGCCCAACAGACATTCCGCCGAAACGATAACCTACATCTCGCCTTTGACGCGGTCGCGATCGTGCCCCATAGGCAGGTCGTAGAGGACGTCAGCCCGGCGCCGGTCGAGGTCTCGGTCCTCCTCTTCCGGCGCTCCGGCCTTCTTCGCCAGCCCGTCGATCCTGCGGAAGGCCGCCAACATACGCTCGGCGGGGAGAAGCACCGAGATTCGTCCCATCCCGTCGGCTTCGGCCCGCATCGTCACCCGATGCGCAGTCGCCGCCTTCCGCCGCCGGCGACAGCTTCAGCTCGGCAGCCAGTTCGTCCCCGGCGAACTCATGAAGGCCTGGTAGCGCTGTTCGCCGCCGTCGAGCGCGGGCGTCCGTAACTGAGCGAACCTCGCCCGGGCAACCAAGCGCGCTGCCTCCCAGCGCGTGGCCTCCCGTCCGATCTGTACGTCGAGTTGCAGGCAATCACTCGCGTCGAGATCTGCCACCTGGCGTGCAAAGGGGAGTCCAATATGCCGACGCCGTCCCCCTCACCCGAAGCCAGGGCAGCCGGGTCCGGGACGCCCGTGCCCGCTACACAATCAGACACTCCACCGAGATCATTCGCCTTCCAAAATTCAGAAAATGAATACACTGCGCGACCCATATCTGCGCGATCGACAACCGAGGAGCGAGGAGATCATCAACCCCAGGCGTCGAACCCGCGTTCGGAACGCATATCTCACGGCGGCCGTCTCCGCCAGGTCGGCTCCCAAGCGTAAGAAAACCCGAAAGGAGTGCACGACCAAAACCTCAAGAGAACCCCCGAATCATCTGCGACCAGTTTTCGGTACGCATCTAGCTCGGCCAGCTCGCAACCACAACCTCAAGAGAGACCGGAAACCACTCTGGAAGGTGGATCCGACGGCGAGGGTGGCCTATGCTCGCACCATTCGTCGTGGCACAGAATCGGCCACGCGACTGCTCCCCCGCCAGTCACACGCTGGCCGCAGCAGCCACTCGAGTGATGACACCCGTCAAGATCAATCTCACACCTGGTCGTCAAAGCCCGCGAAGAAGTCCCTGGGGCGCAGGACCCGGGCCGCTTCGGTGATAGAGCCGGACAGTGAGGGATAGATGGAGAAGGTATGCGCGATCTGGTCGACGGTGAGACCGTGTTCGACGGCGAGCGACACAGAAAGGATGAGTTCCGACGCACGCGGGGCCACGATTACACCGCCAAGAACGCTGCCGCTGCCCGGCCGGCAGAACAGTTTGACGAAGCCGTCCTCGATCCCCATCATCTTCGCCCGAGGATTACGCGAGAGCGGAACAGTCGTCACCTCGGCCGCGACGGCGCCTGTGTCCTTCATCACCTGGGTGACTCCGACTGTGGCGATTTCCGGCTCGGTGAAGATGTTCGACGAGACGGTCCCGAGTCGCAACGGGCTCACCGCCTCCCCGAGGGCATGCCACATTGCTATCCGGCCCTGCATCGCAGCGACCGACGCGAGCGGCAGAACGCCGGTGCAGTCGCCTGCCGCGTAGACGCCCGGCACGGAGGTGCGCGACATCCGATCCACGTTCACATGCCCCCCGGCACCGAGGCGGACGCCGACGTCGGTCAGGCCAAGACCCTTCGTGCGGGGAACGGAGCCGACCGCCATCAGAGCGTGGCTTCCCGTGACGGTGCGGCCGTCGCTGAGCTCGACGATCACGCCATCACCGATGCGGCGGACCGAGGCTGCACGCGAGCGATTGAGCACCTCGATGCCGCGCCGCACGAACACGTCCTCGATGACCCGGGCCGCATCCGGGTCCTCGCCGGGCAGGACCCGTTCGCGGGACGAGACGAGGGTGACCTCGGCACCCATGGCCCGGTAGGCGCTGGCGAACTCGGCGCCGGTGACGCCGGAGCCCACAACGACCAAATGCTCCGGAATCTCCTTAAGATCGTAGAGATGGCGCCAGGTGAGTATGCGTTCGCCATCCGGGCGGGCGGTCGGAAGATCCCGCGGGCTCGCACCCGTCGCGATGAGAATCACATCACCCACGAAGGTCTCACCGGTGTTCGTCTCGATCGCGTGCGGCCCGACCAGCCGACCCGACGCGTGCACCACCTCGACCTTCTCTCGTTCGAGACGGTGTTCGATGTCCAGGGACTGCGCCTTCGCGAGCTCTCGGACCCGTTCGTACACCTGTTCCGGATCGACGCTGACGACCTCCGGTGGCGTAAGCGGAGGGACACCCCCGTCCAAGCCGCTTCGCATGCCCCAGGCCACCGCGGGCAACGCCGGTTCGGTCCCCGCGCCAAGACCATGCGGGCGGATACCAAGCCCCGGAGCCAGTGCGAGATTGGTCATAGTTTCCGAAGTCGCGATCAGCGTCTTGGATGGAACACAGTCGGTGAGCACGCAGGCGCCGCCGATCCCATCCGAGTCGATGACCGTGACCGTCGCGCCCAGCGACGCTGCCACGAGCGCCGATTCATAGCCGCCAGGCCCTCCGCCGAGAATGACGATGCGCGTCACGTGCCCTCCCGATCTGACATCTGCTCCTTTCATCTTCCCCCGCCCTGGCGGGTGCGCTCCTCCCGGTGCTGAGAGCTCCGTAGGATCGCAGGCGGAAGCCAACGTGCGCGAAGGCTGCCGAGAACCCCTTCTTCCGGCTTTGAAACGGAAATAGCAGCTATAGCCACGCACCGTCACCCCGAGAGACGACGATGACCTTGTACGCGGCGTACGCCGGCAATCTCGACCCGGCGCAGATGAAGGAACGGGCCCCTCACTCGCCCGTCACCGGCACTGGATGGATCAACGGCTGGCGGCTGACCTTCGGCGGCGAGAACGTGGGCTGGGACGGGGCTCTGGCCACGATCGTCGAGTCACCCGGCAACCACGCGTACATCCTGCTGTACGACCTCGACCGATATGACCTGGAACGGCTCGACGTGTGGGAGGGCGCGGACACCGGTCTGTACACCCGCATCCGCGTCAGGGTCTCCACCCTCGACGGCGAGGCTCTCGCCTGGACCTACGTGCTGAACTCCTACGAGGGCGGCCTGCCCTCTCGGTGGTACCTCGATATGATCGCAGACTCCGCCGAGAAGGCGGGGGCACCCGCCGACTACGTCAAGGAGCTCCGCTCCCGGCCGACCGCCTAGCCTGCATCGCCAGCCGACCAGGACGCCGGTCAGGGCTTGGTCGGGGTGTGGCGCAGCAGGTCCAGGGCGGTGCCGGCCAGCAGCCGCACCCCGATGCCGATGGCGCGCTCATCGACGTCGAAGGCGCTTTGGTGAAGATCGTAAGTGGCACCCCCGGGCACTCGGGTGCCCAACCGTGCCAGCGCGCCGGGCACCTGGTTGAGGATCCAGCCGAAATCCTCCCCGCCCAGGGACTGGGCCACCGTGGTGGACGCGCCGTGGCCGAGGGTGCGGTCGACGACGCTCTGGAAGACGTCGACGACCTCCGCGCTGTTGACCACTGGCGGCACGCCGCGCCGGTAGTCGACCACGATCTGCGCACCGTAGGGGGCGATGAGCTGCTCGGCGACCCGAGTCACAAGGGCGGGGACGGAGTCCCAGGTCTCCCGGGACAGGGTGCGGATGGTGCCGCGCAGCTGCCCGGTGCGCGGGATGGCGTTGGCCACGGTACCGGCCTGCACCTGGCCCCAGACGAGGGACAACGCCGACCGCGGATCGACGAGCCGGCTGAGTGTGGCCGGCATGTCGGCGGCCAGGCGGACAAGGGCATACACCAGGTCGACGGTGTTCTGCGGTCGCGAAGTGTGACCACCTGGTCCCGCCACCGTGATCTCGACAGCGTCGGCCGCGGAGGTGATCGGCCCGGCCCGCAGGCCGATGGTGCCCACGTCCAGCGCGGGGTCGCAGTGCACGGCGATCGCCGCGGAGGCCGGTTTGAGCACGCCAGCGTCGATCACGTCAAGCGCCCCGCCGGGCATGAGCTCCTCGGCCGGTTGGAAGACAAGACGCACGGTGCCCGGCAGGGACGCCGTGCGCGCGTAGTCGGCAAGGGCCAATCCGACGCCCAGCACCACCGTGGTGTGCACGTCATGCCCGCAGGCGTGCGCCACCCCCGGCACCGTCGAGCGATACGCAACGTCCTTGACATCCGGCAGCGGCAGCGCATCCATATCGGCCCGGACAACCACCACCGGGGCTGTCGGATCACGGTCCACCCCGGCGCCGATGTCACACCACAGGCCGGGTACGTCCGGCAACCGCTGCGGGGACAGCCCCGCAGCACGCAGCTTCGCCTCCACCTGCCCGGCCGTGCGCCGTTCCTGGCGGCCGAGCTCGGGATGGGCGTGCAGGTCACGGCGCAACGCGACCAGCTCGGATTCGTGCGTGGTCACCCATCCGGCGACCGCCGCGGTCTCGTTGGCCTCCATGTGCCGGCCGGGCTCCTCCCTGCGGGCGTCGCGCGGGACCTGACGCGCGCGGCTGCGGATATCGGGCGGTCGGGCCCCGCCGACGCACCTACTGGTCGACGACCGGCCGGCCGGTATTCATCTCTTCCAGCAGGGTATCGACGACTCGGGTGAGGTCTCCGTCGGCCTGCCGGGCTGCCGCCCGCTGGCGGGTGTAGCTCGCACCGGTCGCGAGGATCACCAGGACGTCGTTGAGCTGCTCCGCGCAGCCCAGCCGGTGGGCGACCGGGAGCAGATCCTCCACGAGGTCCACGAGGTCGTCGCGGACCGACCGCACCTCGCCGCGCCCGTCGATCAGGATCTGTGCGTCGAGGCCGTATCGGGCCGCCCGCCACTTGTTCTCCTGCACCAGCCACCGCTGCGGCATCGGGAGCCGGTACCCACGGTCAATCTGGGTGTTCATCCGGTCGACGAGGCACTGCGCGAGGGCGGCAACCGCACCGACCTCCATCAGCGTGGGCAGCCCGTCACAGATCCGTAGCTCGACGGTACCGAAGTTGGGATGCGGCCGGATATCCCACCAGACTTCCCGAATCGTCTCGATCGTCCCGGAGGTGATGAGCGTTTCCATGAAGGACTCGAAGCGCGGCCAGTCCTCCAACGGGTAGGGCAGGCCCGCGGTGGGCAGGCTTGCGAACACCTGGGAGCGCGACGAGGCCAGGCCCGTGTCCCCGCCCAGCCAGAACGGCGACGATGCGGACAGGGCGAGGAAGTGCGGGATGTGCGCCATCAGGGCGTTCACGATCGGCATCGCCTTGTCCGGGGAGCGGACCCCGACGTGGACGTGGACGCCGAAGATGAGCAGCCGACGGGCCAGCCACTGCATCTGGTTGACCAGCCGCGAGTAGCGGTTGTCGTCGGTGATGCGCTGCCCGGCGTAGTCACTGATCGGATGGGTACCGCTGCACATCAGGCCGATGCCGCGCCGCTCCGCCAGATCGCGCAGCACCGACACCGTGCCGGCCAGGTCCGCGGTCGCTTCCCCCACCGATCCGCAGACTCCGGTGATGACTTCGACCGTCGACTCGAACAGCTCGTGCTTCGCCTTGGCGGCATCCCGCTCGCCGATCTTCGCGCGAAGCTCGTCGAGGATGGCGGTGGCCTCCCCGCGCAGCTCGCGGGACTGTTGGTCGACGAGCTGCAGTTCCCACTCGATTCCGAGACTGGAGCTCGTGGAGGACGAGAAGGGAATCTGCACCTGGGCTCCTCGGATCGGGGCCGATGCCGGTGCCGGGCAACCGTCACCGTTCCGCTCGGCTCACGGACACCAGGGGCTCACTACCCATTCGAGCCGTTCCTACC
>NZ_JANEZT010000178.1 GCF_025403405.1 Frankia tisae
CCCCGCCCCCTCACCGCCGTGCTCCACCGGGGCGGCAAGCCCCACCACGCCCATGGCCGAGAGCTCCGACCACAGCTGTCGATCCCAGCCGCCCGGCGCGGCCGCGATCCCCCTGACCTGTTCGATGTCGCAGCGTTCGCGCAGCAGCCGCGCCAGCGCGCCGCGCAGCTCGCCCTCCGCCTCGGTGGTGTCCACGTTCACCTCGCTCCTCGTCGTCCCGCGGCCCCGACGCGGCGCCCCGCGCCGCCGTGGCCTCTCACCCGCGCCCGACCCCCGGCGCCGGTGGCGGGGCCGGCAGGCCCAGCACCCGTTCAGCGATCGTGTTGCGCTGGATCTCGGCGGTGCCGGCACCGATCGTCGCCGACCGGCTCATCAGGTAGCCGTAGGTCCACCGGCCGCCCTCGGGCGCGGTCGGCTCGCGGTTGCCGAGCACCGCGTCCGGGCCGATCACCCGCAGCGCCACCTCGTGCAGGCGCTGGTCGAACTCCGCGCGCATCAGCCGGTTGACCGAGGACGCGGGCCCGGGATCGCGTCCGGCGAGCACCGTCTCCAGGGCCCGGCGGCTGTTCGAGGCGAGGATGCGCACCCCCGCCTCCATCCGCGCGAGGCCCTGGCGCACCACCGGGTCGTCCCCGGCCGGCGACCCGGTGGCGAGCGCGATCAGTTCGGTCACCACGCGGCGGTAACGGAACTCGTCCGACAGGAACGCCGTGGCCCGCTCGTGACCCAGGCTCGTGCGCGCGATCGACCAGCCCTCGTTCTCCTGGCCGACGAGGTTCTCGACCGGCACGCGCACCTCGTCGAGGAACACCTCGGCGAAATGCGTTCCGCCGCTGATGTCCCGCAGCGGCCGCACCGTCAGCCCCGGCGAGGTCATCGACAGCAGCAGGTAACTGATCCCCTTCGGGCCCGGTTCGCCGGTGCGCACCAGCGCGAACATCCAGTCGGCGAGGTGCGCCTGACTGGTCCACACCTTCTGGCCGGTGACGACGTAGTGGTCGCCGTCACGCACGGCCCTCGTCGACAGCGCCGTCAGCTCGCTGCCGGCGCCGGGCTCCGAGAAGCCCTGGCACCAGAACTCGTCCGCGCGCAGCAGGGGGCGCAGGAAACGTTCCTTCTGCGCGGGCGTGCCGTGGCGGATCAACGTGGGGGCCACGATGAACGACAGGCCGCACGGGTGCCGGGGGGCCCGGGCCCTCGTCATCTCCCGGTGGTAGGCGATCTGGTCGGGCAGCGAGAGGTCCATGCCACCGACCTCCTTCGGCCACCCCGGGGCCGCGAGCCCCGCGTCGGTCAGGTCGGCATGGAAGGCGCGGGCCCAGGTGAGCCGCGCGGTGCCACCACGGGGCGCCGCGCCCGCGTGCGCGGCCAGGAACTCCCGCAGCGGGCCGAGGAACTCGCCCTGCCGGGGCCGGTCAACGGTCTCCACCGCTGCCACCACGCCTCCTCCTCGTTGTGCGGACCGCGTCCACAGGTGGGCCCTGTCCTGGACGACGGACGCCGCCGCGTGAACATCGCTGCAAGGTTACATGGTTTACTAAGTTCGCGAGGAAGACAAGAACTGGAGCGGCGGTTCTCACCGGCCGATCGGCGCCCGCGGCGCCGCCGGGGTGCCCCGCTCCCGACGCGGAGGTGCCGAGACGTGCAGTGGGGACTTCCCTGGCCGGGCCCGCAGGTCGCGGAGTTGGCCGAACAGGCTGGGGCGACCGCCTTCTGCGCCGGCGAGTTCGCCGACACGAACTCCTACCTGACAACGGGCGAGATGGTCGCCGCCACCCGCCGGGCCCTGGTCGGGCCCGGCATCGCCTATGCGTTCGCCCGCTCACCGTTCGTGCACGCCTCGGCGCTGCGGCACCTGTCCGCGCGCGCTCCCGGGCGGATCTTCCTCGGCCTCGGGTCCGGCACCTACCGGATGAACACCGACTGGTTCGCGTCGGCGGCCAGCGAGCCGGTCCGGCGGATGGAGGACCTCGTCGGGGCGATCCGCGCCTACCTGACCGCGGAGAACGGTCGGCCGGTGGTGCACGAGGGCGAGTTCTACCCGATCCACGCCGACATCCGCGCCCCCGTCCTCGGCCGGCTCGACGTGCCGATCCTGCTCGGCTCGTTCAACCGGCGGATGGTGACCGCCGCCGGGCGGACCGCCGACGGCATCCTGGGCCACGGCGTCTTCACCGACCGGTGGTGGACGGAGACGATCCGCCCGAACCTGCACGACGGCGCCACCGCGGCCGGGCGGGACCCGGAGTCGCTGCGACGCTGGGGCTGGCTCATCACCGCCGTCGACGAGGAGGACCCGGACCGGGGACGGCGCGACGCCCGGCTCCAGATCGCCTTCTACCTCACGGTGAAGACCTACGACACCCTCGTCGAGCTGCACGGCTGGGGCGACGAGGTGGCCGCGATCCGCACCGCGTTCCGCTCCGGGGACATCCCGGGGATGGCCGCGGCCGTCAGCGACGAGATGCTCGACGCGATCGCCCTGTGCGGCGACCTCCAGGAGGCCGAGCAACGCCTGGCCGCCCGCAAGGCCCTGCCCGACCTCGCGTTCCTGTCCAGCCCGGCGTTCATGGTCAGCGACCGGCGCCGGGCCCGCTACGCCGAGTCGGCGGTGCGTCTCATGAGCGCCGCCGCCGCCTGACCGTCCGGCGGCACGCCGGGCCCGGGGGCGGGGCTCACCAGCCGAGGAGGTCCTCGGGGAGGTCGCGGATGTAGCGGACCCGCGCGTCGCCGTGCTCGCGGGACAGCGCCGCCGCGGTGTCGGCGTCACCGTCGCCGACCGCCTCGGCCACCTGCCGCCACTGCTCGCAGGCCAGCGCGATGCTGTCCGGGTCCAGCAGGAGGGGCCGCGTGGTCGGGTAGCGCGACAACGAGCCGAGCACATCCTCGAACAGCTGCAGGGTGGGGCTGCGCGCGAGCTCGGCGAGCAGGATCCCCCACTGCACCCGGGCCCGGGCGTGGTCGCGCTGGCTGCCGCCGGCGGCCTGCTCGACGAAGGTCAGCAGCCGGCGGCGCTCGGCCTCGTCCGGGTTGAGCGCCGCCAGCCGGGCGCATTCCGTGGTGATGAGGGTGTAGGTGGCGCTGATGTCGGCGAGGGAGGCCCGCCGGGTCCGCAGGAACACCGAGGCCATGTGGGCGACGCCGGCCGCGTCCGGCCGCTGCCCGTACAGCCCGCCGTGATGGCCACGGCGGACGGTGAGGATCCCCTCGGCCTGCAGCAGCCGCACGGCCTGGCGCAGCGACGGCCGGCTCACCCCGAACCGGGCCAGCAGCTCGTCCTCCTGCCCCAGGTAGAGGTCGCCGTCCTGGCGGCTGAGAATCTCCTCGCGCAGCACGTGGGCGACCGCCGACGCGGTGCTCTGCGCGGCCACCCGCTCCATGCGCCCCCCGCTCCATGCGCCCCACCCAAGCGTGATGCGTGCGAAACAATACTGTCAGATACCCGCGCGTGGCCCGCTCGCGCTCACCCGCCGGCGGCGCCGGCGACGGCCGCGACCCGGAACACCGGCAGCTTCCAGCCGTCGGCGATCTCGACGAAGTCGACGGTGAGCGGCGTGCCGATCTCGACCGCGCCCGGATCGGCGTCGACGACGTTGCTCACCAGCCGTGCGCCCGGTGCGTCGGGCAGGTCCACGACGACGGCGGCCAGGGTCAGCTCCGGCTGGCCGGGCAGGCCCTGCACGATGCTGAAGCTGTACACCGTCGCCCGCCCGGACAGGGTCACCCAGTCGACGTTCTGCGACTGGCAGTTCGGGCAGAACGGCGACGGCGGCAGCCGGAAGGTCCCGCAGTCGGCACACTTCGGCGCGACCAGCCGGTTCTCCTTCGCCGCCAGCCAGAACGGCTCGGTCGCCGAGTCGGTGGTGATCTGGATGCCGGCGGGCGGCAGGGTCGCCGTCAGGGTGCTCATGCCATCCGTCCAAGAATCAGGCCGCTGACCGGCAGGGCGGCCGGCCCGCCGGTGACGAGCGCGAGCTTCGCGTCCGGCACCTGGTTGACGGCGGTGCCGCGGATCTGCTCGACCCCCTCCACGATGTGCGTCATGCCGATGATGTAAGCCTCCGAGAGCTGGCCGCCGTGCGTGTTGACCGGGATCGAGCCGCCCTTGTACCGGATGGCGCCGGACTCGACGAACGGGCCGCCCTCGCCCTTCTTGCAGAAGCCGTAGTCCTCGAGCTGCATGAGGACCATGGGGGTGAAGTGGTCGTAGATCAGCGCCACGTCGATGTCGTCGGGGGTGATCCCGGCCCGGTCGTAGAGCCGCCTGGCGATCGGGGCGTGCCCGGAGGAGGCGAAGTACTCGTCGGGCATCCCGTACCAGGCGAACGCCCGGCCCCACTCCCGCACGCCGCCGTGCGCCGCGGCGACCACGCCGACCGGCTCGCGCCGCAGGTCCTTCGCGCGCTGCGCGCTGGTCGTGATGACCGCGACGGCGCCCTCGGTCTCCAGGCAGAAGTCGAACAGGCACAGCGGATCGGCGATCATCCGCGCGTTGAAGTAGTCGTCCAGCGTCAGCGGAGTCCGCATGATCGCCTTGGGCCGGGTGAGTGCGTTCTCCCGGCTGGACAGGGCGATCTCCGCGAACGCCTCCCGGCGGGTGCCGTAGTTGTGCATGTGCCGCCGCGCCAGCACCGACATCAGATGCCCCGGGCCGACGAGGCCCGACGGCTGCAGGAACGAGTTCTCCGGGCTCGGTGCGACCGCACCGAAGACCGTGCCGAGACGCTGCTTGACCTGCTGCAGCGCCATCACGGTGACGACGGCGGTGGCATCCCCGGCGAGGATCGCCGCGCGGGCCAGGCCGATCGACCCCGCCGACCCGCCGCCGCCCGAGGTGAGGGCGGCGGAGAAGGTCACCTCGGGGATGCCGAGGGTCTCCATGAACGTGGCGGTGTCCATCGACTGCCCGTAGCCGGCGCCCGCCCCCGAGTAGTAGGCGAAGCCGTCGATGTCCTTCACCGACAGGCCGGCGTCCTCGCACGCGGCGATGATGGCCTTGCCCGCGAGCTCGGTGATGGTCTGCGGCGCGGAACCGCCGCGCCGGTAGTACGGCGTGGCGCCGACGCCGACGATCGCCGTGTCGAACGGGCCCGAGGCGCTCACGCCGCCACTGCCGCGTTCGGCGCACCGACGCCCGGGAACAGCTCGAGGAACGTGTCGACGGTGATCCGCCTGCGGACGTCGTCCGCCACGCCGTCGAACAGGCCGTGCAGCGTCTCCTGGGTGTGGCCGAACGTGCCCTCCATGTGGGGGTAGTCGCTGCCCCACATGACGTTGCGGTAGCCCATGCCGGTCAGCGCGGCGACGGCGGAGGCGTCGTGCTGGAAGGAGGCGTACACCTGCGAGTACAGGATCTCCTTGGGGCTGCGGCTGAGCTTGGGCCGCACCGCCATGTGGTGCTGGCGGTAGCCCTCGGTCATCCGGTCTGCGAGGAAGGGCACCCAGGTCGCGCCGCCCTCGGCGACGAGGACCCGCAGGTTCGGATGACGGTCGAGCGCCCCGGAGGCGACGAGCTTCATCGCGGCCCGCTGGCCGGAGAACGTCGTCTCGGTGTAGTTCAGCACCGCGCCGCCGGGGCCGCGGTAGACGACGCCGACCTGCGCGGAGCCGATGTCGATCGGGTCGGTGCCGACGTGGAAGGCGAGCACCATGTTCGCCGCCTCCGCCGCCGCCCAGAACGGCTCCCAGGAGTCACGGTTCCAGTCGTCGGCCAGCGGATGCGGGGTGGTCGGCAGGAACACCGCCCGGTAGCCGAGCTCGGCGGTGCGCTCCAGCTCGGCGACCGCGTCGTCGACCTGCAGCGTGGAGACCTGCGCGGTCGGGACCAGGCGCGGCGAGACCTTCATGATCGCCTCGATCGCCCAGTCGTTGCTGACCCGCAGCGCCTCGCGCAGCACCTCCGGGGTGCGGAACGACGAGCTCCACAGGCCCAGCGACGGGAACACCAGCTCGCCCCAGACGCCCTCGGTGTCGAGGTCGGCCAGGCGCAGGGTGGCGTCCCGGGCTCCCGGGGCCCGGCTGCTCTCGTCGAGGAACTCCTGGGCCGCCACGTTCGGGAGCTTGCGGCGGAACGACTGGCCGTCGACGTACACGGTCTCGTACGTGCCGTCCGGGTCCTTCACCGCCCTCGGGACGAGTTCGGCCAGGCGGGGCGGCAGGTTCGCCTGCCACAGGTCGTCGGGCTCCAGGAAGTGCGAGTCGCCGGAGTTCGCCCAGATCTTCGCCATGTCGTCCTGCCTCCGTATGGGTCGCGCCGTGAAGTCGGGTGCCTGCCGCCCGGATCCCGTGCTGTCGCCGGAACCCGGTGGTGACATCAAGGGCAACCCGGGTGACGTAGTTATCTTAGATACCTGAAAGAACCGCGCGCAACCGCCAACCCGGCCGAGCGCAGTGGGCCATCACCCCGCACTCCTAGTGAACTAGGTATATCTTTCCTCGATGTGGCGGCCGCCACGCTCGCGCGGACCAGAGGAGCGCCGGTGCACCTGGAGAACGCTGGTCCTGCCCACCTGGTCGAACCAACCACGGCCGGCGGGGCACCGTCGGCCACCAGCCCGGCGCGGTCCCTCACGCCGGTCCGGCCGCTACCCGAGATCGCACCGCTCTCGCTCGCCGAACTGCTGCACAGGGGCGCGGCGGACCATCCGGCTACCCGGCTGGTCTTCCGCGGTCCGGCCGACACGTTCACCACGGACCTGGCCACGCTGCACGAGCGGGCCGCCCGGGTGGCGGGCGGCCTCGCCGCCCGCGGGATCGGCCCGGCGGACGTCGTCGCGCTGCAGCTGACCAGCAGGGCCGAGAGCGTGGTCGCGCACGCGGCGGTGCTGTTGTGCGGGGCGGCGCTGCTGCCGATCGTCCCCATCTACGGGATCCGCGAGGTCGCCTTCATCCTGCGGCAGTCGGGGGCCAGCACGATCATCCTGCCGACACGGCGGGCGGCGGAGATCGCCGAGCTGCGCGGGACGCCCGACGCGCTGCCGGCCCTGCGCCACGTCATCACCGTCGCCGACAGCGACAGCGACAGCACCCCGGCCGGCAGCGTGCCGTGGCGCGAGGTCGAACTGGCCCCGCCGCTGGCGCCGCGCGCCCGGCCACTCGACGAGGTCGCCGTGCTCGTCTACACCTCGGGGACGACCGCCGCGCCCAAGGGCGTCACCCACACCCACCGCTCGGTCGCCGCCGAGGTCGCCTCGCTGCGCAGCCTGCGAGCGGGCCAACCCGACTTCGGCTACCTCGACCTGTTCCCGCCCGGGCACATAGCCGGGCTGAGCGTGCTGCTGCGGACCCTCGTCGACGGGCTGCCGACCGTCTTCCTCGAACGGTTCGACGCGGCGGAGGCGATCGGGCTCGTCCACGCCCACGGCGTGACCGCGTCCGCGGGGGTGCCGTTCCACCTGACCGCGCTGCTCGACGCGGCGCAGCGCGACGTTCGCGGTCTCGGCCCGCTGCGCGACTTCCTCGTCGGCGGGGCCAGCGTGTCCCCCACCCTCGTCGAGCGGGCCGAGCGCGCCGGCGTCAGCGCCTACCGGGCCTACGGTTCCAGCGAGCACCCGACGATCAGCTCGGGCGACGCGACCGACCCACTCGACCGGCGGGCCGCCACGGACGGGCGGGTGATGCCGGGCAGCGAGGTTCGCATCCTCGACCCCGCCGGTCACGACCTCGGCCTCGGCGAGGAGGGCGAGATCGTCACCCGGGGCCCGGAGCGGTTCGCCGGCTACCGCGATCCGGCCCTCGACGCGACCGCGTTCACCGCCGACGGCTGGCTGCGCACCGGCGACATCGGCCGGGTCGACGCCGACGGCTACCTCACCATCACCGACCGGATCAAGGACATCATCGTCCGCAACGGGGAGAACGTCTCCTCGAAGGAGGTCGAGGACCTGCTCATGACGCACCCGGCCGTGGCGGAGGCGGCCGCCGTCGCCGAACCGGACGACCGCACCGGCGAGCGGGTCTGCGTCTTCGTCCTGCCGCGCCCGGGGTCGGTCCTCGGCCTCGACGACGTGCGGGCGCACTTCGCCGCCGCCGGCGCCGCGAAGCAGAAGACCCCGGAACGACTCGTGATCGTCACCGACCTGCCGCGGACCGCGGCGGGCAAGGTCCGCAAGCACGAGCTGCGCGCGGGCCTGCACGCCGGCGGAGCCCACCACCTCACCGCGACGGGCGAACTCACCGGGATCGGCGAACCCGCGGGTGGCTGATGCGTGGCGCCGAGCGGCATGCCCGCGCCGCGGCGGTCAGCCGGCCACGCCGACCAGGGTGAGGGCGAACCGGCCGTAGGTGTAGACGATCTCGTCCTCGCTCAGGTCGCCGTCCTCGCGGTACCAGGCGGCGACCCCCATCCCGAGGTCGAGCAGGGCGTAGGAGGCGAGCTTGACCGAGGCCACGTGGAACCGGGAGGCGGCGACCCCCTCCTCGACGATTCCCCGGATGAGCCGCTCGTAGCTGCTGCGCCGGTCGACGACCGCCGCCCGGTTGGCCTCGTCGAGGCTGCGGATCTCCCGGTTGCCGACGAATGCCTCCAGCCGGTGGCGGGTGTGGAAACGAACGTGGGCCTCCACGGCGCGGCGCAGCCGGTCCGCGACGTCGTCGATACCGGCGACGGCGAGGGCGTGGACGTCGTGCAGGTCGTCCATCACGTCGAGCATGATCGAGGCCAGCAGGTCCTGCTTGGAACTCACGTGCTTGTACAGGCTCGGCCCCCGGATGCCGACCGCCGCGCCGATCTCCGTCGTCGTCGTGGCCTCGTAGCCGCGCTCGGCGAACAGCCTCAGCGCGGCGTCGCGGATCGCCCGCCTCCGCGGGGTGAGCTGCGGCCGCGCCAGCAATGCCCTGTCCGATCCGCTCATGCATCCCGCCCACGAAAGCCGTTATGACTAGGGACCTGTAGCCACGGGTCTGCGGATCGCCCCCGCGTCTTGACCATGTTAGCAGGCATGAATTTCCCTCAACACTGGCGGATCACCACCTACCCCTGCTATCAAGGCTACTGAGCATTAGCCTTTCCAGCCGACCCGTCCAGCCGGGGGTCGGCGCTCGCACCGAGGCGGGAGACCGTGATGGCCATTGATTTTTCGCAGCCGCCGGAGGTCGCCGACCTCGTGGAACGCACGACCGCCTTCGTCCGGGATGTCGTGATCCCGGAGGAGGAGCGGTACGCCGGGGTGATCGCCGCCGGCGGGGAGGCGCTGCGCGCGCGGCTGCAGGAGGCGGCCCGCGACGCCGGGCTGTTCGCCCCGCACGTCTCCCGGGAGTACGGCGGCCTCGGGCTCGGCATGACGGCGCGGGCGCCCGTGTTCGAGGCCGCCGGCTACTCCCTGTTCGGGCCGCTGGCGCTGAACTGCTCCGCGCCCGACGAGGGCAACATGCACATGCTCGAGATCATCGCCAGCGAGGAGCAGAAGGAGCGGTACCTGCGCCCCCTCGCGAGCGGCGAGGTCCGGTCCTTCTTCGCCATGACGGAGCCCGCGCCCGGGGCCGGCTCGGATCCGGCAGCCCTGACGACGACCGCGGTCCGGGTGGACGGCGGCTGGCGCATCGACGGCCACAAGTGGTTCTCCACCGGCGCGGACGGCGCGGCCTACGCGATCTGCTTCGCCCGGACCTCCGGCAGGGTCGGCACCGTCGGCGGCGCGACCATGTTCCTCGTCGACGCAGACAATCCCGGCCTGAAGATCGTCCGGCACATCGAGACCCTCGACCAGGCCATGATCGGCGGCCACTGCGAAGTGATCTTCGACAACTGCGTGGTGCCGGACTCGGCGATCGTCGGCGAGCTCGACCAGGGCTTCGCCTACGCGCAGGTGCGCCTCGGCCCGGCCCGGATGACGCACTGCATGCGCTGGCTCGGCATCGCGCGCCGCGCCCAGGACATCGCGATCGACCGGATCGCGCAGCGCCGGTTGTTCGGCTCCAAGCTCACCGAGCTCGGCATGGCGCAGCAGATGATCGCCGACTCGGAGATCGACATCGCCGCCTCCCGCAGCCTCATCCTGCAGGCCTGCTGGGAGCTCGACCAGGGGCAGCGCGCGGCGCAGTCCACCGCGATGACCAAGACGTTCGTCGCCGAGGCGATCTGGCGGGTCGTCGACCGGGCCATCCAGCTCTGCGGCGGCGCCGGCGTCTCCGGCGACCTGCTGCTGGGCCGCTACCTCAACGAGGTCCGCGCCTTCCGGATCTACGACGGGACGTCGGAGACCCATCGCTGGGCGCTCGCCCGGCGTGCGGTCAAGGAGCGGCTGAAGGCGACCGGCGCCCTCGAGTCGGCATCATGACCGCGCTCGATCCCCCGCACGGCGCCGAGGAGGGGCTCGTCTCCCTGCCGGGCCTGGATCTGGCGGCGCTGTCCGCCTACCTCGACGCCACCGTCCCCGGCCGGTCCGGGCCGCTGCGCGCCACCCTGCTCAGCGGCGGCCGGTCGAACCTGACCTACCACGTGTGGGACGACGCCGCGCACTGGGCGCTGCGCCGGCCGCCGCTGGGCAACCTGACGCCGTCGGCGCACGACATGCGGCGCGAATACCGGGTGGTGGCCGCGCTGCGCGACACCGCGATCCCGGTGGCCGGCGCGGTCGCTTACTGCGACGACCCCGCCGTGCTCGGGGTGCCGTTCGCGATGGTCTCCCTGGTCGACGGGGTGGTCCTGCGCAGCCGGGCGGATCTGGCCCCCTACTCCGACGCCGACGTGCGCCGCTGCGCCGAGAACCTGCTGCGCACCCTCGCCCAGCTGCACGCCGTGGACCACCGCGCCGTCGGGCTGGAGCGGTTCGGCCGGCCCGAGGGCTACCTGCGCCGCCAGGTCGACCGCTGGTGGGGGCAGTGGGAAAGGGTACGGACGCGGCCGCTACCGGACCTCGACGCGCTGCACTCCCGGCTGGACACCGCGGTGCCGGTGGAGAGTGACGCGTCGATCGTGCACGGCGACGCCCGCATCGACAACTTCGTGCTGGACCCGGACGACATCGGCGCCGTGCGGGCCCTGCTGGACTGGGAGATGGCGACCCTGGGCGACCCGCTGGCCGATCTGGGCCTCACCGTCGTCTACCGCGACCCGGACTTCGATCCGGTGCTCGGCGGCTCGGCCGCCGCGGCGAGCGACCGGATGCCCGGCGGGGACGAGATGATCGAGATCTATGCGCGCGAGTCCGGCCGGGACATCGTGAACATGGACTTCTACCTGGCACTCGGCTACTTCAAGCTGGTGGTGATCGCCGAGGGCATCCACGCCCGGCATCTCGCCGGCAACACCGTCGGAGAGGGTTTCGACCTCGTCGGCCAGGCCGTGCCGGCGCTCGCCGCGGGCGGCCTGCGCGCACTCGCCGACTGAACCGCCTCCGGGCGCGGGGCTCAGCCGGGCAGCTCCAGGCCGAGATGCTCGCGCAGGGTCGTGCCGGTGTACTCGGCGCGGAAGACGCCGCGCTCCTGCAGCAGCGGCACGACCTGGTCGGCGAACTCGTCCAGCCCGCCCGGGACGATGTGCGGGACGAGGATGAAGCCGTCGCTGGCGTCCTCCTGGACGAACCGGTTGATGGTCTCGGCGACCGTGGCGGCCGAGCCGATGAAGGACTGCCGCCCGGAGACCTCGATGACCACCTCGCGCAGCGAGAGCTTCTTCGCCTCGCTCAGCTCGCGCCAGCGACGCACCGTGTCCAGCCGGTCGTCGAACATCCGCACGCTGGCCCGCCCCTTGGAGATCGTGTTCTCCCCCGGCAGCGGGTCGACCTCGGGGACCGGGCCGTCCGGGTCGTAGGCCGACAGGTCGCGGTTCCACAGCTGCTCGGCGAACAGGATCGCCGTCGCCCCGCTGACCTGCTGGTGGCGGATCACCTCGGCCCGCTCGCGCGCCTCGGCGTCGGTGTCGCCGAGGACGAACGTCGCCGCCGGCAGGACCACCAGCTGGTCGGGCCGGCGGCCGAACTTCGCGAGCCGGCCCTTGATGTCGGCGTAGAAGGCCTGGCCGTCCTCGAACGTGCTGTGCCGGCTGAAGATCGCATCCGCCGAGGAGGCGGCGAACTCCCGGCCGGCGTCGGAGTCGCCGGCCTGAAAGATCACCGGCCGGCCCTGCGGGCTGCGCGGCACGTTGAACTGCCCGCTGATGTCGAAGAAGTCGTCGTGATGCGCGAACGCCCCCGGCCGCGGCTCGCGCAGGAACTGCCCGGTGTCCTTGTCCGCGACGATCTCGTCGCCGCGCCAGGAGTCGAACAGTTCCCAGGCCGTGCGCAGGAAACGCCGGGCCCGCTCGTAGCGATCCTGCTCCGCGAGGTAGCCACCACGGCGGAAGTTCTCCCCGGTGAAGGCGTCCCAGGAGGTGACGACGTTCCAGGCGGCCCGCCCCGCGGAGAGGTGGTCGAGGCTGGCGAACTGCCGGGCGACCTCGTAGGGCTCGTTGAACGTGGAGTTGATGGTGCCGGCGAGGCCCAGGCGTTCGGTGACCGCCGCGATCGCGGCCAGCACGGTGAACGTGTCCGGCCGGCCGACGACGTCCAGGTCATGGATGCGGCCGTTCTGCTCGCGCAGGCGCAGCCCCTCCGCGAGGAAGAAGAAGTCGAACTTGGCGCGCTCGGCCGCGCGGGCGAGGTGGGTGAACGAGCTGAAGTCGATCTGGCTGCCCGCCGCGGGGTCGCTCCACACCGTCGTGTTGTTCACCCCGGGGAAGTGCGCCGCCAGGTGGATCTGCTTGGTCGGCCTGCTCATGGAGGTCCTCCGCTGTTGTGTGCAGGGGTGCCGGTGCGCGCAGGGGGGCCGGCGGCGGGCTAGACGGCGGCCGTGGAGTGGGTGGCGGCGGCTGCGGCGTAGCGGTTGGCCGGCCGGGCCAGGCCGAGATGGCCCCGCAGGGTGGCGGCCTCGTAGGCGGTGCGGAACGCCCCGCGGGACTGGAGTTCGCCGACGAGCCCCCGGGTGATGCCCTCCAGGTCGTGTGGGATGGCCGCCGGACGCAGCCGGTAACCCGACAGCCCGGCCGGTTGCCAGTCGAGCAGGAGATCGGCGAGTTCCCCGGGGGTCCCGGCGACGATGTGCGCGTCGCTGGCCTGGGGGGCGCCGGCCCACTCGTCGAGCCGGGCACGGTTGTCGGCGGCCTGGGCCGCCGAGTCGGCGAGATGGACGACCAGATCGGCGAACACGTGCACGGTCTCGCCGCCCCGACCGGCCGCGTCCTGCTCGGCCCGGACCTCCTCGACGATCCGGCGGGCGTCGTCGGCATCGCGGGGCGTCACGTAGACGACGTCGCCCTGGCGCGCCCCGAGCCGGTAGGGCACCGTGCCGTGGCCGAGGACGGTCACCGGCGGCTGGCCCTGCGGCGGGCGGGGCACGATGGAGGGCCCGCGCACGCTGAACCAGCGTCCCTCGAAGTCGATGTAGTGCAGCTTGTCCCGGTCGACGAACCGACCGGTGGCGACATCGCGGATCTCGGCGTCGTCCTCCCAGCTGTCCCAGAGCCGGCGGACGACCTCGACGTAGTCGGCCGCCTCGTCGAACAGCTCGGCGATCAGCGCGACGGCCTCGGGACGATCCAGGTCCGCCGGTGTGATCCCGGGAATCGTCCGCCGACCGAACAGGTCCGCC
>NZ_JANEZT010000179.1 GCF_025403405.1 Frankia tisae
GGTGGGAGGCTTGGCACCATGACTGCCACGGTGGACGTCGACGGCCTCGACCGTTCGATTCCGGAGCTGGACGAACCGTCGCTGGACCGACTGATCGCCTACTGGAACGCCGCCAACTACCTGACGGCCGCCCAGATCTACCTGCGGGCCAACCCTCTGCTGCGGGAGCCGCTGCGCCCCGAACACATCAAGCCGCGGCTGCTCGGCCACTGGGGGACATCACCGGCGCTAAACCTGGTGTACGCGCATCTCAACCGGCTGGTCGGGCTGACCGGCCAGGACGTGCTGTACGTGGCGGGCCCCGGGCACGGCGGCCCGGCGCTGGTCGCGAACACCTACCTGGAAGGCACCTACTCCGAGATCTACCCGCGGGTGTCCGCGGACACCGCCGGGCTGACCAGGCTGGTCGAGCAGTTCTCCACCCCGGGCGGGATCCCCAGCCACGTCAGCGTGCCGACGCCGGGGTCGATCCACGAGGGCGGCGAGCTCGGCTACGCCCTGGTGCACGCCTTCGGGGCCGCGTTCGACCACCCCGACCTGCTGGTCGCCGCCGTCGTCGGCGACGGGGAGGCCGAGACCGGCCCGCTGGAGGGCAGTTGGAAGGGCATCACCTTCCTCAACCCGGCCCGGGACGGCGCGGTCCTGCCCATCCTGAACCTCAACCAGTACAAGATCGCGAACCCTACCGTTCTCGGCCGCCGCAGCCGCGACCAGGTGACCGCCTACCTCGCCGGCCACGGTTACGAGGTCCTGTGGGTCGAAGGCTCCGACGTCCGCCAGGTTCACCGGGACTTCGCCGCCGCCCTCGCCACCGCCCACCAGGCGATCCGGCGCATCCAGCACGCCGCCCGCCGCCCCGGCGGCACGGTCACCGACACCCCGACCTGGCCGATGATCGTGCTGCGCACCCCGAAGGGATGGACTGGTCCGCACGAGGTCGACGGCGTGCAGGTGGAGGGCACCTTCCGCGCCCACCAGGTGCCCCTCGCCGGGGTCCGCGACAACCCGGAGCACCTGGCCCAGCTCGACGCGTGGCTGCGGTCCTACCAACCCGAGCGGCTGTTCGACGCCGACGGCCGGCTCGCCGCCGAGCTGGCCGCGCTCGCCCCGGCCGGGGACAAGCGGCTGGGGGCCACGAGCTACGCCAACGGCGGCCGGCGCACCGAAGCCCTGCGCCTGCCCGACTGGCGCGCCTACGCCCTGGACATCGACCCGCGCCACCGCGGCCGCGGCTTCTACGAGACGACCCGGCCGCTCGGCGAGCTGCTGCGCGACGTCTACCGCGACAACCCGACGACCTTCCGGGTGTTCAGCCCCGACGAGCTCACCAGTAACCGGCTCGGCGCCATCCTGGAGGTGACCGACCGCTGCATGGTCGCCCCCATCGACCCGCACGACGACCGCGTCTCCCCCTCGGGGCGGGTCATGGAGGTGCTCTCCGAGCATCTGTGCCAGGGCTGGCTGGAGGCCTACACGCTCACCGGCCGCCACGGCCTGTTCGCCACCTACGAGGCGTTCGCCATGGTGTCCGCCTCCATGCTCGTCCAGCACACGAAGTGGCTGCAGGAAGGGGCCAAGCTCGGGTGGCGGGAGCCTGTCCCCAGCCTCAACGTGCTGCTGACCAGCACCTGCTGGCGCAACGACCACAACGGCTTCTCCCACCAGGGACCCGGCCTCATCGACACCGTGGTGCCGCTGTCCCCCGGGGTCATCCGGATCTGGCTGCCGCCGGACGCCAACAGCCTGCTGTCCGTCGCCGACCACTGCCTGCGCAGCCGTGACCACGTCAACCTGCTCGTCGCCGACAAGCAGCCACATCTGCAGTACCTCACCGCCGCCGAGGCCGACGAGCACGCCGCCCGCGGCGGCTCCGTCTGGGACTGGGCCGGCACCGAATCCCAGCACGGCCGCGATCCCGACATCGTGCTCGTCGGCATCGGCGACGTTCCCACCATGGAGATCCTCGCCGCCGCCCAGCTGCTACGCCGGTTCGTGCCCAGCCTCTCCGTTCGTGTCGTCAACGTGATCGACCTGATGGCCCTGCTCCGCAGCGACCTGCACCCGCACGGCTTCTCCAACCCGATGTTCCGGGCCCTGTTCACCGACGAGACCGACGTCGTCGTCGGATTCCACGGCTACAGCCGGGGCGTTCACCAGCTCCTGCACGGCCGGCGCAATCCCCAGCGTTTCCACGTCCGCGGCTTCATCGAGCAGGGCACCACGACCACCCCGTTCGACATGCTCGTCCGCAACGAGGTCAGTCGTTACCACCTCGCTCGCCTCGCCATCGAGTTCGCCCGCACCACCCGCCCTGGGACCGACCGGCTCGTCACCCATTGCGAAACTCAGCTCAGCCGTCACCACAGCTACATTCGCGACCATCTGGAGGACCTGCCCGAGATCCGTACCTGGACCTGGGACGACCCCCAGCCGACCCCCGAACCGACCGCCTAGAACCGGCCGGCCGCAGGCATCGGCGTAGCCCGTCGAGCTGCTCGAGAAGGGCCCGCGGGGACCTTCGGCCCAGCACGGAATGCCCTGTGGACTTCCCGCCGCCCGCGTCCTGTTCCCGTGCCGGACCGCCGACCTAGCAGAGGTCAGTGCTCGCGCCAGGCGGCGAGGACCTTCTCGACCGGCTCGGGATCGGTATGCGGGCGCGGGGGCGGCGCCGGGGTCGCGGAGAACCGCGGGGTCGGCGCGGCCTGGGTGATGCCGTCGAGGTCGACGACCGTGCCGCGGGCGGCGATCTGCGGGTGCGCCGCCACCTCGTCGAAGGTCAGCACCGGGGTGAGGCAGGCGTCGAGGTCGGCGAAGGCGGCCACCCACTCGTCGCGGGTGCGGCGCACGAAAATCTCGGTGAACCGGGCGCGCAGCACCGGCCAGCCCGCCTCGTCGTCCTGCGCCGGGAGGTCGGCGTCGGCGAGGCCCAGGCCGCGCAGCAGGTTCGCGTAGAAGACCGGTTCCAGCGCCGCGACGGCGACGAACCGGCCGTCGGCGCAGGTGTAGGTGTCGAAGAACGGGGCGTGCCCGTCGAAGAGGTTGCTCTCACGGGCGTCGTTCCACCGCCCCTGGCCGCGGAACGACCAGACCATCTGGGCGAGCAGGCTGACGCCGTCGACGATGGCGGCGTCGACGACCTGGCCCCGGCCGGAGCGCTCCACCTCGTGCAGGGCCGCGAGCACCCCGACGACGCCCATCATCGCGCCGCCGGCGAAGCCGAGCAGGTTCAGCGGCGGCAGCGGCCGCTCGTCGGCACGCCCCAGCGCCCCCAGCACACCGGTCAGCGCGATGTAGTTGATGTCGTGGCCGGCCTGCTGGGCCAGCGGTCCCTGCTGGCCCCAGCCGGTGATCCGCCCGTAGACCAGCCGGGGGTTGCGGGCCAGGCAGTCCTGCGGGCCGATCCCGAGCCGCTCGGCGACGCCGGGGCGCATCGCCTCCAGTACGACGTCGGCCGCCGCGGCGAGGTCGAGGGCCGTGTCCCGGCCCTGCGGGGAGCGCAGGTCGACCGTCACGTGCCGGCGACCGCGCAGGACCGGATCGCCCGCCGTCGCCGGGTAGGGGCCGCCGCCGGGCCGCTCCAGGCGCACCACGTCGGCGCCGAGGTCGGCGAGCGCCATCGCGGCCATCGCCACCTGCCCGAGGCCGGCGAGCTCCAGCACGCGCAGTCCGGCCAGCGGTCCCACTCCCCGATCCATCTGACCTCCGGGTCTCGGCGAAAATGAAGCTCTGTCCACGTGCTTGAAGCTCTGTCCACGTGCTTGAAGCTCTGTCCACGTGTTTGAAGCTCTGTCCACGTGTTTAGCGGATTTTGCCGCGACCGGCTCCCCGCTCGACGCGTCCGGCGGTCAGCCGGCCCCGCGGGACGCCGGCAGCTCCCGGCCGCACAGTCGCTCGTCGAGGAGGTCGAAGGACCCGGCGGCGTTGGCCTGGACGAACGCGAGGCAGGTGGTGGGCCGGCCCAGGCTGGTGCTCAGGTCGATGGGCGAGACCAGGCCCCCGGCGTCGTAGCTGCGCACCGAACGCAGGGCGTCGACGAAGCCCCGCCGGGTCGGGCAGGCGCCGGCCTCCGCCAGCCCCCGCAGGAACAGGTCCGTGTCGATGTAGGCGATCATCGCGAGGTCCTGGCGGGGTTTGGCGATCTGGGGGGCGAAGCGTGTCATCGCGTCGAGGTAGCCCGCGATGGGCGCCCCGCCGGCCTCGAAGGGCCGGTAGAACACCGGCACGACGACGCCGGTCATGGCGCCGCCCGCGCCGGCCAGCAGTGCGCTGTCATAGCCACTGGCCGAGAGGATCACCTTCGGCTTCCACCCGGTGGCGGGCAGCTCGCGCAGCACCGCCGGCAGGTCCGGGGTGCCGACGACGGTGATCAGCGTGTTGGCGCCGGTGGCGGCGAGCCGCCGGGCGAGGTCGGCCGGGCTGTCGGCGTTCGCGGTGTAGCTGAGCTGGTCGACGACGGGGATGCCGACCGCGCGCAGGCTCGCGGCGATCCGGCCGCCGGCGTCGCTGACACCCGTGGACAGGGCGGTGGTGAGCAGGACCGCCCGAGTGCCGCCGCGGGACTTCACGAAGGTGCCGTAGGTGTCGGACACCGAACCGGTGGTGTAGGAGAACGAGAACATGTTCCGGTTGGTCGACCAGCTGTCGCTGGCGGCCAGGCCCGCCACGGGCACGTCCCGCTCGGCGAGGTAGCCCGCGCTGCCGTCGGCGGCCAGCGAGTACTCGAGGATGCCGAAGTCCTGCTTGCCCTCGATCAGATCCCGGGCGCCGATCGCGTTCGCCTCCGTCGTGCCCTGGTCGTCCCGCCAGTCGTAGACGATCTTCCGTCCGTGGATGCCGCCGCCGGCGTTCGCCAGGCCCAGCCGGGCGTCGACCGCGGCCCGCACGGCGGCCAGTGACGACGCGGTCGGGCCCGAGTCCGGGTAGAGCAGGCCCAAGCGGACCTGGTCCGCGCTGACCCCAGGGGTGTCGCAGTCGGCCGCCGCGGGCTGCGTGCCCGACGAGCAGGCGCCCAGCAGGGCGCCCAGCGCGAGCAGCACGACAGTCAGAACCAGACATATTCGGCGGCGAGGCATACCGGCGGGACTCCCGAACGGTCGCGAGGGACATGCAGAACACGGACCCGCGGAGGCGAAGGACCGCCCGGTCACGCCCGGACATGCACTCCGGTACCCGCGGATCGTCGTAGCGCGGCCGGCTCGGTCGTCCGCGGGGCTTCCGCCACGGCGCGACACGCCTACCAGCCAGTTGTGACGTTAACGAAACACCGCGACAGGTGCCAGTTCGCCGGTTCGCGGGTGCTGGCCGCCACGCCGCCGCCACAGCGGCGCCCTGGAGGTGGGCTCGAGCTGGAGGTGGGCTCGAGGCCGGGGCCCGGCAACCTTGAAGGCTAAATAATCTACATATTAGAATGCTCTTCATCCGTCCCTCCGTCCCTCCGTCCGCCCGATGAAGGAGACAGCGTGGCCGCAGGCGATCCGCAACGGCCACCCGACGCCATCGGCCGGCGGGTACGCGTACCCAAGATGGCCGAGCTGGTCGCCTCGGATCTGCGGCAGGCCATCATCCGCGGCACCCTCGCCGAGGGCCAGGCACTGCCGCCCGAGGCCGTGCTCATGGGGCAGTACGGGGTCTCGCGGCCCACCCTGCGGGAGGCGTTGCGCATCCTGGAGGCGGAGTCGCTCATCACGGTCCGCCGGGGCGCCGGCGGCGGGGCCCGCGTCCAGTCGCCGAACCCGGCGGTCGCGGCCCGCTACGCGGGGCTGGTCCTGGAGCATCGCGGCACCACCGTCGCCGACGTCTGGGACGCCCGGCTGATGCTCGAGCCGCCGACAGCCGCCGCCCTCGCGCGCCGGCGCACCAAGGCCGACCTGCGGGCGCTGCGCGTGTCCCTGGCCGAGCACGACGCGGCCACCGATCGGGCGCAGGGAGTGCGGCTACACAACGAGTTCCACACCCTCGTGGTCAATCTCGCCGGCAACGAGACGCTCGCCCTGCTGATCAACCTGCTCGGCGAGATCATCAACCAGACGACCTGGACACGGGTCGAGGCCGACCTCGGCACCCCGGAACTGGAACGCGCCGAGCGCGACACCGTGCGGGTGCATGCCACCCTGGTCGACTTCGTCGAGGCCGGGGACGCCGTCGGCGCGCAGGACCTGTGGCGGCGCCACCTCGGCGCCGGCGCCCGCTACCTCGGCCAGGGCGGGCGCAACGAGGCCACTCTGGACCTGCTCGGGCGCCCCGGGGAGCTCGGGGCGCCCGTCGCCTCAGGCGGCTGGTTCGCGGGGTAGGCCCAGGACGCGCTCGGCGAGGATGTTGCGCTGCACCTCCGAGGTGCCCGCGTACACCGTCCCCGCCCGGGCGTTCAGCGAGACCTCCCACCAGCTCGTCGTCGACTCCGGGTCGGCGCCCGGGTCGTCGGTCCGCAGCGGCCGCGACGGGCCCTTGCCGACGAGCACCAGACCGTCGAGCCCCTCGATGTCCAGCGCGAGCTGGGTGACCTCGCGGTGGTACTCGCTCCAGTAGAGCTTCGACACCGACGACGCCGCCCCCAGCTCACCGCCGGCCAGCACGTCGCTGAGGATGCGGTAGCCCAGGAAGCGCATGACCTCCACCCGGGCCCGGAAGTACGCCAGCCGCCGGCGCACCACGGGATCGTCCGCGACACCGCGCCGGCGCGCCAGCTCCACCAGCCGGTCGAGCTCGGCGGCGAACAGGATCGGGTTGGTCGCCGCCTCCTCGCCGCGTTCGTAGGTCAGCAGGGTCGAGGCGACCTTCCACCCCTCGCCGGGCCGGCCGACGATGGCGTCCGCGGGGCAGCGGGCGTCGGTGAAGAACACCTCGCAGAAGTCCTCCCCGCCGGTCATGTGCCGGATCGTGCGCACCTCGACTCCCGGCTGGTCCAGCGGCACCAGCAGGAACGACAGCCCCCGGTGCTTGGCCGCCTCCGGCTCGGTGCGCGCCAGGACGAAGATTCCCGTGCTGCGGTGCGCCCCCGACGTCCAGATCTTCTGCCCGTCGATGTGCCACTCGCCGTCGACCAGGCGCGCCCGGGTGGCCGCGGCGGCGAGGTCGGAGCCGGCGTTCGGCTCGGAGAACCCCTGGCACCACACCTGCTGGCCGGACAGCAGGTGCGGCAGGATCGCCGCCTTCTGCGCCTCGGTGCCGTAGCGCAGCAGGGTGTTGCCCAACATCTTCACGCTCGTGGAGTCCTGCGGCTGCACCCCGAACGGCACCCCGGCCCGGGTCAGCTCCTCCACCAGCACCACCTGATGCAGGGTGGTCAGCCCCCGGCCACCGAACTCCACCGGCCAGGCCACCCCCAGCAGCCCACGGCGGAACAGCGTCGTACGCCAGCCGACCACGAACTCGCGCACCGCCGCCGCGTCGCCCAGCGCCCCCGTCCCCGGCCAGCCCGGGGGCAGTTCCTCCGCCAGCACCGCCCGCACCTCGGCACGGAACTGCTCGACCTCCGCCGGATACCGCGTGTCCACCCGAACCTCCACACACCCGCGACGGCTAGAATTAGATAAACAATATCCCTATCCTTGTGTCTCGAGCACAGGGTCCCGCCAACGTCCACCGATCCCGCCGTTGATCCCGCCGTCGCATCGCGGTGCCCGGCCCAGTCCTCCGCTGGAGGTTCCGTGCAGTTCCGGTACAGTCCCGAGCACGAAGAGCTGCGCCGCGGCATCCGGCGCTTCTTCACCGAGGTCGCCGACGCCGATGCGGTGCGGCGCGACATGGCCACCGACACCGGGTGGGACCCGGGTACCTGGCAACGGCTGTGCGACGAGCTGGAGCTACCGGCCCTCGCCGTGCCGGAGGAGTACGGCGGGGCCGGGTTCGGCCTCGTCGAGCTGGGCATCGCGTTCAACGAGGCCGGGCGCAGCCTGCTGTGCGCGCCGCTGCTGTCGACCAGCCTCGCCACCCAGGCGCTGCTGCACGCCGGCGACACCGCGGCCGCCGCCGCCCACCTGCCCGGCCTGGCCGCCGGCACCATCACCGGTACCCTCGCCGCCCGCGAACACGGCCGGGCCTGGGACGCCACGCCCGCCACGAGGGCCGAGCGCGCCGGCGACGGCTGGGCGCTGACCGGCGTCAAGGACTGGGTGCTCGACGGGCAGAGCGCCGGGCTGTTCGTCGTCACCGCCACCACCGCCGCCGGGACGTCGCTGTTCCTCGTCGACGCAGGCGCGGCGGGGCTGACGGTCGAGGCGCTGCCCGTCGTCGACCCGACCCGGCGGGTGACCCGGGTGACCCTCGCCGGCACGCCCGGTGTCCTGCTCGGCGCCGACGGCGCCGGGGCGCAGGCCCTGGCCCGGACCCTGGACGTGGCGGTCACCCTGCTCGCCGCCGAGCAGCTCGGCGTCGCCGAGGCGGCCCTGGCGTCGGCGGTGGACTACGCCGGCCAGCGTGTGCAGTTCGGCCGGCCGATCGGCTCCTTCCAGGCGATCAAGCACAAGCTGGCGAGCGTGCTGCTGGAGGTGGAGGCGGCCGTGTCCGCGACGATGTACGCGGCGTGGACGGCCGACGAGGCCCCCGCCGAGCTGCCCGAGGTGGCCAGCATCGCCGGCCTGACCTGCTCGGAGGCGGCCCTGCTCGCCGCCGGCGAGAACGTCCAGGTGCACGGCGGCATCGGCTTCACCTGGGAGCACTCCGCCCATCTCTACCTCAAGCGGGCCACGACCGACCGGCTGCTGCTGCGCGACCCGCAGCAGCAGCTCGACCGCATCGCCGCGCTCGCCGGCATCACCGCCCAGGCACCCGCCGCACCGGACGGGGCCGCGTCGCCCGACGTGCTGGCCGGGCTCACGGAGCGTTGAGCCCACCCGGCAGTCGGAGCATGGCCGGCAGTCGGAGCATGGCCGGCGGCCGGCGTCGGGCGGACGGTTCAGCCGAACACGTCCAGGACGGTGGTGCCGTCGCCGCGTTCCAGGTAGTCCCGGCCGGCGACCAGGTGGCGGCGCCACAGCCGCTCGGCGCGTTCGGCGTCGCGGGCCTCGATGAGGTCGACGACCCGGGCGTGGGCGGCGCGGCTGCGCGCGACCGCCGTGGCCAGGTCGGGCGAGCCGGCGTCCGACTGCACCCGCGACCGGTCGGCGAGCTCCACGATGTGCTCGATCATGCGCATGAGGACCTGCAGCGTCTGGTTGCCGGTCAGCTCGATCAGCAGCGGATGGAACCGCTCGAGGCGGCGCAGCGTCTCCAGCGGCGACGCGGCGGGGTCGGCCGGCTCGTCCAGGACCGCCCGCAGCCGGGCGATCTCCCCCGGGCCGCCGGCGCGGGCGAGATGGGCGACGGCCTGCGGCTCGATGACCTCGCGGACCTGCAGCACGTCGGCGAGCCCGGTGCCCTGGTGCTGCAGGATCAGGCCGGCGTAGCGGGCGGCGACGTCGACGTTCGGGGGGCGCACCCGGGCCCCGCCGCCCGGCCCCATCCGCACCAGGATGAGCGATTCGCTTTCCAGCACGCGGAACGCCTCGCGCAGCGTCGGGCGCGAGACGTGGAACTGGGCCATCAGCGCGCTTTCGGAGGGCAACGCCTCGCCGGCGGCGAGCTCCCCGCGGACGATCTGCCGGCGCAGGTGGCTGGCGACGAGTTCGGCCGACTTCGGCTGGCGCACCCGCCGGTCCGCCTCCGGGCGTTCCTCGTGGGCGGCTCCGACCGGCTCGGCAACAGACATGTCCGCAGCTTCCTCACGACGACATTCGCGTCGCCGGCGGTACCGGCCCGCTCTACAACGAGTTCCTTCATACCCCATCCGGCCAGCACCGCAGATCGCCTCGGCGCGCCGGCCGCCCAGGGTGACCATTCGCTTGACTGGCCGGAAGGTCAGCGCAAATGTGCCCTGGGGGCCTCCGTGACCTCAACAAGCCGTGACCTCAACAAGCCGTGACCTCGACAAGCCGTGACCTCGACCACTAGGAGTGCGCCCGTGTCCGAAACCCCCACCCGCGTCGCGATCGTCACCGGGGCGGCCCGTGGCATCGGCGCCGCGATCGCCCAGCGCCTGTCCCACGACGGCCTGGCGGTCGCCGTGCTCGACCTGGAGGAGGCCGCCGCCAAGAGCACCGTCGAGGCGATCACCGCGGCCGGCGGTCGCGCCCTGGCGGTCGGCGCGGACGTCGCCGACCCCGAGCAGGTCACCGCGGCGGTCGCGGCCGTCACCGAGGGGCTCGGGGCGCCGACCGTGCTGATCAACAACGCCGGCATCACCCGGGACAACCTGCTGTTCAAGATGAGCGAAGCCGACTGGGACTCGGTGATCGGCGTGCACCTGCGCGGCGCGTTCCTGATGACCCGCGCGGTCCAGAAGCACATGGTCGACGCCGGCTGGGGCCGCATCGTCAACCTGTCGAGCACGTCGGCGCTGGGCAACCGGGGCCAGCTGAACTACTCGACCGCCAAGGCCGGCCTGCAGGGCTTCACGAAGACGGCGGCGATCGAGCTCGGCAAGTTCGGCGTCACCGCGAACTGCATCGCGCCGGGCTTCATCGCCAGCGACATGACCCGGGCCACCGCCGCCCGCATGGGCAAGACCTGGGAGGAGTACGTCGCCGCGTCGTCGGGGGTGATCCCGGTCGGCCGGGTCGGCGAGGTCGACGACATCGCGCACACCGTGTCGTTCTTCGTCAGCGAGGGCGCCGGCTTCGTCTCCGGCCAGATCATCTACGTCGCCGGCGGGCCGAAGGCTTGACCATGACGACCGGGCGGGCCGAGCCGGCCGGCGTCGAGGCCCGGGAGTACGCCGAGACCCGGTTCCGGGTGCAGCCGCCCGCGCACGGCGACGACGGCACCCGGGTGCGGATGCGGACCGGCCCGTGGCTGGCCGGGCCGGGCGGCATCATGACGGTCGGGTCGCTCGGCGTCGTCGTCGACGACGCGATCGGCTCGACGATCCTGCGGGCCCGCCTCGGCGACCAGCATTCGGTGACCTCCCAGCTGTCGCTGGAGGTCGTCGTCCCGCCGCCGTGGCCCGGCCCGGAGCTGACCGCGCATGCGACGCTGCTCGGCCGCGACATCGTCGGCGGGCTCGCGGCGGCCACCGTGTTCGACGGCGAGGGCCGGGTGGTGGCCGTGGCCACCGGCCGCTGCCGCTACGTGCCCGCGGACATCCTGCCGCCGGGCGGCATGCGCCCGCCCCTGCCACCCGCGGACCACGGGTCCCTGTTCGAGACCCTCGACCTGGCCCCGCCCGCCGCCGGGCCGGCCACGCCCGCCGGGGCGATCCCCGAGCAGGCGGCGCCGGCGGCGGCCGGGCCGGCGCTCGTCCTGCCGAGCGGTCCCGGGATGCAGAACCCGCACAACACCGTGCACGGCGGTGTACTGCTGTGCGGCTCCGAGCTCGCCGTGGCGCTGGCGGACCCGGACGGGCCGCCCCGCACCACGTCGATCCGGATCAGCTTCCTGCGCCCCGGCGACGGCAACCACCCTGTCGCCTACACCGTCAGCACGGTCCACCGCGGCCGGTCCCTGGCCGTGTACCAGGTCAGCGCGGGCGGGCCGGCGGGCCGTCCGTACACGGTGGCGACGGTGATCCGCGAGCGCTGAACACCGCGACCGCCGCCGCGACGGTCAGCAGTTGCCCACTCTGAGTGATGTCACTACGGTGCACGCATGCGGAGTCCCGGGGACCGGGTAGGCGTCCTGATCGTCGGCGGCGGCCCCACCGGCCTGCTACTCGCCGCCGAGCTGGTGCGGCGCGGGGTGCCCGCCCGGGTCGTGGACCGGACGACCGCCCCCCGGCCTCCCGGCAGCCGCGCCCTCGCCGTCAGCGGCCGCACGCTGATGCTGCTCGACGACCTGGGCCTCGCCACCGAGGCGGTGCGCCGCGGCCATCCGCTGCGCCAGATCGAGGTGCACGACACGGGCGGCCGGACCGCGGGGACGGTCGTGCGGCTGCCCATCGACCGGATGCCGAGCCCCTTTCCGTTCACCCTGTCGTTGCCGCAGCCGCAGACCGAGGACCTGCTGCGCGGGCACGCCACGCGGGTGGGGGTGCCGATCGAGACGGGCGTCGAGTGCGTGGACGTCCATCAGGCCGACGATCACGTCGTCGCGCGGCTGCGTCACGCGGACGGCTCGACGCAGGCCCTGCGCGCCGACTGGCTGGTCGGCTGCGACGGAGCGCACAGCCAGGTCCGCAGCACCGCCGGCATCGCCACGTACGGTTACGACCTGCCCGAGAGCTTCGCCCTCGGCGACGTGGTGACCGACTGGGCCCGCGACCGTGCCCACGTCCAGGTGACCTTCTCCCCCGCCGGGCTCGTCGCCGCCTTCCCGATGCCCGGCGACCGCCACTGGCGCTTCGTCGCCAACCTCCCCGACCTCCCCGGCGTCGCCGACAACCGCGTCGCCGGCCGCCTCCGCGATCCCGACCTCGCCTCCCTGCAACGGCTGCTCGACGAGCGGCTCCCCGATCCGCCGCGCCTGACCGAGGCCCTGTGGACCAGCACGTTCCGCACCCGCCAGCGCCGCGCGGCGACGGTGCGGCGCGGACGAGTACTGCTCGCCGGCGACGCGGCACACTCCCACAGCCCCGTCGGCGGCCAGGGCATGAACACCGGTCTGCAGGACGCCTACGCCCTGGGCTGGCGCCTCGCACTGGTCGTCCGCGGGCAGGCCGACGCATCCCTGCTCGACACCTACGCCGCCGAGCGGGAGCCCGTCGCCGACCGGCTGCTGACCGGCACGGCCCGGGCGACCCGCGCGGTCACCGCGCAGCACCCGGCCGCCCGGCAGGCACGCGGCCTCGCCCTGCGTCTGATCGCCGCCAGCCCGCCGCTGGGCCGGTGGGCGGCGGGCGTGTTCAGCCAGCTCGGGCTCGGCTACCCCGACAGCCCCCTCACCGAGAGCGAGCCGGGCCACCGCGGCCGCCGGCGCGGCGTCCCGGGCCCGGGGGCGCTCGCACCGGACGTCGCGCTCGCCACCCCGGACGGCCCGACACTGCGCCAGGCGACCCGGACCCCCTGGTTCTCGTTGCTGCTGTTCGCCGGGAGCGACCGGGACGCGGCCCGGCGCCTGCGCGACGACGCCGCCCGGATCCGCGCGCGCTTCGGCGATCTCGTCACCGCCCGGGTCGTCGCGACCACCGGCACCGGCACCGGCGGCACTGTCCTCGACCCGACGGGGCTGGCGCGGGTGCGCTACGGCGCCGCAGTCGGGGAGGCCGTCCTCGTCCGCCCCGACGGTTACCTCGCCCACCGCTCAACCGGCGACCACGTCGGCCGGTTGGAGCGGTATCTGCGCGCGCACGGCATCACCCCGGTGCCCGCAGGGGCCGCCGCACCGGCTACGGGCGCAGGCCGGATCTCATAACCGTCGGCGACGAACCGACCGGCGACGCGGCGCCTGTGCAACACCAACTCCAATGATCAAGGTGTTCCGCGGAACCGCGCCCCGGTCCTCGCGTCTGCGCGATCGTTCGCCG
>NZ_JANEZT010000017.1 GCF_025403405.1 Frankia tisae
ACCCGAAACCCGGCCCCAGCCCCGGCCCCGACGCCGACGCCGCCTCCGACGACGCCTCCGACGCCGCCGAGCGGGGAAGGGGTGAGCGGGGGAGGGGTGAGCGCCGCCTCGAGCCGGGCGAGGACGTCGCGGGCCGCCTCGACGCGGCGAGCGAAGGGCTCCGGTTCGTAGGGAATCGGCCAGGCGAACTGACGCGGGATGGCCAGGGCCGGGTTCGACTTCTCCTCGGGCCGCGGGGCCCAGACGTCGATCCGCCCACCACCGCCGCCGCGGGCATGCTCGGCGAGCTCCGCCAGGAAGACCGACGCGCCACGCGGGCGCTTCTGCGTCGGCCCCCACCAGTGGCCGCTGGCGAACAGCAGCGACTTCGCCCGGGTCACCGCGACATAGGCGAGCCGGCGCTCCTCCCGCTCGGCGTAGGCACGGACCTCGGCCGCGAAGGCGTCGAGGTCCGACTTCTGGTCGGAGACCTCGAAGGCGGGCAGGTCCGCGGCGTCACCCCGCAGCGGCACGGGCAGCACACCGGGCGAGGTCGTCCACTGGTCCCGGACGGTGACATCGGGGAAGACCCCCTCGCTGAGGTTCGGCACGGCGACGACCTCCCATTCCAGGCCCTTGGAACGGTGCATCGTCATCAGGGCGATCGCCTCCGCCCCGGACGGGCCGGTGACGTCGAGGCCGCGCTCGTGTTCCCGGGCGGCCCGCAGGAAGCCGAGGAAGGCGTGCAGCGAGGTCGTCCCGTCCGGGTCGGTGAAGTCGGCGGCGACGTCGAGGAAGGCCGCGACATTCTCCTGGCGGCGGGCGCGCACCGCCGCCTCGGTGGCGGTGAGCTCCACGTCCAGCCCGATCGTGGCGACGACACGGTGCAGCAGGTCGAGCAGGCCCTCGCCGACGTGGCCGCGCAACTCGGCGATCTCCGCGGCCAGCCGGCGCACCCGCGTGCGGCCCTCGGCGGACATCTCCGGGCCGGGGTCGTCGAGGACATCGGAGAGGGCGACCACGTCCGCGGGGTCGACGTCGGCGACCGCCGCAGCCAGCGGATCGGCACGCCCCGGGGGATCGGGCTCGACGTCGGTGATCGGCGCGGGGGTACGGACGACCTCGCGGGCGTGGCGGCCGAGCGCGGCGAGGTCGCGGGCGCCGAGGCGAACCCGCGGGCCGGTGAGCAGGCGGACGAGCGCGGCGTTCGCCGTGGGCGCGTCGAGGACCTCCAGCACCGCGACGATCTCGGCGACCTCCGGCACGGTGAGCAGCCCGGTCAGCCCCACGACCTCGACGGGCAGCCCGACGGACTGCAACGCGGCCAGCAGCGGTGGGATGTCCCCACGGGCCCGGACGAGGACGGCGATGTCGCCGGGCCCGGTGCCGGCGTCGACGACTCCGCGCAGCCGGGCGGCGATCCAGGCCACCTCGTCGGCCCAGCTGGTGTGCAGGGCGACGACCGTCTCGCCGCGGTCGGCGACATCGGCCCGCGGGCGCAGCTCGACGACCCGGTGGCGCGCCCGCAGCTGCGCCGCGACGGCGTTGGCGAGGTCGAGCAGCCGGCCGCCGCTGCGCTGGTTCACCGACAGCTCGTAGACGGCGGCCGGCTCGCCGTCCGCGCGCGGGAAATGGGTCGGGAAGTGGTCGAGGTTCGCCACCGACGCCCCACGCCAGCCGTAGATCGCCTGGCAGGGGTCGCCGACGGCGGTGACCGGGTGGCCGCCGCCGAACAGGCCGGTGAGCATGCGGCGCTGGGCCACCGAGGTGTCCTGGTACTCGTCGAGCAGGACGACGGCGGCCCGGGCTCGCTCGGCGCGGCCGACCTCCGGCAACGCCTCGGCGAGGCGGGCCGCGTAGGTGACCTGGTCGCCGAAGTCCAGCACGTCCCGTTCGCGGCGGGCGGCCCGGTACTCGGCCACGAGGCCGGCGAGCTCACTGCGCCCCCGTGCGGCGGCCGCGAACCGGCGCAGCCGCTCCTGGACGCCCTTGGTGCCCCGCCGGGCGCTCGCGGTGTCCAGGGCGGCCAGCACCTCCGCGAGGAAGGCGGCGTCGAACGCGACGAGCTTCGCCGGGTCGATCAGGTGCTCGCTCATCTCCGCGTCGAGCGCGACCAGCTCGCCGACGACGGCTCCCAGCGACCGGGTCAGCGCCTGCACCGTCCCGCCGTAGGCGCGGGCGACCCGTGCGGCGAGCTGGTAGCGCGCCGCCCCGGACAGCAGCGCGATGTCGGGTTCCAGGCCGAGGCGCAGCGCGTTGTCGACCACGAGCCGCCCGGCGAAGGCGTGGTAGGTGGCGACGGTGGGCTCGCCGTCTGCCTCGGCGTCGGCGGCCGTCCCCGGTCCCGACCAGCCCCCGGTGTCGGCGGCGCCCGCCTTGCGCAGCGCGAGGCGCACCCGGCCGGCCAGCTCCGCGGCCGCCTTCGTGGTAAAGGTCAGCCCCAGCACCTGCTCGGCGCGCACCTGGCGGGTCGCGACGAGCCAGACCACCCGGGCCGCCATCACCGAGGTCTTCCCGGAGCCGGCGCCGGCGACGATCACCCCCGGCTCCAGCGGGGCGGTCGCCGCGGCGACCTGCTCGTCGGTGTAGGGGACCTCCAGCAGGTCACGCAGGTCCGCCGGGTCGAGCCGCGGACCGGCGGCACCGCCGTCGGAATCGCCGCCGGGATCACCGCCGAAACCGGGCAGGAACGGCTGGCGCGACATCGCCCTGCCGGTCCCCGCGTCCACCCGCCCCTCCACCGAGGGGCCGGAACCGTCCGCACTCAATCGATCACCTGTCGTCCTTCGGGGCGGGCTGGGCAGCTCATCTGGAACGTGCACATCGTGCAGTGCTCGCCCGGGGTCGGCCGGAACGCCTCCGCGTCGATGGTGCGCACCGCCTCGCCGAGAACCTCGTCCATCCAGGTGGGACCCTCGGCGGGCAGCGCCTCCTGCGCCTGGACCTCGGGTGGGCCGGGCGCCTCCCCGGGCAGGCGGGGCCCGGCGCCGGCGCCCCCGGCGTCGCGGCGAAGCTGAACGAGCTCGGCGCCGCCGGGCACCACGGGATCCGCCGCGGCGGGACCGGCGGCGGCGATCGCCGCGTCAAGGGCGCCGACACGCACGGCGAGCTGGTAGCTGCCGAGCTGCGGGTGGGTGGCGAGCTCGGCGCGACCGGGCGCGCTGCGGCCAGTCTTGAAGTCGATGACGTGCACCCGGCCGGCGTCGTCGAGCTCCAGCCGGTCGATGAACCCGCGCAGCAGCACCTCTCGCCCGGCGACGTGGAGCTGGCAGGTGAACCGGATCTCCGCGTCGACGACCCGGCGCCCACGCTCACCGGCGTGCCAGGCCAGGAAGCGGGCCAGCGCCTCCCTGGCGGCGGCCCGCTCCTGGTCACTGCGCCAGCGGGCCTCGTAGTCCAGATGCCGCCAGACGGTGTCGAGCCGGGCGTCGAGGGCGGCGAGGTCCGCCGGGGTGCGCCCGGTGGTGACCTCGTCGGCCAGGGCATGCACCACCTTGCCGAAGCCCTGCGCGGTGGAGGCGACGGTGACCGCGTGCGCCTCGTGCTCCAGGAACCACCGCAGCGAGCAGGTGCCGATGCTGGACAGCGACGAGCCGGACAGCCGCAGGGGCGCCCCCGGCGCGACGACCGGCACGTCGGAGTCGGTCACCTCGAGCAGACCCCACCAGGTCGCCGGGTGCGCGGCCGGGACGAGCGGGCGGTGGGCGTCGTCGCGGGCGGCTGCGAGGGCGGCGAGGCGGCGGCGGGCGGCGGCACGCAGGGCCGGGCTGGACGTCGGCTCGGTCGCCAACCGGCGCAGCGTCGCGACGAGGCCGACGAGGGTCAGCGGCCGGGCCGGGCGCCCGGGGACGTGCTCGACGGCCACCCCGAGCTCGTCGAGCAACCGGCTGGGCAGGCTGCCGTCGTCGTCCGGGCTGTTGACGGCCGTGACCAGCAGGCGCCGCCGGGCCCGGGTGATCGCGACGTAGAACAGCCGGCGCTCGTCGGCGAACAGGTCCTGGCGGGTCAGCGGCGGGCGCAGGCCGCCGTGGGCGGGCGCGTCGAGCTGCTCCGCGCCGAGCAGCGAATGCCGCTCCCGCAGGTCCGGCCAGATCCCGTCCTGGACACCGCAGACGGCGACGACGTCCCACTCCAGGCCCTTGGCGCGGTGCGCGGTCAGCAGCCGCACGCCGCGGCGACGGGCGTCCTCCCCCACCGGCGCGATGGCCTCCCCGGCGATCTGCTGCCGGCCGAGCTCGTCGACCAGCGAGGCGGCGCCGGTGCCCGGCCCGCGCCGCTGGGCGAGGCGGGCGACGGCGTCGAACAGCGCCACCACCGCGTCCAGGTCGCGGTCGGCCGCGCGCCCCGCCGCCCCGCCGGCCGCCGAGGCCGCCAGCAGCTCCGGCTGCCAGCCGCTGGCGGACCACAGCGCCCACAGCGCCTGCTCGGGCGAGCCGGCCGGGTCCCGCAGCGCCCGGCGGGCGGCGCCGAGCAGGTCGCCGACGCGGCGGGCGGGCTGGGCGACCGCGTCGGCGACGCGAACCAGCCAGCGGTCCGGGTCGGCGACGGCCTGGCGGACCAGCTCGGCCGACGCGGCGGGCTGCCCGGCACCGGCATCACGCTCGAAGGCGCGCAGCGCGCGGCCCAACTCTCGCAGGCCCGCCGGGTCCGCCCCACCGAGCGGGGAGGTGAGCAGGGTGCGGGCGGCGTCGGCGGTGAGCGCCCCGGCGGGGTCGTCCGCGCAGCGCAGCGCCAGCAGCAGCAGCGCCGCGGCCGGCTCCTGGGCGACGGGCAGGTCGTCGCCGTCGACGCTGACCGGCACGCCCGCGGCGGTCAGCACCCGGCGCAGCCGGGCGAGCCGGTCCGCGGTGCGGACGAGGACTGCCATCCCGGGCCAGGGGGTGCCGTTCTCCAGGTGCTCGCGGCGCAGCAGGTCGGCGACCGCCTCCGCCTCCGCGCCGGCGCTGGCGTAGGTGCGGGCCTGCACCAGACCCGCCCCACGATCGGTGCGACCGATCAGGTCGCGGTGCGCCCGGATCTCGCCGGCAGGGAGTCCGGCGGCCGGGATCCGCCGGGCCACCTGCCGGCTCGCCAACAGGGGGGCGGGTGCCATCCGCCGGCCGGTGCGCAGTGCGACGATCGGCGCGCCGGCTCCGCCCCCCAACCGCTGCCCCTTCGAGGCGGGAAAGCGCTGCGGGAAGTCGAGCAGGCCGGCGACCTCCGCCCCGCGGAAGGCGTAGATGGACTGGTCGGGATCGCCGAACACGACCAGGTCGCGCCCGCCGCCCGCGACCGCGCGCAGCAGCCGTTCCTGAGCCGGATCGGTGTCCTGGTACTCGTCAACAAAAACGTGCCGGTAGCTGGCGCGCAACGCCTCGCCCGCCTCGGCACCCTCGGCGACGACGACAGCCCGGTGCACCAGGTCGGCGTAGTCGAGCGCGCCTTCGAAGCCGAACACGTCGAGGTACATCTCGTAGAACTCGGCGAGGGCGGCCCAGTCCGGCCGGTCGGTGCGCCGGGCGAGCTGGGCCAGGCCCACGGGTTCCAGGCCGACCTCGCGAGCCCGCGCCAGCAGCGCCCGCACCTCCTCAGTGAAGCCGCGGGTACCCAGGGCGCGGGCGAGCTGCGGCGGCCAGACGGGGCGGCCGTCCTCGCGCGAACCCTCGATGAGCTCACGCAGCCGGCTGTCCCGCTCCGGGCCCGAGAGCAGCCGGAACCCGCCGTGGGGCGCCGGCCGATCGTGCGCCCGCAGCAGCGCCAGGCACCACGCGTGGAAGGTCCACACCCCCGGGCCGCCCCCGACGCCGGTGCCGGTCGGACCGAGCCTGGCGGTGATCCGCTCCCGCAGCTCGCCCGCGGCCCGGCGGCTGAAGGTGAGGACCAGGATCGACCGCGGGTCCGCTCCCGCCTCGATCCGGGCGGCGACCGCCTCGACCAGGGTGGCCGTCTTGCCCGTTCCGGGGCCGGCGAGCACCAGCAGCGGGCCACCCGGGTGCTCGACCACCCGGCGCTGCGCCGGGTCTGCGACGAACGGGCGCGGCGGCGCGACCGGCGTGGGAACCAGCCGGTGGCCGGCGGGCGCGGCGGGGACAGATGCGGCAACCACCCCGACAGCACACCACGCGGGTCCGACAGCCCTGCAAGGGCTCCGGCCACGCCGCGCCGACCCGCACAGCGGGGGCGGCAGGAACAGAGTCCAGCGGGGGCGGCAGGAACAGAGTCGCGTGCACGCCTGGACCACAGCGTGGCACTGTGATCGGTCATGACCGAATGCAGCGGCAAGGTCGCGTTGGTGACCGGCGCGGGATCCGGTATCGGCGCCGCCTGCGCCCGCCGGCTGGCGAGCGCAGGCGCCCAGGTCGTCGTCACGGATCGCCACCCGGACGGCGTCAAGGAGGTGGCGGCGCAGATCGAACGCGACGGCGGGGCGGCGATCGCGCTGGAGGCCGACGTCACCGATCCCGACGCGATCGAACGGGCGGTGCAGGCCGCCGTCGGCACCTTCGGGCGGCTCGATCTGGCGGTGAACAACGCCGGCATCACCGCCGGGCGCGAGCCGGTCGGGACCATCCCCGCCGAGGACTGGCAGCGGGTGCTCGACGTGAACCTGTCCGGGGTCTTCTACAGCATGCGCGCCGAGATCACGGCGATACTGCACGGCGGCGACGGCGGCTCGATCGTCAACATGGCCTCGGTGTTCGGCACGGTCGGCTTCGCCGGATCCGCGCCGTACGTCGCCGCCAAGCACGGTGTGATCGGGCTGACCAAGACCGCGGCGCTGGAATACGCGACGCGGCGGATCCGGGTGAACGCGGTCGCACCCGGCTTCGTCGACACACCGTTGCTGCACGCTGACGGCCGCCGTCAGCGCGGCGCGGCGCTGCTGGCGCCGATCAACCGGCTCGGCACCGCCGAGGAGGTCGCCGAGGTGGCCGTGTTCCTGCTGTCCGACCGGGCGTCGCTGGTGACCGGCAGCGTCTACCTCGCCGACGGCGGCCTGTCCGCCCGCTGATCAGCAGCGGGGCGGCCTGCCGTCCCAGCGGGCGGCGGCGAGGTTGACCCGTTCGCCGTTCGCCGACAGTGGGGTGCGGTCGACGGCGAGCCGGCGCAGCGCCTCGACCGGCGCGGCCGGGTTCGGCTCGCCGGTCGACCGGATGACCCGGTGCCACGGCAGGTCGTCGTCCGCGTAGCGGGAGAGCGCCGCGCCGACGGTCCGACCGGTACCCGCGCCGACGTACTCGGCGACGTCGCCGTAGGTCATCACCTTGCCCGGGGGGATCCGGGCGACCGCGTCGAGCACCTCGACCGCGTGCGGGCTCGGCTCGGCGCCGCCGAGGCGGAGCCGGGTGCCGAGCCCGGCGGACAGGCTCGCCGGCGGCGCATCGCGCCGGGCACGGGGACGGCTCACCGCGACCGGCGACGCTCGGGCCACGACGACCCGGCCGGCCCTGCGGACCGGCCCACGCCGGTGACGGACCAGCCCACGGCTCAGTAGACCGGCAGGGACTTGTCGACCTGGGTGGCCCAGGCCGTCACGCCGCCCTGGACGTGGACGGCCGAGGAGAAGCCGGCGCCCTTGAGCGTCGCGAGCGCCTCGGCGGAGCGCACCCCGGACTTGCAGTAGACGACCACCCGCCGGTCCTGAGGGAGCTCGGCAAGATGGGCCGGCAGGTCGCCCTTCGGGATCAGCCGGGCGCCGGGGATCCGGACGATCTCCCACTCCGCGGGCTCGCGGACGTCGACCAGCTCGATCGGCTCGCCGCCGTCCAACCAGCCCTTGAGCTCGCTCGCGGTGATCGTCGAACCGGCCGCGGCGAGCTGGGCCTCCTCGGAGACGACGCCGCAGAACGCCTCGTAGTCGATCAGCTCGGTGATCGACGGGTTCTTCCCGCACAGCGGGCACTCCGGGTCCTTGCGGACCTTGATCGACCGGTAGGTCATCTCGAGGGCGTCGTAGACCATCAGCCGGCCGACCAGCGGGTCGCCGATCCCGGTCAGCAGCTTGATCGCCTCGGTGGTCTGGATGGAGGCGATCGACGCGCACAGCACGCCCAGCACGCCGCCCTCGGCGCAGGACGGGACCATCCCGGGGGGCGGGGGCTCCGGGTAGAGGCAGCGGTAGCACGGCCCGTGGTCGGCCCAGAAGACGCTGGCCTGCCCGTCGAACCGGTAGATCGAACCCCAGACGTACGGCTTGCCGAGCAGGACGGCCGCGTCGTTGACGAGGTACCGGGTGGCGAAGTTGTCGGTTCCGTCGACGATGAGGTCGTACTGGCTGAAGATCTCCATCACGTTGGAGGTGTCCAGCCGGGTCTCGTGCAGGATCACGTTGACGTACGGGTTGATGTTGAGGACCGAGTCCCGCGCCGACTCGGCCTTCGACCGGCCGATGTCGGACTGGCCGTGGATGATCTGGCGCTGCAGGTTCGACTCGTCGACGGTGTCGAACTCGACGATGCCGAGCGTTCCGACGCCCGCGGCCGCCAGGTACATCAGGGTCGGCGAGCCGAGCCCGCCGGCCCCGACCGCCAGCACCCTGGCGTTCTTCAGCCGCTTCTGGCCGTCCATGGCGACATCCGGGATGATCAGATGCCTGGAGTACCGGCGAACCTCGTCGACGGTCAGGCCCTCGGCGGGGTCGACCAGGGGCGGAAGGGACACGCTTGCTCCTCGCGATCGGTGTCGTTCTTCGACGATGCCACAACGGCGCGCGGCCTCGCCGGGAATGAGCCATCCAGCGCCGGATCCGTGTGCGCCCGCTCCCGCTTCGGCCCTGTGGACCTCGCGCTGAACGACTCCCGTGAGTGCAGCGCATGGCCCCCCCAGCGTGTTCCCCGGACCTCACCGGGTACACCGACGATGACCAAGTGACCACACCCCGTGGGGAGTTGAGTGCGGTGTCCTTCGTCGACAAGGTCAAGAACAAGGTGGGCGAGCTGCGAGGACGAGGCAAGGAGGCGACCGGGAAGGCCACCGGCAACCGGGACCTGCGGGCGGACGGGGCGGGCGAACGCGGCGTCGCCGACCTGCGCAACGCCGGCGAGAAGACCAAGGACGCCTTCCGCCGCTAGCCTCGCGCGGCCTCGCCACGCCCACCCGGCCCGTTCAGGCGGAGCGCCGGGTGGGCGTGGCGCTCCTCGTGGATGCTGCCTTCGACTTCGCCGTGGCCGTGCCGGCCGTGCCCTTTGGTGGCGCGGCTTTGGCCGCACCGGCCTTTGCCGCACCAGCCTTGGTGGAGCCCGCCTCGGATGCGGCCCCGTCGGCTATTGCCTTCCCTGCGGGCGACCCATCGACGCCGGCGCCATCAGCACCGGCGCCATCAGCACCGGCACTGTCCGGATGGTCCCGGCGGGCGGCGGCGATGCTCGCGCGCAGCGCGGCCATCAGGTCCCCGACCGGCTCCTCCGGCGGGCTGACCGGCGGGCTGACCGGCGCCTGGCCGGCGATTTTGGCATCGATCACCGACTGCAACGCGGTCCGGTACCCATCGGTGAACCGGCCGGGATCGAAGTCGGCGGCGAGGGTGTCGATCAGCGAGGCCGCCATCGCCAACTCCTGCGGACGCACCTCGACGTGCTCGCCAAGGAACGGGAAATCCGGCTCGCGCACCTCGTCCGGCCAGATCATCGTCTCGAGGACGAAGACGCCGTCGCGCACCCGGAGCGTCGCGAGCTGCTCGCGCTGGCGCAGAGCTATCTTCACCAGCGCGACGCGGCCCGATTCGGCCAGTGCGTCGCGCAGCAGAACGTACGGCTTTGCACCGGTGCGGTCCGGCTCGACGTAATAGCTCTTGGCGAAGTAGATCGGGTCGACCTGCTCCAGCGGGACGAACTCAAGCACATCGATCGCCCGGGAGGTGGACAACGGCAGGTTCGCGAAGTCCTCGTCCGTGAGCACGACGGTCTGGCCGTCCGGCAGCTCGAAGCCCTTGGCGATATCGGCGTAGTTGACCTCGTCCCCGTCGGCCTCCGCCACTCTGCGATACCGCACGCGGGACCCATCTGAGCGCCTGACCTGGTGAAACGCGATATCCCGCTCCTGCGTTGCGGAGTAGAGCCGGACCGGGATCGACACCAGACCGAAGGAGATCACGCCCTTCCAGACCGAACGCATGTTCGCCCCTCACCTCGATTACCCACCATGGTGACCCACTGGACGCCCACGAGTAAGCCAGATGAGGGAAACGCCCAAAGTTATCAGCAGATGCCCACCGGGGCACGGTGGATCGCGCAGACGACAGTCGAGGTGGACGGCCGACGACTGCGGCTGGCCAACCTCGCGGCGCTCGAACCGCGCACCCCGATGTGGCGGATCCCGACCGGGCTGCCCGGCCTGGTCGTCGCGCACATGCGCAGGGACCTGCTCGCCGGCCCGCCGGAAACCGGGCGGATGGCCCGGCCGGGCGAGTCGGACGGTTCCGCGTGAGACGACCCGATCCCGGGCACATCGCGACCCGGACCCGGCCCCGGGTCCGGCTCGAAGCCGGCACCCGCCGCGGCGGGCCGCCACACCGACGAGCGTAGGAGGACGTCCCATGGGAGTTCCCACCAATCTGCCGGCCGCCGGTCTCCCCCTGGAGGCACCGGACGCCGACGCGGCCGAGCAGGCCCGGGAGGTCCGGCCGCCAGCCGGCGCACCGCCGGTGCTCCCTGCGCCGCCGAGCGAGGCCGACGAGTTCGACGTCGTCGAGCAGAGCATCGTCGTCGAGACCGACGAGGACGAATACCGCTGAATGCGAGCACTCCCGGCCGGCCCACCGTGCGACGGTGGGCCGGCCGGGGGGCCGGTGGTCGCGTTCCCATCCCGCCGCGCCGGTGTTCGCAGGTAGGGTGACCACATCGACCAGGAGGTGCGCTGGTGACCGCCGAGCCAGCCTCGCCCGGCACACGCCCGGGACGGACTCCCCGGCTACCCCGCACCGCCCGCCGCTTCCAACTCCTCGGAGCTGCCCGCGAGGTCTTCGTTGCCCAGGGCTACCACGCTGCCGCGATGGACGAGATCGCCGAGCGGGCGGGCGTCAGTAAGCCGGTGCTCTACCAGCACTTTCCGGGCAAGTTGGAGCTGTACCTCGCGCTGCTCGACGAGCACGCCACCCAGCTCGTCACGAGCGTCCAGGAGGCGCTCGCCTCCACCACGGACAACCACGCGCGCATCGCGCGCTCGGTGCGCGCGTACTTCGACTTCGTCAACGACCCGTCCGGGGCCCACCAGCTCGTGCTGGAGTCCGACCTGCGCAGCGTGCCCGCGGTGCGCCAGCGCATCGAGACCGCGTTCGCCCAGTGCGTGCGTTCCATCGCGGCGACCATCGTCGCCGACACCGGGTTGACCCAGGACGAGGCCGACCTGCTCGCCGTCGGGCTGGTGGGACTCGCCGAGACGGCCTCCCGGTGGTGGCTGGTCCGCGGCGGCACCGTGGCGAAGGAGCGGGCCATCGAGTCGATGGTCGAGCTGGCCTGGCGTGGCATCGGCGGGTACCCCCGCCACGACGACCCGCACGACCCACACCGCGACCTGAACAGCCCTCGGCCTGAACACGAGGAGCCCTGTCCCGAGCGATGAGCGCCGGGTGTGCCGGGAGCGAACACGCCGTTCCTGTCCCGGTGGAGAAGTCCCGGAAGCCATAGTGTGGGCGGTGATCCAACATCGGCGGCGCTCGTCCGCCGGGTGTAGGTCCGACGAAGGCGGAGGTCATCGGGTGGAGGTCAAGATCGGCGTGCGGCAGGTCAGCCGGGAACTGGTGCTTGAGAGCGACCAGTCCGCGGAGACCGTCGCCGCGCTGGTGGGTGAGGCGGTCAAGGTCGACAACGGCGTGCTGACCCTCACCGACGAGAAGGGTCGGCAGGTGGTGGTTCCCGTCGCCGCCCTGGCCTATGTGGAGATCGCCGCCGGTGGGCCGCGCCGCGTGGGATTCGGCGCCTGATCGAGGGCTGCTCGCAAGCTCGGCGTGCCGTGCGGCCAGTCCGCCCGGCACGCCCGGCGCTCCCAGCTCCCTGCTCGCTCCCAGCTCCGATGGCGCCCCCGGCGGGCGTGGTCAGGCGGACAGACCCAGCGCCGCCATCCGGCGGCCGTGCGCGGCCATGATGCGGTTGAAGATCGCCGCCAGCGCGTCCAGGTCGCCGACCCCGACCAGCAGGCCGGTCAGCGCGTCCCGGTCCACCCCTACCCGCTGCGCCTGGGTGAGCGCCTCGCCGACCAGCCGGCGGGCCCACAGTGCGAGGCGGCCGGCGACCGTCGGGTTGGCCTCGATTGCCGCCCGCACCCGGTCGACCGCGAACGCGGCGTGGCCGGTGTCGTCAAGAACACTCAGGACGAGTTCGCGCGACGACGAAGGCAGGCGCGCGGCGATCTCGCGATAGAAGTCGGCCGCAATGTTGTCGCCGACATAGGCCTTGACCAGGCTCTCCAGCCAGTCGGCCGGGGCGGTCGAGTTGTGGAACGCGGCCAGCGGGCCGATGAACGGCGCCATCGCGTGCTCCCGGTCGACACCGAGCCGATCCAGTTCCCCGCAGATGGCCTGAAAGTGGGAGAACTCCGCGGCGGCCATGGTCGCAAGGGCGATCTTGTCGCCGAGAGTCGGGGACATCCGCGCATCGGTGGCCAACCGCTCGAAGGCGGTGAGCTCACCGTAGGCGAGCAGGCCCAGCAGGTCGACGGTCGCCTGGTCCGGCGGGACCACCAGGTTCGGCCCGGGCGCGCCTGTCGGCGGGGAGGATGTCTGCATCACAGGCGCGATTCTGGCACCCGACGCCGTCGCTGTCGGCAAACCTCGGCCAAGGAGCCCCCACCCGCCGCCACACCAGCTATGCTAGGAAGTAGCCAGAGGTCATTATGTCACCTCGGTTGTCGCGTAGCAGGCGTCGCCTCGTCACCTGTGCACCCAGAGTAGCCACTTATGGCGCCGGGACACATGGATTTCGGGTCGCGGGCGCCGCGTGGCTCACCGCGAGCGGGTTCAGCGTAGACACCGCTCAGAGAAGACCAGGAGCGTCCCGCTGTCCGTTACAGCTGCAGCACCCTCAGATGATCTACCCACTCCCCCGTCAGTGACCGACACGCCCGCAACGCCGGCCGCGCCCACCTTCGCCGACCTCGGGGTTCGCCCCGAGACGGTTGAGGCGCTGACCGAAGCGGGCATTGTGCACGCTTTCCCCATCCAGGAGCTGACGCTTCCGCTCGCCCTGGCTCGCAACGACATCATCGGCCAGGCCCGCACCGGCACCGGTAAGACCCTCGCCTTCGGCATCCCCGTCATCCAGACGGTGCTGGCGGCGAAGGAAGGTGCCGACGGTCGGCCGCAGGCCCTCATCGTCGTGCCCACCCGGGAACTGTGCGTCCAGGTGACGTCCGATATCACCCGCGCCGGCACGCGCCGCGGCGTTCGGGTGCTGTCCGTCTACGGCGGGCGGGCCTACGAGCCGCAGCTCACGGCGCTGCGCGCCGGTGTCGACATCGTCGTCGGCACGCCGGGTCGGCTGCTCGACCTCGCCCGGCAGCGGGTGCTCGACCTCGCCGCCGTGCGCACCCTGGTGCTCGACGAAGCCGACGAGATGCTCGACCTGGGCTTCCTGCCCGACGTCGAGCGCATCATGGCGCAGCTGCCGACCGGCCGGCAGACCATGCTGTTCTCCGCCACCATGCCCGGCCCGGTCATCTCGCTGGCCCGGCGGTTCATGCAGCGGCCGGTGCACGTCCGCGCCGAACAGCCGGACGAGACCCGCACGGTGCCGACCACGCATCAGCACGTCTTCCGCGCCCACGCGCTGGACAAGATGGAGGTGCTGGCCCGCGTCCTGCAGGCGGGTGGCCGCGGGCTCGCGATGGTGTTCGTCCGCACCCGCCGCACTGCGGACAAGGTCGCCGAGGACCTGGACAAGCGCGGCTTCGCCGCCGCCGCCGTGCACGGCGACCTCGGGCAGGGCCAGCGCGAGCAGGCGCTGCGCGCGTTCCGGGCCGGCAAGGTCGACGTCCTCGTCGCCACCGACGTGGCCGCCCGTGGCATCGACATCAGCGGCGTCACCCACGTCGTGAACTACCAGTGCCCCGAGGACGAGAACGTCTACCTGCACCGGATCGGCCGGACCGGCCGCGCCGGCGAGAGCGGCGTCGCCGTCACCTTCGTCGACTGGGACGACCTGCCCCGGTGGACGCTGGTGAACAAGGCGCTCGCGCTGCCGTTCGAAGGCCCGCTCGAGACGTACTCCACCTCCCCGCACCTGTTCGAGGCGCTCGGCATCCCGACGGACGCCAAGGGCACTCTCCCGCACGCCGCGCGCACCCGCGCCGGGCTCGACGCGGAGGACCTCGAGGACCTCGGTGAGTCCCGTCGCGGCGGGCGCCGTGGGACGCGGCCCGGGCGTGAGACGGCTGCGGCGGACAACCCGCCGGTGCCGGCCCGCACCCGCACCCGTAGCCGTCGCCGCACCCGTGGCGGTGGCGCCGCAGCCGCCGCGACGGGCCTGACCATCGCCGCCGACGGCAGCGAGCAGCCCGACCCGGCCGCCACGGACCCGGATGTGGACGTCATCACCGCCGACGACTCCGACGACTCCGTCGACACCGTCGACACCGCGCACATCATCTCGGCGCTGTCCCCGGAGGCGGACGGCGAGCCGGTCCGTCGCCGTCGTCGCCGTCGCGGCAACCGCGGACGCGGCTCCGGCGCCGCCGGGGAGCTCACCGAGGCCGACGGCGACGCGATCAGCTCCATCGCCACGCTCGACGACGAGTCCCCGCGGGCCGAATCCGCCTGAGCGGGACGGCGCACCACCGCTCATCGGCGTCCAACGCCGGCCCGCGTGGCCCCTTGGCCCGGCGTTGGAATGGCGGCTCCCCAGCGGGAGCTGTTCAGCTCGCTGGCCGCAAGTGCAGTCCCAGCCGCACCCAGCTCACCCGCCGGCAGGTCGGGCAGCGCAGCAGCGACGGATGCCGCGGCCGCACCAGCGGCAGGTGGACGCTGGGGGTGAGGGTCCGCAGCGCCGGCCATGTGCCGAGCAGACTCGTCTGCCCGCAGCGGGAACACTCCACGCGCAGGCTCGTGTTCGGCGGGGTCGCCGGCCGCAGTCCGCTGTAAAGCGCGCGCTTGCCATGCGCGTCCCGCCCCACCGACGGGCCCGACGGGATCGACGTCACCACCGGTGGCCGGGAGCCCCGCGGCCGCAGCCGGTCGAACCCGGCGGAGGCGCGCTGCTCGGCCCGCGGCGACCGCGACGGTCCGCTCGCCCCCACACTCACACGCGGGCCCCGTCCGCCCCGACCGGCACGGGTTCACCCCGAGCCGGTTCGCGCGCCACCGCTTCGAGAGTCGCCGCCTCGCGGCCTGCCTCCTCGATCGCTGCCTCCCCCAGCGGCCCGGCCCCCAGCGGCCCGGTTACGACGGACCTCCCCGTGGTGGTCGCCGATCCGATGCGCGTCGGCTCGACCCCGACGCCGGCGGAACCCGCATGCGCCGCGGCCTCCCCGCGCACCTCGGCAATGACCCGGGCATGCGCCCGGTAGGCCTCGGCGCCCTTGGAACGCCGCGCCGTCGACAGGATCGACCGGCCCGTGCCCGGCGCCTCCGCGAAACGCACGGAACGGGCGATCGGCGGTGCCAGTACGGCGATGTCGTACCGCGCGGAGACGTCGGAGAGCACAGCCCGGCAGTGCGCCATCCGCCCGTCGAACAGGGTCGGCAGGACGCCGCGGACCCCGAGGCGCGGATTCGTCAGCCGCTGCACGTCGTGCACCGTGTCGAGGAGCTGGCCGACGCCACGATGCGACAGCGTCTCGCACTGCAGGGGCACGATCACCTCGTCGGCGGCGGTGAGCCCGTTGATGGTGAGCACACCCAGCGACGGCGGGCAGTCGATGAGCACGAAGTCGTAGGTGTCGATCACCTCGGCGAGGGCGAGCCGTAGCGCGTGCTCGCGGCCGGTCCGCGACAGCAGCACCGCCTCACAGCCGGCCAGCTCGATCGTCGCTGGCAGTAGGTCCATGCCGTCGGAGGTCTTCGTGATCACGATGCCCGCGGAGAGCCGGCCGAGGAGCACATCGTGCACGGACAGCTCGAGGGTGTCGGGATCCAGGCCGAGGGAGAAGGTCAGGCACGCCTGTGGGTCGAGATCCACCAGCAGGACGCGGCGACCCAGCTCGCTCAGCGCGGCGCCGAGGCTGGACACGGAGGTCGTCTTGGCGACGCCACCCTTCTGATTCGCTATCGCAAGTACGTGTGCCACAACCCAGAGTGTGGATGCGTAGTCGTGTAGTCACAACCCTTGGCGTCCCGAAATCTCGACGCGCCCCGCCGCCCGCGCACCAATCAACACAGACCGGGCAGGGCAGTCGAGCACCGATCGGGCGAGACGCGGACGTACCGTGGCCCTGCCGCGGTGTGCGGGCCGGCCTCGCCGGGTAGCGCAGGCCCGTTCTACGGAAAGGACATCCACCGGTGAACGACGCGGGGCGCTTCCCCGGCCTGACGGCTGGCCGCCAGGCCGATACCAGGGTGATGCAGGCCAAGCCCGCCGGCACCGGCGGCGCCGGGTGATCCAGGCGATCGTCTACCTCGCGATCGTCGTGGTGCTGATCGCCGCCAACGCGCTGTTCGTGGCGGCGGAGTTCGCCCTCGTCGCAATCGAGCCGCACCAGGCGGAGCGCGCCGCCCGCGCCGGTGACCGGCGCTCCCAGGCCGTCCTGCGGGCCGTGCGTTCGCTGTCGTTCCAGCTCTCCGGCGCGCAGCTCGGCATCACGGTGACCTCACTGGCCGTCGGCTACCTCGCCGAGCCGGCGCTGGCCACCCTCATCCACCCGGGATTGCAGGCCGTCGGTCTGCCGGACGCGCCAAGCTCGGCGCTCGCGCTCATCGGTGCCCTGTTCGTCGCGACCGTGAGCCAGATGGTCTTCGGCGAGCTGGTGCCGAAGAACTGGGCAATCAGCGAGCCGCTGCGGGTGGGTCGAGCCGTCTCCTGGCCCCAGGTCTGGTTCTCCCGGATGTGCGGTCCGCTCATCCGGCTGCTGAACGGGGTCGCCAACGCGATCCTGCGCGCGCTGGGGGTCGAGCCCCAGGACGAGATGCACGCCGGCCGGTCCCCCGCGGAGCTCGGCTCGATCGTGCGCTCCTCCGCCCGCCAGGGCACCCTGCCGACCTCGACGGCCGCACTGCTACGGCGGTCGCTGCGCTTCGGTGACCGCCATGCCGCCGACGTGATGACCCCGCGGGTGCAGACCGTCTGGGCCGACGCCGACATGCACGTCGCCGATCTGCTCGGGGTGGCGCAGGAATCCGGGCACTCGCGCTTCCCCGTACGGGGACGACCCGACGGCGACCGGGCCGGGGACGTGGACGGGGTGGTCGGGGTGGTGCACGTCAAGGACGTCTTCCGGATCCCGGCCGCACGCCGCGCCACAGTGGGCGTGCGCGAGATCATGGTCCCGCCGCTGCTCGTGCCCGCCACGTTGGGCTGCGACGCGCTGCTCTCCCGGCTGCGCCGGCACGGGCTGCAGCTGGCCGCCGTCATCGACGAGTACGGCGGAACCGCCGGCATCGTCACCCTGGAGGACCTCGTCGAGGAGCTGGTCGGCGAGGTGTCGGACGAGCACGATCTGCCGAGCACTCCGGGGGTGGTGCCCGACGGGCCGCACTCCTGGCTCGTGTCCGGGCTGCTGCGACCCGACGAGGCGGCCGACGCCACCGGCGTGCGGCTGCCCGACGGGCCCTACGAGACGGTCGCCGGGCTGGTTCTCGCCCGCCTCGGCCATCTCGGTGCGGTCGGGGAGCAGGTCGAGGCCGATGGCATCATCCTGACGGTGGTGGCCGTCGATCGGCATCGCATCGATCGGGTGCGGCTGACCGCCCCACCCCTGCGGGCCTCCCAGGCACGGCAGTCCCGGGCGGAGAGCGGATCTTGACCCTGCTTGCACTGGTCGCCGGGCTCGCGCTGATCGCCGGCAATGCGTTCTTCGTCGGTGCCGAGTTCGCCTTCGTCTCCGCGCGCCGCGACCGGCTGGAACCCATGGTCGAGGCCGGCGACAAGCGGGCCCGCTCGGTCATCGGCACGCTGGAGCACCTCTCACCGCTGCTCGCCGCGACCCAGCTCGGCGTCACCCTGTGCTCACTGGCCCTCGGCGCCGTCGCCGAGCCGGCGGTCGCGCATCTACTGACGGACCTGCTCCACGCGCTCGCCGTCCCCGAGGCGGCGCAGCACGCGATCGCCTTCGCTGTCGCGCTGACCATCGTGTCCGCGCTGCACATCGTGCTCGGCGAGATCGTGCCGAAGAACCTGTCGATCGCCGGGCCGGAACGGGCCCTGGTCTGGCTCGGGCCCCCGCTGATCGCCTTCGCCCGGGCGACCTCGCCGTTCGTGCTCCTGCTGAACACCTTCGCCAACCGGGTGCTGCGACTGCTGCGGGTCGAGCCCCGCGACGAGCTCGCTTCCGCGTACACCCCACAGGAGCTGGCCGCCATCATCGCCGAGTCCAAGCAGGAGGGGCTGCTCGAACAGGCCGAACACGAGCGGCTCACCAGCGCCCTCGAGCTCTCCGACCGCGACGCGGGCGCGGTGATGATCCCGCTCGCGCAGGCCGTGACGATCGCCTGGACCACCACCGCCCGCGGGCTGGAGGACGTCGTCGCCCGCACCGGCTACTCCCGGTTCCCGGTACGGGCACCCGACGCCGCGACCACGCCGAGGTCCGACGCCGGCTCCGGCCGGGGCGCCGCCGACGGCGTGGAGATCGCGGGATTCCTGCACGCCAAGGACGTCCTGGGGATCGCGCCCGAGGACCTCGATACCCCGCTGGCCCCACTGCGGCTGCACCGGATGGTGGAGCTGGCCACGAACCTGCCCCTGGACCAAGTGCTGCGCCGCATGCAGCGCGCCGGCGGCCATCTGGGCCGGGTCGTCGACGCCGCGGGGACGACCGTCGGCGTCATCGCCATGGAGGACGTGGTCGAGCAGTTCGTCGGCGAGGTGACCGACGCCAGCCACCGCGACTGATCGCGGGCCGGTCCACCCCCGGCGCAGCCCCGCAGGCAGCGGTCTCAGTCGGAGCCGGGTGCCGCCGACTGCACCACCTCGAACGACCACAGCGTGGCCCCGCTCGCCGCGGGAGCGCCGGCCCCACCGTGGCCCCCAGGATGCCCAGGACCGCTATGACCAGGACCGCTGTGACCAGCACCGTCGGCCGGTGCGTTCGCCGCGGCCTCGGCGGCCGCGCGGCGGTGGCCCTCCTCGAACGCCTGCGAGGACTGCCACTTCTGGAAGTCCTCCTCGCTGCGCCAGCGGGTGTAGACGAGGTAGGTGTCCGTTCCTTCGATCGGGCGCAGCAGCTCGAACCACTCGAACCCGTCGGCCTGCTCGACCATCCCGGCCCGACCGGCGAACCGCTGTTCCAGGGCGGCCCGCATCTCGGCGGGCACGGTCAGCGCATTGATCTTGACGACGCTCATGTGTTCACCGTAATGCGAAAGGTTCCCCGGCAGTGCGAAGGTTCCCCGGCAGTGCGAAGGTCCCCCGGCGGCGCCACTAGAGTGCCCCGACGTGACAGGTCTTCCCCGCGTCGCCGTCCTCGGCATGGACACGGCCACCGCCGCCGCGACGATCTCCCTCGTCGACGGGGGGCTCGCGGTCACCGCCTACTCCCCCGGCCACGTGCCGTTGCCCGCCCATGCCCGCCTCGCCGCCTACGGCTGCGCCGACCGGGTTGTCGCGGTGTCGACCGGCACCCTGCGGCTGGCGGCCGGCTCGGCGACGGCGCCGCCCTTCGAGGTCCACGGCGTCCGGGCCGACTCCCAGACCTCGATGGCATCCCCTGGCCCGGCCGCCGCGGGGGCCGAGGCCGGGGATCTGCTCGGCGTGTTCGACGCGGTGGTGCTGGGCGACGGCACCGATGGGCTGGGGCCCGGCGGGCCGGGCTCGCCCCGCTTCGGCGGCGTGTTCGACCTGGCGGCCTCCTGGGTCTTCCACGTCGGCGGCTCCCCGGAGCTGGCCGGCGCGCAGGGCCGGTGGATCGGTGACTACCTGCGTGGCCGCTACGCCCCGCCCGACCTCGCGGCGATGAGCGCCCGCCCGGCGCTGCTCGGCCGGTCGATGCGCGGCGGGGTCCGCGCCGAGCTCGCCGAGCTGGACCACGAGCTGCGCGCCGGGCACGCCCGCGCCGCCAGAACCGGCTATCGGCTGCCCACCCCGGCGCTGTGACTGCCCACCCCGGCGCTGTGATGCCGGGGTGGGCGACGCCCCGACCCGAGCGCCGGATCAGCCGCCGGTGGCGGGGCGGGCCAGCCGGGCCAGGCGGCCCGCGGCGGCCTGCAGGGTGGAGAGCTTCTTGGGGAAGCCGAACCTGATGATGTGGCGCCCGTCGGCGGGATCGGCGAAGAACGACGAGCCGGGCACGGTCGCCACCCCGATGTCGGTGACCAGCCGCCGGGCCAGGGCCACATCGTCCCCGTCAGGGTCGATCGCACTGGTGTCGCACATCACGTAGTAGGCGCCATCCGGCTCCCGGAACGTGAACCCGGTGTCGGCCAGCGCGGCGCACAGCAGATCGCGGCGGGCGCGGTACTGCTCGGCCAGCCCGTCGTAGTAGGCGGGCGGCAGGCTCATCGCCGCGACACCGCCGGCCTGCAACGGCGCCGCCGCACCGACGGTCAGGAAGTCGTGGACCTTGCGGATCGCCGAGGTGTAGGCGGGCGGCGCGATCGTCCAGCCGACCCGCCAGCCCGTGACCGCGTAGGTCTTCGACAGGGCGTTGATGGTGACGGTCCGATCCTCGAGACCGGGGATCGTCGCCGGCGGGATGTGGCCGCCGGGTCCGAGGTAGTGGATGTGCTCGTAGATCTCGTCGGTGAACACCAGCGCGTCGTGGCGCTGGCAGAGCTCGGCGACCAGTTCCAGCTCGTCGCGGCGCAGCACCTTGCCGGTCGGGTTGTGCGGGGTGTTCAGGACGATGGCGCGGGTGCGGTCGCTGAAGGCCGCGCGTAGCTCCGCCGGGTCGATCGACCAGTCGGGGGCGTGCAGGCGGACCAGCCGCGGGCGGGCGCCGGACAGGATCGTGTCGGGGCCGTAGTTCTCGTAGAACGGCTCGAACATGATCACTTCGTCGCCCGGGTCGACCAGGGCCAGCATGGTGGCGATCATTGCCTCGGTCGAGCCGCAGGTCACGCAGATCTCGGTGTCCGGGTCGACCGACCAGCCCGGGTAGGTCCGCCCCACCTTCGCGGCGACCGCGGCGCGGAACTCCGCCGCCCCCCAGGTGATCGCGTACTGGTTCACGTCCGCGTCGATGGCGGCCTTGGCCGCCTCCTTCAGTTCGGGCGGGCAGGCGAAGTCGGGGAATCCCTGGGCCAGGTTCACCGCGTCATGCGCGAGGGCGAGCCGGGTCATGTCCCGGATGACGGACTCGGTGAAGGTCATCGCCTTCGCGGAGATCCGCGGCTGGGCGGGGGCGGTGGTCTGCTCGGACACCGCCCCATGGTGACATCCGGCGGACGGCCGGGTCGCCTGGGTGGCCGGTGCCGCGCCGCTCGGCCCGGGGGCCCGGACCGCGCAGCGCTCACGGTGCCACGGGACCGGGGTCCTCACCGAGCGCGTCCCAGGGCTGGCGCACGGGGCCGGCGGCCTGGCCCTGCGGGCACAGCCGGCGGAAGTCGCACCACGAGCACAGCGAGCCGGGACGCGGCGGGAAGGCCCGATCGGGGTCGCCGCCGGCGCGCAGGGCCTCGGTCGCTGCGACGGCGTCGGCCGCGACGGACTCGGCGCGCCGGACGTGGCGGGCGATGCTGTCCTCGGTGTGCTCGGCGACGGCGATCGTGCCGGTGGGCACGTGGTGCAGCTCGACCCGCCGGCAGGGCTGGCGCAGCATCCGGCCCGCGGCCAGCGCGTACAGGGCGAGCGCCGGCGAGGTGCGGGCGTCGTCGTCGGTGACGGGCCGCCGACCGGTCTTGTAATCGACGACGACGAGTTCGCCGTCGCGGTCGTCGAGGCGGTCCACCCGGCCGGAGAAGGCCAACGCCTCGGTGCGGGTGGCGACCGACCGTTCGACCCCGCGCGGTTCGGCCGCCGGGTCCAGGCCGGCCACGTAGCCGCGGACCATCTGCACGCCCCGCTCCCGCCAGCGCTGCGACTGCTCGGGGTCACGGAAGCCCTCGTCGACCCAACCCAGGCGCAGCAGCTCGGCGGCGCGCAGCGGGGTGCGCCGCTGATGCGACTCCTCCCACCACCGGCGTAGCGCGTTGTGCACGCTGACGCCGACAGAGGTGTGCGCCCACGGCGGGCCCTTCGGCGGGCGCGGCCGGTCCAGATAGATCATCCGGTAGCGGCGGGGGCAGTCCTCGAACGCGGCCAGCCGCGACGGCGTACAGGCGAACAGCTTGCGGGGCATGCCGGCGAGCTCCATCTGTGCCATCAGATCATCGTCCCACCGGCGGCGCTGCACCCGTGGCCTCGGCCACCCTGGCAAGGCGGGCGAGGGCCGCCCGCGACGCCTCGACGCGGGAGGATCTGGGGCGAGGGGGGTGACTGCGGCGCCACGTAGGTTCCTGGACGGATCCCCGCCGGGCTGGCATGCTTGCTGTATGGAGTGCAGCCGAACCTCGCACCACGGCGCGCTGCTGCCTCCGTTTTATGGGGACCGGGCACGGTCCCCGCTCCACCGCTGACCTCACGCGGTACGAGCGTCAGACCCAGGCCCGGTCCGCACCCGGGTTCTCTTGGCCTGGGCTGCGCCGGGCCTCCGATCGAAAGGCCCCTTCGTGGACAACCTCGTCGACCGTCACGACGCCGCGATCCCCGCTCCCACGGCGCCGGGCGCCACGCTCACCGGTGCGACGCGCGCGCCGATCGCGGGCGAGTCACTGACAATCAGCAACATCGCGCAGGGTCGCCAGCACATCGACGACATCGACGCCCACCTGCGCGAGCTGCTCGCCACCCGCCGCGACCTGTCCCAGCAGATCCAGGCGCTGCGCTCGGCCGAGGGCGGCCCCCGGATCGAGCACGCCCGGGAAAACGAGATCATCGCCGTCTGGGCGGACGAGCTGGGTCCCCGCGGCGTCGAGATCGCGATGGCGGTGCTGACGCTCTGCCGCGGCGCGGCGTCCAAGCCCTAGGGCGCGGGTTGGGCACGGGAATGCGCCGACAGGTGACCTGACCTGCGGCCAGAAGGTCGCATTCATCCCTCGGTGCCCTGGTCGGAGTCGCGCCCCCGCTTCTCGGCGGGGGCCTGCTCGGCGGCAACAGCCCGGTCTCGGCGGGCGGGGCGTTCGCCCTCGCGGCGCCGGCGCCGGTCGCGCCGTTCCTGGTCAGGGTCGCGGTCGGCCGTGTCCAGCTCGGCGAGCAGGGCGCGCAGCTCGGAGCGCAGGAAGTCGCGGGTGGCCAGCTCGCCGATGGTGATGCGTACCGCGGCCAGCTCCCGGGCCAGGTACTCGGTGTCGTCGCGGGTGCGGACCGACTGCTCCCGGTCCTGGGCGAGGTTCGCCCGGTCCCGGTCGTCCTGCCGGTTCTGCGCCAGCAGGATGAGCGGCGCCGCGTAGGCGGCCTGCAGCGACAGCACCAGCGTCAGGAAGATGAACGGGAACTCGTCGAACCGCCCGGAGCTGGGGACGAAGATGTTGTATGCGACCCAGAGCACGATGACGATGCTCTGGGCGACGAGGTAGCGCGCCGTTCCGATGAACCGGGCCACCCGCTCGGCGATCCGGCCGAACGCGTCCGACTCGTAGGCGGGCCGCAGCGACGCGCGCCGCGACAGCCGCGGCTGGTCCAGGCGCGAGCCGCGCCGGCGGCGTCTCACGGGGCCGCCGGCGGGCTGGCGCCCACGCCGCCCAGGGCGCCCGGTTCGCCGCCGCTCGCGGGCGGGGGGGGCGCGCCCGGCGTCGTGCTGGCGTCGATGTCGGATTCGAGCTGGCGCTCGCGCCAGTCGGCCGGCAGCGTGTGGTCGAGAACGTCGTCGACGGTGACCACACCGACGAGCCGGCCGCCGCGGTCGAGCACCGGCGCGGCGACCAGGTTGTACGACGCCAGATGCCGGGTTACCTCGGCGAGCGGGGTCTCCGGGCGCAACGACACGATGTCCACGTCGATCACCCCGCCGACCAGGGTGGACGGCGGCTCCCGCAGCAGCCGTTGGAAGTGCGCGAGGCCCAGGTAGCGCCCGGTGGGCGTCTCATACGGCGGGCGGACCACGTAGACCTGCGCGGCCAGCGCCGGGGACAGCTCCGGCTCGCGGATGCGCGCGAGCGCCTCGGCCACGGTGGCGTTCGGGGCGAGCACGACCGGCTCGCTGGTCATGATCCCACCTGCGGTGTCGTCGGCGTAGCGCAGCAGGCGACGCACGTTGGCGGCCTCGTCCGGCTCCATCAGCCGCAGCAGCCGCTCGGCGTCCTCTGCGGGTAGCTCGCCGAGCAGGTCGGCAGCGTCGTCGGGGCCCATCGCCTCCAGCACGTCGGCGGCGCGTTCCTCGGCGAGCCCGCCGAGCAGCTCCACCTGCTCGTCCTCGGGCAGCTCCTCCAGGACGTCGGCGAGCCGTTCGTCGTCGAGGGCCGCGGCGACTTCGGCGCGCCGCTTGTCGGACAGGTCGTGCAGCAGGGTCGCAAGGTCCGCGGGGCGCAGTTTCTCGAACGCGGCCAGCAGATTCGCCGCGCCCTGGCCTCCCTCGGCCAGCGACAGGCCGGTGACCTCGTCCCAGGCGACGGTGCGGACCTCGCCGCGCCGGCCCCGCCCCTTGCGCACCGCCACCTGGTCGAGCACCCAGTCCCCGCCACGGATCGGCTCGATCGCCGCGTCGACGACGGTGACCTCGGTGCCCGAGGACAGCAACGTCGCCCGGCGGTCGAGCAGTTCGCCGAGGACCCGGGTCTCGTTCGGCCGCTGCTGGAAGCGCCGCCAGCTCAGCCGGGCCGACGAGAGCACGACCGCGCCGGACTCCACGCCGGTGACCCGCCCGATCGGCACGAAGATCGACCGCCGCTGGACCTCGACCGCGAGGCCCAGCACGCGCGGCGGCTCGTGACCGAGGCGGAGCGTGACGATCACATCGTGGACCCGGCCGACCTGGTCGCCGTTCGGGTCGAGGACGAGCAGGCCGGCCAGGCGGCGGCAGTACACCCTGGACTGAGCCGGACGCGTGGGCATCGGGGTCACCGACCGCTCCCGACGTGGGCGGACATACCGCCGCGGGCCGGCGCCGAAGACCTGTTCACGGCCGGAGGCTACCCGCGCGGGCGCAGCCCGCAACCCCGACCCCGACATACCCGCCCGCGTGGGCAGTCACCTCCGGATCCCGGACCGATGTTGAGCACGATGAGTGACGAGTCGATAACATAAAGATCATGTCGCAGCGTTCCCGCCGCTCGTGCCTGGCCGTCCCCGGCTCCTCGACGAAGATGCTCGGCAAGGCCCAGGGCCTACCCGCCGACCAGGTGTTCTGCGATCTGGAGGACTCGGTGGCACCGGCCGCGAAGGAAGCCGCGCGGGCGAACGTGGTCGCGGCGCTCAACGAGGGCGACTGGGCGGGCCGGACCAGGGCTGTCCGGGTCAACGACCTGACGACCCGCTGGACCTACCGCGACGTCATCGAGGTCGTCGAGGGCGCCGGGGCGAACCTGGACTGCGTGATGCTGCCGAAGGTGCAGTCCGCCGCCCAGGTGGCGTGGCTTGACCTGCTGCTCACCCAGATCGAGAAGGTGCTGGGGTTCGAGGTCGGCCGGCTCGGGATCGAGGCACAGATCGAGACCGCGCTCGGCCTGTCGAACGTGCGCGAGATCGCCTTCGCCAGCCCTCGGATCGAGACCATCATCTTCGGTCCGGCCGACTTCATGGCGTCGATCAACATGCCGTCTCTCACGGTCGGCACGCTCAGTCCGGACTATCCGGGCGATCCCTTCCACTACGTGCTGTTCAAGATTCTGGAAGCGGCCCGCGCCCGCGGGGTGCAGGCAATCGACGGCCCCTTTCTCCAGATCCGCGACAACGACGGTTTCCGGGCGACCGCCGCCCGCTCGGCCGCACTGGGCTTCGACGGGAAATGGGTACTTCATCCCGGCCAGATCTCCGCGGCCAACGAGATCTACGCCCCACGCCAGGCCGACTACGACCACGCCGAACTGATCCTGGACGCCTACGCCTGGCACACCTCGGCCGAGGGCGGTCTGACCGGCGCGGTGATGCTCGGCGACGAGATGATCGACGAGGCCAGCCGCAAGATGGCCGAGGTCGTCGCGGGCAAGGGCCGCGCCGCGGGACTTGCCCGCACGCGGAAGTTCGAGCCGCCGGTCGGCGTCGAACGCCAGCCAGCCACGCCAGGCCGCAGGAGGGGGACGACCGATGGGCCGGATAGCGCAGACCGATGACCTGACCGACGTGCAGCGCGACATCCTCGCGGCGGTGCGCACGTTCGTCGACAAGGAAATCCTTCCGTTCGCCACCGAACTCGAACACGCTGACGAGTACCCAGAATCGATCGTCGCGTCGATGAAGGAGATGGGGCTGTTCGGAATCACTATTCCCGAGCAGTACGGCGGGCTGGGCGAGTCGCTGCTCACCTACGCGCTGGTCGTGGAGGAGATCGCCCGGGGCTGGATGAGCGTCGCCGGGGTCGTCAACACCCATTTCATCGTCGCCTACCTGATCGGCCGGCACGGCACCGCCGACCAGCGCAGCCGGCTGTTGCCGCGGATGGCGACCGGCGAGCTGCGCGGCGCGTTCTCGATGAGCGAGCCCGGCTGCGGCTCGGACGTCGCGGCCATCACCACCCGGGCCGACCGGGAAGTCGGCGACGGCGACGGCGACGCTTACGTGCTCAACGGGCAGAAGATGTGGCTGACCAACGGCGCGCGGGCCGGCATCGTCGCCACCCTGGTGAAGACTGACGAGGGCGCGGAATCGGTCTACCGGAACATGACCACCTTTCTGCTGGAGAAGGAACCGGGCTTCGGCACCCACGACGGGATCACCATTCCCGGCGGCATCGACAAGCTCGGCTACAAGGGCATCGAGACGACCGAGATGATCCTCACCGGCCACCGGGTGCCGGCCACGGCGATCCTCGGCGGTGCCGACGGCCGCGGCCAGGGCTTTTACCAGATGATGGATGGCGTCGAGGTCGGCCGGGTCAACGTCGCCGCGCGGGCCTGCGGCATCATGATCCGCGCCTTCGAGCTCGGCATCGCCTACGCGCAGACCCGGCGCACCTTCGGCCGGCCGATCGCCGAGCATCAGGCCATCGCCTTCAAGCTCGCCGAGATGGCGACCAAGGTCGAGGCCGGCCATCTGATGATGGTCAGCGCCGCCCGCAAGAAGGACTCGGGGCAGCGCAACGACGTCTCCGCCGGGATGGCGAAGTACCTGGCCAGCGAGTACTGCCACGAGGTGACGACGGAGGCGTTCCGCATCCACGGCGGCTACGGCTATTCGAAGGAGTACGAGATCGAACGCCTCTACCGGGAGGCTCCGTTCATGCTCATCGGCGAGGGCACCTCCGAGATCCAGAAGAGGATCATCAGCCGGGCTCTGCTGCGGGAGTACGACGGCACCCACTGACGCGGCGCACGGCGCTGATGCGGGCCATCTCCGCGGCCGCCCGGTCCGACCTGCGTAACCTGCTCATGACCGACCATCCGGGACAGGAGCACACTGATGCAGGTTGCCTTCGTCGGCCTCGGCACCATGGGCTTTCCCATGGCCGGCCATCTCGCCCGCGCCGGATTCGACACGGTCGTGTTCAACCGCACGGAGGCGACCGCGGCACGCTGGTCCGCCGAGCATCCGGGTCGGGTCGCGGCCACGCCGGCGCAGGCCGCGTCCGGGTCCGACGTGGTGTGCGTGTGCGTCGGGGCCGATGACGACGTCCGCGCGGTGCTGCTCGGCCCGGACGGCGCGCTCGGTGCGCTGGCGCCGGGGGCGACGATCGTCGACCACACAACGACGTCGGCGGAGCTGGCCGTCGAGATCGCGGCGCAGGTCGCGAAGGTGGGAGTCGGCTTCGTCGACGCGCCGGTATCCGGCGGGCAGGCCGGCGCCGAGGCGGGGCGCCTCAGTGTGATGTGCGGCGGCGACCCGGACACCGTCGAGGGGGTCCGGCCGGTCCTGGCCGCCTACGGCGCGACGATCACCCGCATCGGCCCGGTCGGCACCGGTCAGCTCACGAAGATGGTCAACCAGATCCTTGTCGCCGGGGCCGTCGAGGGAGCGGCCGAGGCACTGAACTTCGCGATCGCCGCCGGCCTCGACCTGGACCAGGTGCTGCCCGCCGTGTCGGGCGGCGCCGCGAGCTCCTGGTACCTGACCAACCGCGCCGCCACCATGATCCGCGACGAGTTCGACTTCGGCTTCGCCGTCGACTGGATGCGCAAGGACCTGCGGATCTGCCTGGCGGAGGCGGCCCGGCGCGGCGTCGAGGTGCCGCTGACCGAGCTCGCCGAGGCCGATCTCGCCGCCTCGCAGGCCCGCGGCGACGGGCAGCGCGACGCCACCGCCATCATCCGGCTACGCCGACCCGCCCCGACCGCCCCGGCCGAAACCGGCACCGGCGCGGCCGCTGACGCGGCGGCTGACGTCAGAGGTACTGCTTCGACGGGTTGACCATCGCACGGACGGTCTTGCCGTCGTGGAACTCGCCGATCGCGGTCATCACCCAGCTGGGGCCGCCGCGGTCGCGCTGCACCCGGCACATCACCAGGCCGGTGGACGGCTTGGACTCGGACAGGTCGAAGCGGACGAGCTCCTGGCCGGTGACGTCGTCGTAGAGCCGGCAGTAGGCGTTGCGCACGTCGGTGAACGGCTGCCCCTGGAAACTGTTCACCGTGAAGATCAGGGTGACGACGTTCAGGGGCAGCGCAGCAAGATCCACCTGGATCGTCTCGTCGTCGCCGGCGCCGTCGCCGGTGAGGTTGTCGCCGGAGTGGCGCACCGCGCCGCGCGCGCCCTTCTTGGACATGAACCAGACCTTGTCCACATCCTTGCCGCGATCGTCGAACAGGATGCAGGACGCGTCGAGGTCGATCGACCGGCCGCGCTGCGCCGGATCCCACCCCAGACCCATCCGCACCCGGGTGAGCGGCGGGGCGCCGGTCTTCACCAGCGACACGCTCTGGCCCTTGGCCAGCGAGACCCGGCCCTTGTCCAGGTTGACCCGGCCGCCTGGCTGGCCGGCTGGCACGGGCGGCGTACCAGGAGGCCCCCACGGCTGACCGGGCGGCGGCTGCGGCGCACCCCACTGCGGCGCCCCGGGAGGCGGCCCCCACTGCTGACCGGGCTGCTGCGGCGGCGGCGCGCCGAGGGGCGGGCCCCACGGCCGGCCGGGCGGCGGCGCGCCCCACTGCTGGCCGCCGGGCGGCCCGGCCGCGGGCAGCGGCGGCGCGGCAGGCGGCGCCCACTGCTGGCCGGCGGGCTGCGGCTGCGCCGCGGGCGGGGACCCGCCGGAGGTGCCGGGATCGTCGACGGCGATGCCGAAGTCGGTGGCGATGCCGGCAAGCCCGGCGGCGTAGCCCTGCCCGACCGCGCGGGCCTTCCACGCGCCGGCCCGGCGGTAGAGCTCGACGAGGATGAGCGCGGTCTCAGCGCCGAGCCCGGCGGGGTCGAACCGGACCAGCTCGGCGCCGCCGCGGGTGTCGCGCACCGAGATGCCCAGGCCCCGCACGCCCGCGAACGTCACCGGGCCGCTGCCGTCCAGGCTGCCCGTGATGACGACCTTGTCGATGTCCGGTGGGACGGCGGCGAGGGTGAACTCGAGCGCCGACGGCGGCAGCAGCCACACCCCCGGGCCGGTCGGCTGGTTGAAGAAGACGAAGTCGTTGTCGGTGCGCACCTTGCCGGCGGCGGTCACCAGGATCGCGGCGATGTCCAGCGAGCTCGACGAGGCGATCTCCACCCGCACGTCGGTGGTGGGCAGCGGCGCATTGCCGCCCTTCGTCAGCACCTGTCCCATAGCCGTAGCCTCTCCGAGGTCGTCACGCACCATATTGAACGCCCCCACCGGGTACGACGGTTCCCGGACGCCGGCCGGCGACACGGGCGCTCCCGCCGACCCTACGATCGATCCCATGCGAACAGCGGCACGGGTCCCATGAGCGATAGCGCCGCCCTGCGACGATCGGTCGAGGGGCACGTCGCGGCGCTGTTCGGCCGGGACACCGGCCGCGCCTCGGTGACCTTCCTCGGCACCGAGCAGATGGACGTGCTGCGGTTCGGCCCCGACCGCGACGGCCTCGTCCGCTATCTCACCCTCGGCATGTCCCGGGAGCCGATGACGGCGTCCGACTCCGCCGTGCGCGACCCAGCCGGGCCGCGGGCGGAGCTGGTGTTGTCGCTGCGTGGCCGGCGCGACAGCGTGCTGCGCCGGCTCGCCGTGCTCGCGGCCGTGCCCGCCGTCGAGGGCCGGCCGATCGCCCCCGGCGCCGGCCTGGACCTCGGTGAGCCGCTGTGGGACGGTGCGCCGTTCACCGCGGTGCTGGTCGGCGAGCCCGGCGGCCTGATCCCCGACCTGCCGCTCGCGGACGCCGTGGACGACCCGGCGTTCGCCGCCGCCGCGCCGGTGCGCTTCCTGCCCGTACTGCCGATGACGATGAACGAGGCCGCCTTCAAGCGGGTGCACGGCCCCGAGGCGCTGCACCAGCGCTGGCTGGCCGCGGGCACCGACCTACGCGACCCGCACCGCCGCGAGGTCGACCTCGGCTGAGGCCGTCCGCGCGGACCCGACTACACGGCGACACGGCGACACGGCGACACGGCGACACGACTACACGACTACACGACTACACGGCGCGAAGGATGACTACCCTCTGCAGTCAAAAGGGCATGCGGCGCACCGCCGGCGCTGCGTCCGGAGGGGGTCCGTCATGCAGTTCGGCCGCTGGTTCGAGGAGTTCGAGGTCGGCGCCGTCTACCGGCACTGGCCGGGCAAGACCGTCACCGAGTACGACAACCACCTGTTCTGCCTGCTCACGATGAACCACCATCCCCTGCACCTGGACAGCCACTACGCCGAGCGGAACACCCAGTTCAAACGGAACGTGGTGGTCGGCAACTACGTGTACTCCCTGCTGCTGGGCATGTCGGTCCCGGATGTCTCCGGCAGGGCCATCGCCAACCTGGAGGTCGAGTCGCTGCGGCACGTCGCGCCGGTGTTCCACGGCGACACGATCTACGGCGAGTCGACCGTGCTCGGCAAGGTCCCCTCGCGCAGCCGCGACGACCGAGGCGTCGTCACCGTGGAGACCCGCGGCCACAACCAGGACGGCGTGCTCGTGTGCATCTACCAGCGCAAGGTGATGGTCCCGACGCGGGCCTTCGGCGAGGCGCACGGCGGTGAGCAGCCCGGCCGTCCCCATCCCGCCCACGCCTGAGCCGCGCCCAAGCCGCACCCGCTCCAGCTGACCGGCTGGCTGGCCGGCTGGCCGGCTGGCCGGCTGGCCGGCTGAATTGCAGGAGGTTGATGACGGCCCAGAGGCCCCGGAACCGGCATTAACCTCCTGCAATTTCCGTCAGGCCGCCTGGATCGGCCTGGATCGGCCGGAAGACCGGACCGGCTGGAAGACCGGACCGGCCGGCGGCGAAGCGGCCTCGCGGCGGCGCACATAGCGGGCTGATGCCGGATAGGTGCGCAATCATGTGCGGGTCCGGACGTCCCCGGCAATCTGCAGGCACTACCCTCCGAATCTGTGACCGGTTTTGCCGCGGCGGGCCCCGAGCGTCCCCTTCGATCCCGTCCATCCGACACCGGCTCCGAGACCGGCTCCGAGACAGCGCCGAGTGGGCGTCCGCACCGGCGGGCGGTGCTGCTCGGCGGGCTGGGGCTCAGCGGCGCGGCGGCGGCCGCGGTGGGGCTGGCGGCCTGCGGCGGCTCGGGCGATCCGAGACCGATCCCGGCTCCGACGCTGCGTGCCCCGACCCCCGTCCCCGGGGTGACCGAAGGCGTGTTCGGCGTGGGCGTGGCCAGCGGCGACCCGCTGCCCGACGGCGTCATCCTGTGGACCCGCCTGGCGCCGCGCCCCAGCGAGGGCGGCGGGATGCCCTCGCGCGACGTCCCGGTCGACTGGCAGATCGCCACCGACGAGCGCTTCCGCTCGGTGGTGCGCGCCGGCACCCAGACCGCGCAGGCGGCGTTCGCCCATTCGGTGCACGTCGACGTCCGCGGCCTGGAGCCGGGACACGACTACTTCTACCGTTTCCGTGCCGGCACCGTGCTCAGCCCCGTCGGCCGGACCAGGACCGCCGCCGCCCCGCAGGCCGGTGCGGACGGAGCCGGCGGGGCGCTGACCCTCGCGCTGGCCTCCTGCCAGGACTTCCAGAACGGCTACTGGCCGGCCTTCGACGCCATCGCCGCGGACGCGCCGGATCTCGTCCTGCACGTCGGCGACTACATCTACGAGTACGACCCGGACAGCCGGTTCCCGGACCGCGTGCACACCACCCCCCAGCAGCCCGGACTCGACCAGCTCCAGACTCTGGCGGACTACCGCAACCGCTACGGCCAGTACAAGGCGGACCCGGCGCTGCAGGCCGCCCACCTCGCCGCGCCCTGGGTCGTCACCTGGGACGACCACGAGGTGGAGAACAACTACGCGGGCCTCGTCGACGAGGCCGGTGACGCCGGCGACCGCCACCAGGACCCGGCCGCCTTCGCCCGCCAGCGGGCCGCCGCCTACCAGGCGTACTACGAACACATGCCGATCCGGGTCGATCTCAACCCGGGCTCGCCCGACCTGCGCATCTACCGCCGACTCGCCTTCGGCAGCCTGCTGACGCTCAACGTCATGGACACCCGCCAGTACCGGACCCCGGTGCCGGGCAACTCACCGGAGGCCATCGGCCCGGCCTCCCTCGGCGTCGGCAACACCGGTGGCACGATGGCCGGGGCGGCCCAGGAACGCTGGCTGCGCGCGGGGCTCGACGCGTCCCGGACCCGATGGAACGTGATCGCACAGCAGACGATGATGGGCCAGCTTGACGGCCAGCTGTCCATCGGGGCGGGGACCATCCTGACCAACCTCGACGAGAACGACGGCTACCGTCCCTACCGGCGCCGGCTGCTGACCGGGGTGCGTGACAGCGGGGCCCGCAATCCCGTGGTGCTCTCCGGGGATCTCCACTGCGCCTGGGTGAACGACCTGCGGGTCGACTTCGACCGGCCGGAGACGCCCGCGGTCGCGACGGAATTCGTCTGCACCTCGATCAGCTCGGCCTTCTTCCTCATCAACGACGAATTCGTCCAGGAGAACAACGCCCGTTTCAACCCGCACGTCCGCTACTTCCGCGGCGATCGCCGAGGATACACCCGGATTCGGGTGACGCCGACGGAGTGGCGTGCGGACATGCGGATCGTCGCAGACCTCTCCCGACCGGACTCGCCGGTCTCCACCGACGCCACCTGGATCGTCGAGGACGGTGTTCCCGGCGCCCAGCCGGCCTGACCGCCGCCACGGATCGGCGGCACGGATCGGCCGGCACGAAGACAATTCAATTACCACGAATCCCCCAGATTGCTCGGCGGGGCATCGCGAAACATATCGAAGAAAACGCGACTCGCCTCCGGCCGGAATCCCGTCCGGCACGTTAGGCTGCCGCCGGCCGACCGCCCCTGAACCGCGGTCGCCGGCGGCGCCGGCCCGGCCTGCTGGCCGCCGCCCGCACGCCGCGGCCCGCCCGCGGTGCCACGCGGACGACGAGGAACCGGGAGCCGAGTGTGACGATTCTCCAGGAGCCGCAGGAACCGGCATCATACACCCGGTACAGCCCGGCGAGTACTGGCACAACGCATACCAGGAAGCACCCGAACCTGCTCGGCTACCTGCGGACGACGTCCCACAAGGACATCGCCGTGATGTACTTCGTCACCGCGTTCGGTTTCTTCCTGTTCGCCGGGGTTCTGGCCGTCATGATGCGGGCGGAGCTCGCCCGGCCGGGGCTGCAGTACTTCTCCAACGAGCAGTACAACCAGCTGTTCACGATCCACGGCACGATCATGCTGCTGCTGTTCGCGACGCCGTTGGCGTTCGCGTTCGCGAACCTCCTGGTGCCGTTGCAGATCGGCTCCCCCGACGTGGCGTTCCCCCGGCTGAACTCGCTGTCGTACTGGTTCTTCCTGTTCGGCGGGCTGACCGTCATCGCCGGGTTCCTCACCCCGGACGGCGCCGCCGACTTCGGCTGGTTCGCCTACGCCCCGCTCAACAGCAGGATCTACTCGCCCAGCACCGGCGGCGACCTGTGGGTCCTGGGCCTGGTGGTGTCCGGGCTCGGCACCATCCTCGGCGCCGTCAACATGATCACCACGATCCTGACGCTGCGCGCGCCCGGCATGACGATGTTCCGGCTGCCCATCTTCTGCTGGACGTTCCTGGTGACGTCGATCCTGGTGATCGTCGCGTTCCCGGTGCTGGCCGCGCAGCTGCTGTCGCTGGAGGCGGACCGCCGGTTCGGCGCGCACGTGTTCGACGCGGCGAACGGCGGCGCGATCCTGTGGCAGCACCTGTTCTGGTACTTCGGCCACCCCGAGGTCTACATCATCGCCCTGCCGTTCTTCGGCATCATCAGCGAGATCCTCCCGGTCTTCTCCCGAAAACCCCTGTTCGGCTACAAGGGGCTGGTCTTCGCCACGATCGGGATCGGGGTTCTGTCCATCGCCGTGTGGGCGCACCACATGTATGTCACCGGCGCGGTGCTGCTGCCGTTCTTCGCCTTCCTGTCGTTCCTCATCGCGGTGCCGACCGGCATCAAGTTCTTCAACTGGATCGGCACGATGTGGCGCGGTCAGCTCACCTTCGAAACGCCGATGCTGTTTGCGCTCGGCTTCCTGGTGACTTTCCTGCTGGGCGGGCTGACCGGGGTGATACTGGCCAGCCCGCCGAACGACTTCCACGTCAGCGACAGCTACTTCGTCGTCGCCCACTTCCACTACGTCGTGTTCGGCACCGTGGTCTTCGCCGCGTTCGGCGGCACCTACTTCTGGTTCCCGAAGATTACCGGGCGGATGATGAACGACCGGCTGGGCAAGGTCCATTTCTGGACCATGTTCCTCGGTTTCCACACCACGTTCCTGGTGCAGCACTGGCTCGGCGTGCGTGGCATGCCGCGGCGCTACGCCGACTACGGTCCGGCCGACGGTTTCACCACCCTGAACACGGTCTCGACCGCCGGCGCATTCCTGCTGGCGATGTCGACGCTGCCGCTCATCTACAACCTGTGGCACTCCTACCGGCATGGCGAGCTCGCCACCGTCGACGACCCGTGGGGGTACGGCAACTCGCTGGAATGGGCGACGTCCTGCCCGCCGCCGCGGCACAACTTCCGGTCGCTGCCGCGGATCCGCTCCGAGCGGCCCGCCTTCGACCTGCACTACCCGCAGGTCAGCGGCCTCGTCGACTACCACGCGACGTCGGAGCTCGCCGACGCGCACACGCAGCCCGCACAACGGGAGGACTAACCGCGTCCTGACGTCTGGCCGCCTGGTCCGGTTGCGGTGCGGCCGGGCGGGACGAGTAGGCGCAGTGCGGCCGGGCGGACGACGATCTCCGTGGGCAGGTCGGCCAGCGGGTCCCCGTCGGCGTACACCGCGAGCGGCCGGTCGGCGCTGATGCGCACCCGTTGCCCGCGCAGCACCCGTACGTGGCGGGTGTGAACGTGCCGGCCGGCGAACACCCGCGGGAACAGCGCCAGGAAGGTCAGCCGGGACGTCCGCGAGACCAGCACGATCTCCAGCAGCCCGTCGGCGAGGTCGGCGTCGGGGGCGAAGCGCATCCCGCCGCCGTAGTAGGCCGCGTTGGCCGCGGCGACCGTCCAGCCATGCAGCGTTCGGGGCGGCTCGTCGTCGACCGTCACCGTGAAGCGCACCGGCCGCCAGGCCGCCACCGCCCGCAGTGCCGCATAGGTGTAGACGTGCCGCCCCCGCAGCAGCCGGGTCCGGTTGGCGATGACCTGCACGTCGGAGTCGAACCCGACGCTGGCGATCCCCAGGTACGGCCGGCCGGCGACCTCCGCCAGGTCCACCCGCCGTTCCCGGAACCCCGCCAGCTCGGCGGCGACGCGGCAGGGGTCGGCGGGCAGGCCCAGGCCGCGGGCGAAGTCGTTGCCGCGGCCCCCGGGCAGCACGGCGAGCAGCCCACCCGCCCGGGG
>NZ_JANEZT010000180.1 GCF_025403405.1 Frankia tisae
GATTTCGTCGGCGCGCACGACCTGCCTCCTAAACGTCGGCGGCACGGGGCCCGTGGGGGCCGCGCGGTGCCACGCGGCGGCCCTGTGTCGAGGATCTCCCCCAGTCGACCCGTTGAGCCCGCAGGATGCGGGCGTACAGGGGCCGTCGCCGATCGCGCGGGGACCCGGGTCGCGGTGGGCGACCTGCCAGGACACCGCCACCGCCCCGGCGACCACCTCGCCGACGGCGATGATCCTGGCGAGGTCGAGGGGCTGGCCGTGGAGCAGCGGTGCGGTGCCGACGGTCGCCCGGCCGGCGCCCAGCCGTGTGCGCCGGGGGTTGGCCACGGCCGGGGCGCGGCCCGTCACCTGGCGCGGGCCACCGGTCAGGCCGGCGTTGGCAGTCGTCGTCGGCGCGCAGGCCGTCGTCGGTGTGTAGGTCGTCGTCGGTGTGTAGGCCGGGGTCGGTGTGACATCCATGGTGGCCACCCCCTCGTCGGCTTCCTGCCGACAGGGACAATGTTCCCTGTGTCCGGATGTGTCGCACCCGACCTTGGGCGTGTGGGTTCGCGACCTTCCTCCCGTGGGGTCGGGGCCTTCGGCCCTATGCGGATGCCGTCCGGGTGGGGTTCCCGGCCCCCGACAGATCAGTCCTCGCCTGTCAGCTTCAGCGCGTAGACCGCGGCCTGTGTCCGGCTGGTCATGTCGAGCTTCTCCAGGATGCTGGAGACATAGTTCTTGACCGTCTTCTCGGACAGGTGCACCCGGGTACCGATCTGCCGGTTGGTAAGACCTTCGGCGATGTACTGGAGGATCTCGCCTTCCCGGGCGCTGAGGGACGCCAGCGCCGGATCCTTCTTCGGCCCCTCGCGCATGCGTTCGAGCACCCGGCGGGTGACCGACGGGGAGAGCAGCGACTGGCCGGCTGCGACCGTCCGGATGGCGCTCACGAGGTCGTTGCCGCGGATCTCCTTGAGCACATAGCCGGCCGCGCCCGCCATGATGGCGGAGAACAACGCCTCGTCGTCGTCGTAGGACGTCAGGATCAGGCAGGCGGTGTCGGGGTGGGCGGAGCGGATGTCGCGGCACACGTCGATGCCGCTTCCGTCGGGGAGCCGCCCGTCGAGGACGGCGACGTTCGGCAGGAGGGCCGGGATCCGGCGTATCGCCTCGGCGGCGAGACCGGCCTCGCCGACCACCTTTATGTCGTCATGGCGTTCCAGGGTCTGTCGCAGACCATTGCGCACGATCTCATGGTCGTCGAGGATGAACACCCGGATCGTCTCCATGTGCAGGACGATACGGCGCGCTCCCCACCCCGTCAGGCGGAGACATCGACGTCCCACTCGGACTTCTGGCCTGCGTTCCGGCGCGGGCCGCCATGAGGTCGATCGGCGAGACCGTACCCCGAGCCGGGGTCAGCCCTCCGCTTCTCCGAAAGTCCGCCGCCGCGTCGGGCGGCCCCGCACTACCGTCCTCGCTCGTGGGCCTCTTCCGCCGCGAGCGGTCAGCGGTAGGCCGGACGTTACCGCCGCCCGAACCAGCAGAAGACCGGACCTCGCCGTCGGCACCCACCCGCCGTCGGCACGATCGTGAGGGTGGACGCGCGGGCCGGCTGGGGGCCGACCCGCGCGGGTGGGGCTTACCTTTTGCGAGGGGACTACCGGTTCGCGCCCGTGGCGGCGACCGAGCCCAGCAGCGCGGCGTTGCCGGAGTCGGCCTCGGCCTTGCGGCGGCCCATGCTCTTGGTCTCGATGTCGACGTCGGCCGCCTCGGCGCGCAGCGCGGCGACGGTGGCCTTCTCCTTCGGCCGGATGGTGAAGGGGTCGAACGAGTACGCCCGGATCGCGTTCTCATGGGTGATCTTGTTGATGTCGGCGTCCGAGACCCCGGCGAGGTCCTTGAACAGCTTCTCGGGACCGTGCGGCCAGGTGGAGTCCGAGTGCGGGTAGTCCAGCTCCCACATGATCTTGTTGATGCCGACCTGGTCGCGCAGCTTCACGCCCACCGGGTCGTCGATGAAGCAGGTCCAGATGTGGTCGTAGAAGACCTGGCTGGGCAGCCGGCCGCCGAGGTCGGTGAACGTCCACGCCTTGTGGTGCTGGAAGACGTAGTCGGCGCGCTCGAGGGCGTAGGGCAGCCAGCCGATGCCCCCCTCGGACAGGGCCATCTGCAGGTTCGGGATCCGCTTGAAGATCCCGGAGAAGACCAGGTCGGTGACCGCCATCAGGCTGTTCACCGGGGTCAGGGCGATCATGACCTCCGGCGGGGCGTCCGGAGCGGTGATGTTCATCGACGACGACGAGCCGATGTGGATGTTGACGACCACGTTGTTGTCCGCGCAGGCGCGCAGGAACGGGTCCCAGTACTCGGTGTGGTAGCTCGGCAGGCCCAGCTTGGTCGGGTTCTCGGAGAAGGTCACCGCGTGGGCGCCCTTCGCCGCGACCCGGCGGATCTCCTCGGCGGCGAGCTCGGGGTCCCACAGGACGGGCAGGGTGATCGGGATCAGCCGGTCCGGGTGGGAGCCGGCCCACTCGTCGATGTGCCAGTCGTTGTAGGCGCGCACGCTGGCCAGCGCGAGGTCCTTGTCCTTGGCACGCAGGAAGAGCTGGCCGCAGAAGTGCGGGAAGGTGGGGAAGTTGATGCCCGCGAGCACGCCGCCGGCGCTCATGTCCCGCACGCGCTCGTCGGCGTCGTAGCAGCCGGGGCGCATCTGGGCGTACTCGGTCGGGTCGAGCCCGTACTCCTCCGGGGGACAGCCGGCGACGGCGTTGAGGCCGACGTTCGGGGCGAAACCGTCCTCGAACGCCCACAGGTCGCCGCCGTTGGGGCCCTTGACGATGTGCGGAGCCCGGTCCTTGTACTTCGCGGGGATGTGCGCGTCGAACATCGTGGGCGGTTCCACGACGTGGTCGTCGACGCTGATCAGAATAAGGTCTTCGACCTGCATGACACTCCTTGACGCCTACAGAGGGCAGAAGAACGCACCAGCGTGCGTTGGTCCGGGTGCACCGGTCCTGCCGGGTCCCGATGGGAGGGCGCGGATCTCACCGGATGCCTCCCTACTCCTCGTTGGTGAACGTGACGCAGCTCTATGAGCTGTAACACTACTAAGGCTACTGTCAGGATGGAAGGGGCGCCAGCGGACCGGACCGCACAGGGCGATCCGGTCGGGCGGTGTCAGAACGCCGAGCGGTGTCAGAACGCCGAGCGGTGATGGCCGCCGTCGACCTCGATCCAGTTGCCGGTGACGTAGCCGGCCTGCTCCGAGCACAGGTACACGATCATCGAGGCGATCTCGTCCGGGCGGCCGAGGCGCGCGGCGGGCACCCGCGCGTTGGTGCGCATCCATTCGCGGCGGGCCTGGGCGTCGTGCACGCCGACGTTGGCGTCCATGTAGGCGATCGCGTTGGCGGTCTCGATCCAGCCCGGCGCGACCGTGTTCACGGTGATGCCGTAGCGGGCGTACTCGTCGGAGACGGTCTTGAGCAGGCCGATCGTCGACGGGCGGGTGGCGTTGGCGATGGCGTGGTGGATCGCGCCCACCGGCTCCTTGGCGGTCGCCGAGCCGATGTGGACGAAGCGGCCCCAGCCGGCCTCGCGCATCCCGGGCAGCACGGCCTGCAGCAGGTAGATCTGGCTCATCGTGTAGCTGCGGAACGAGTCGACGTAGTGCTCGGGCTCGGTGATGTCCTCGAAGTCGCCCGGGATGTTGAACACGGTCTGGCCGATCACGATCAGCGGCGGGCCGAGCGTCGTGGTGACCTCGGCGACGGCCCGGTCGACGTCGGCGCGGTCGGTGAGGTCGGCCGAGACCCCGATCGCGGTGCCGCCGTCGGCCGTGATCTGCTCGACCGCCGCGTCGATGGCGGTCTTCGTCCGCGCGACGATCGCGACCTTGCAGCCTTCGGCGGCGAGCAGGCGGGCGGCCTCGCGGCCCATCCCCTTGCTCCCACCGGTTAAGAAGACGACCTTGCCAGCGATGCCGAGATCCATGCGTTGTGCCTCCTGGGCGTGGGTGCCCGCTCGCCCGGACGGCGGCCCGAGATGCCGGGCGGCCGGGCGGCCGGGCGCTGGTGGACGCGGCTCGAAGATGCGACCAGATCGAACCGCGAGCGCTGAGCGTCTGGCGGGCGAGGTGTGGTCAAGCCGGCGGCCGCGATGTAGAACACAATTCTAGGAACGTTCTGGCGGAAGCGTCAACGCATCGGTGGCGCCGCCGCGCGGGGCGTGGGCGGCCGAACCACCCCCTGGGCCGAGCCGGCCCGGGGGCTACTTGATGGTTTCGTCAAGTCTGCGGTCGCCCTGAAGGACTGACGAGGTGATCCCGATTCTGGCGATCATCGTGGGGTGCGGCCGACAGGCCGACCATAGGGAGGCCAGGTGTTGATCTTATGACGTTTCCGCTCGCGGGTATCAAGGTGCTGGAGTTCTCCGAGCACGGGTTCGTGCCGTCCGCCGCGGCGGCGCTGGCCGACTTCGGCGCGGACGTCGTCAAGCTCGAACGGCCCACCGGCGATCCGATGCGCCAGATCCACGCCAACCGCCTCGTTCCCGAGGCCGACGGCGAGGAGTTCATGTTCGAGCTGGTCAACCGCAACAAGCGGGGCGTCGCGCTCGACGTGGAGACGGCGGCCGGCCGGGCCGTGTTCGAACGGCTCGTCCGCTGGGCGGATGTCTACATCACCAACCAGCTGCCCCGGGTGCGGCGCAAGCTGCGCACCGAACCCGCGGACCTGCTGGCGCTCAACCCGAAGCTCGTCGTGGCCAAGGGCCACGGCCAGGGCCAGGCCGGCCCGGACGCCGAGGCCGGCGGCTACGACGGAGTCTCCTACTGGGCCCGCGGCGGCGTCGCCCACGTGCTCACCCCGCCGGGCGCGCCGGAGCCGACGATGCAGCGCCCGGCCCTCGGCGACGTGCCGACGGGCATGTTCCTCGCCGGCGCGGTCTGCGCCGCGCTCGTCGGAGTCCTGCGCACCGGCAAGGGCGTCGTCGTCGACACCGCCCTGCTCAACGGCGCGACCTGGACGATGGGCCCCGACCTTGCCTACAGCTCGCTGACCGGCCGCCAGATGCAGATGACCGGCGGCGGCCCGCGCAGCCCCCTGGTCAACACCTACCGCACCGGCGACGGCCGCTTCGTCAACCTTGTGATGCTCGACGAGGCCCGCTACTGGGAGCCCGCCTGCCGCGCCGTCGGCCTGCCCGAGCTGATCGACGCCTACCCGGACGCCGCGTCGCGCCGGTCCGCCTGGGGCGAGCTGGGCGACCGGTTCCGGGCGGCGATCGGCGCGTTCACCCGCGCCGAGTTCGACGCCCGGCTACGGGAGCAGAACTGCATCTTCTCGTTCTACGCGGTGCCCGAGGAGGTCGTCGCCGATCCGGCCGTCGTCGACAACGGCTACCTCATGGACCACCCGACCCGCCCGGGGCTGCGCCTGCCCGCCGCGCCGGCCCAGTTCGACGACGCGCACGCGGTGATGCGCCTGGGCGCGCCGGCGCTCGGCGAGCACTCCCGCGAGGTGCTGCGCGAGGTGGGTTACGACGGCGAGGAGATCGACCGCCTCGTCAAGGACGGCGTGCTCGGCGCCCCCTCGGCGGCCTGACCCGCCGCCCGTGATCCGGGTCGGATCCGCCCGTCGCCCGGCGGATCCGACCCGTTTGCTCGCGTCCGGCCGGCTCGCGTCCGGCCGCCGGCCGGCTAGCCGGCGACCGGCTCGTTCGGGACGACGCGGGGGACGACCGGCTGGTGGCTGGTCGCACCGCCGTCGACGGTGAGCTGGGTGCCGGTGACGTACTTCGACTCGTCCGCGGCCAGGTAGACCGCGGCGGCGGCGATGTCGGCGGGCTCGCCGAGCCGCGGCAGCGACAGCATGCTGCGGATGACGTGCATGTACTCCTCGTCGGCGAGCAGCTTGCGCATCGTGTCGCCGTCGGTGTTGATGAACCCGACGATGATCGCGTTGGAGCGGATGGAGTCCGGGCCGTAGTCGACCGACATCTGCCGGGTCAGCGAGTTGATCGCTCCCTTGGACGCCTGGTAGGCGGGTCGGGAGCGCACGGACAGAATGCTCGACGACGCCGAGATGTTGATGATCGAGCCGCCGCCCGCCGCGCGCATGTGCGGGATCGCGTACTTGCTGGCCCACAGCGTCCCGTACAGCGCGGTGCGGACGGTGTAGTCGAAGTCCTCGTTGGTGATCTCGTCGACGTGGTTGTCGACGCCGCTGATCGTCACGTCCGTCGCCGCCGCGTTGTTCACCAGCACGGTGACCGGGCCGTAGGCGTCGACGGTCGCGGCGATGGCGCCGGCGACGTCCGACTCGATCTGGTTGTCGGCGCGCACGAACGTCGCGGTGCCGCCGGCGTCGCGTAACTCCTTCTCCAGCGCGATGCCGGTGGACTCGTTGCGCCCGGTGAACGCGACCGCCGCGCCCTCGGCGACGAACATCCGCACGATCCCGGCGCCGATGCCGGCGGTGCCGCCGGTGACCAGCGCGACCTTGCCCTGCAGCCTCATGTGCCGTCCTCTCGGTGCGACCGGACCTGCCCGTGCGACCGGACCTGTTGGTGCGGGGCGCTCATCCGCGGCCCGCGGCCTGCACGGCGATCGCGGCGAGCTCCCCGGGGGTGCTGCCGCGGTGCTCACGCAGGATGTGGCGCAGCGTCAGGTCGACGTCGGCGCCCTCGGCCCGCAGCGCGGCCACGGTGGAACGCTCGCGCGGGCGGTGGGAGAAGGCGTCGAAGTCGAACGCCCGCAGCGCGTTGAGGTGCGTGATCGCGTTGATCTCGTCGTCGGGGATGCCGGCCAGCGAGCGGGCCAGCTCCTCGGGGCTGTTCGGCCAGGTCGAGTCGCCGTGCGGGTAGTCGCACTCCCACATGATCGTGTGCAGGCCGACCCGCTCGCGCAGCACGAGCCCGGCCGGGTCGTCGATGAAGCAGCTGTAGATCTGGTCGCGGAACAGCTCGCTGGGCAGCCGGTCGCCGAGCTCGGTGCCCGTCCACGCGCGGTGGTGGCGGTAGACGTAGTCGCAGCGCTCGAGGGTGTAGGGGATCCAGCCGATGCCGCCCTCGGACAGCGCGATCCGCAGGTCCGGGAAGCGGGGGAGCACGCCGGAGAACAGCAGGTCGGTCAGGGTCGACTGGGTGTTCATCGGGCTGAGCGCGATGGAGACCTCCATCGGCGCGTCCTCGGCGGTGACCGGCACCTGCGACGACGAGCCGATGTGCAGGCAGACGACGACGCCCGTCTGGGCGCAGGCCGCCCAGAACGGGTCCCAGGAGCGGTTGTGCAGGCTCGGCAGGCCGAGCTTCGCCGGGTTCTCCGAGAACGTCACCGCGCGGCAGCCCTTCGCGGCGACCCGGCGGATCTCGTCGGCCATGAGCTCGGCGTCCCACAGCGGCATGACGGCCAGCGGGATGATCCGGCCGGGGTGCGCGCCGGCCCACTCGTCGATGTGCCAGTCGTTGTAGGCGCGCACGACGGCGAGCCCGAGCTCCCGGTCGGCGGTGGCCCGGGTCAGGAACTGGCCGCAGAACTGGGCGAACGTCGGGAAGTTCAGGCTGGCCAGCACCCCGTTGACGTTCATGTCCCGGATGCGCTCGTCGATGTCGTGACACCCCGGTCGCATCTGGTCGAACCGGGTCGGGTCTAACCCGTAGTCCTCGGGGCGCACGCCGGCGACCGCGTTGAGGCCGATGTTGGGGGTGATCTGGCCCTCGTAGGTCCAGATCTGGTTGCCGTCCGCGGTCTCGACGACGTGGGGCGCGCGGTCGCGGTAGCGGTCGGGGATGTGCGCGTCGAACATGGTGGGCGGCTCGACGACGTGGTCGTCGACGCTCACGAGGATGAGGTCACCGACATCCATGGGGCGCTCCTGTCAGTGGGTGGGTGGGCGGTTGTCAGGCGGTGGGGACGGTGACGCCGATGTTGTCGACCAGCGGCGTGGTGCCGAAGCGGACCGAGGCGAGCAGGCGGATCTCGCCGTCGCTGGGCCCGCCGTCCGCGCCCGGGTCGAGGGTGTCCAGCGGGCGCAGCGTCGCCGCCTCGACGGCGACGATGTAGTCCGGGTCGGCGACCGGGCGCAGCCGGGCCAGGGCGACCTCGGCGGCGGCGTGGGCGTCGCGCTCCCCGGCGGCGATCGCGTCGGCCGCGGCGGTCAGGGCGGCGTACAGCGCCGGCGCGGCGGCACGCTGCTCGGGGGAGAGCTTGGTGTTGCGGCTGGAGATCGCCACCCCGTCGGGCTCCCGGCGGGTGGGGCAGCCGATGACCCGCGAGGGCAGGTGCAGGTCCTCGGCCATCCGCTGGAACATCACCAGCTGCTGCCAGTCCTTCTCACCGAAGAACGTCAGGCAGGGCCCCGCGATGTTGAGCAGGGTGGCGACCATCGTGACGAGCAGCTCCATGTGCTCGCCCTCGGGCATGCCGGCCAGGTTCCGCAGCATTCCCGGCATGGCCATGAAGGTGTTCGAGGGCCGCTGGTAGAGGTCGTGGCGCAGCGGGATGTAGAAGATGTCGACGCCGGCCGCCTCGAACAGCGCCTGGTCGTGGGCGAGGTCGCGGTTGTAGGCCTGCACGCCGCCGGAGGCCCACTCCAGCTTCAGCGCGCCGTTCCAGAACACCGCGACGACGTCGCACTCCTTCTTCGCCTGTTCGACCAGGGAGATGTGCCCGGAGTGGGTGCCGCCGCTGGTGCCGACCATGGCGACCCGTCGCCCGGCCGCCCGCTCGGCGTCGAGCAGCTCGCGGACCTCGGCATGCTTCTCAGTGGTGATCATGACGCGCTCCAGGATCGAGGATTCTTGCCGCTCGTTACCGCTCGGCCGCGCACCCGGGGCAGGGGAGGCGGGCGAGGGAAAAGATGGCGAGGGGGATGTGATGACCCTCACGGATCGTCGTCGCTGTGTCAAAGCACTGTTCAGAGGACTGAACAAACGTTCAATTGGCAGAAATGCCTGAGCCACCGCGCCGCGACTACTCGCGAACGCGGTGGCTCAGATGTGGGTGCGCTGCCTCAGCTACGGGTGCGGACGAAGCTCAGGGCCGGTCCTTGGTGGCCGGCAGGATCGCGGGGGCGTTGCGCCAGTCGTCCAGGCCGTACTCGGCGGTGCCGACGTACACCTTGCCGCCGGAGACCTCGCTCCAGTGCGCGTGGTTGAGCTGGTGCAGGGTGAAGGCGGCGTCGAGTGCGGTGCTGAAGCCCATCGCGTCCTGCGCCTGGTTGACCGACTCCTTGACCAGCAGCGCCGCCATCGTCGGGACCTTCGCGATCCGGGCGGCGAACTCCACCGTCCGCTCGGAGATCTCCCCGACTCCGAAGACCTTGCTGACCATGCCCAGCGCGTGTGCCTCGTCGGCGCCGAGGGAGTCGCCGGTGAGCAGCAGCTCCTTGGCCTTGCGCGGGCCGAACTCCCACGGGTGGGCAAAGTACTCCACCCCGCACATGCCCAGGCGGGTGCCGACGACGTCGGCGAACACGGTGTTGTCGGCGGCCACGATCAGGTCGCAGCACCAGGCCAGCATCAGCCCGGCGGACAGCACGTTGCCGTGCACCTGGGCGATGGTGATCTTGCGCAGGTTCCGCCAGCGCTTCGTGTTCTCGTAGTAGTAGTGCCACTCCTGGCGGGTGCGGTTCTCCGCACCGCCGTAGGAGGCCCCGTTGCACTGGAACGTCGGGTGCAGGTCGGGGCCGTCCGGATTGCGTTCGGCGACGCTCTCCGGGGTGCCGAGATCGTGGCCGGCGGAGAACGACGCCCCGGCGCCGCGCAGGATGACCACGCGCACCTCGTCGTCGGCCTCCGCCCGCGCGAACGCCTCCCCGAGCTCGACGAGCAGGCCCCGGTTCTGGGCGTTGCGCGCCTTCGGCCGGTTGAGGGTGATCCGGGCGATCCGGCCCTCACCGAGCGTGTCGTAGTCGATGTAGCGGTAGCTCACGCAGGCACCTCTCGCGGCGCGGCCGCCAGCCGGGCACGCAGCGCCTTCTTGTCGATCTTTCCGGTGGGCAGGACGGGCAGCTCGTCGACGACCACCGCGGACCGCGGTGACTTGTAGCGGGCGATCCGGGTGGCCACGTGCTCGCGCAGCTCGCCCGAGGTGAGCTCGGCGCCGGGGGCGAGGACGACGACGGCGCACACGGCCTCGCCCCAGCGCTCGTCGGGCACGCCGACCACGGCGCACTGCACGACGGCGGGATGGGTCAGCACGGCATCCTCGACCTCCAGGGAGTAGATGTTCTCCCCGCCGCTGATGATGACGTCCTTCTTGCGGTCGACCAGGTGCAGCAGGCCCTCCTCGTCGAAGACGCCGACGTCGCCGGTGTGGCACCAGCCGTCGGCCAGCGTCACGCCGGTGGTGGCCGAGTCGTTCCAGTAGCCGCGGAACATCGCCGGCGAGGCCACCACGATCTCGCCGGGCACGCCCGGCGGGCACTGCGCGCCGTCGTCGTCGAGGATGCGGATCTCGGTGTCGGGGTAGGGGAAGCCGACGGAGGTGAGCCGGCGGTCCCGGTCGGGCCCGGAGCCGCGGTGCAGCTCGCGGGGCAGCCCCGAGGTGATCACCTCGGTCTGGCCGTACAGGTTGAGGAAGCCGGTGTCCGGCATCGCGGCGAGCGCCGCGGCCAGCGTCGGCGCCGTGATCGGCGCGGCCGAGTAGACGATGGAGCGCACCCTGCGCAGCGCCGCCACCGGCGCCGGATCGGCGACGCCCGGCCCCGCCCCGGCCTCGGTCAGCACCGCCTGCAGCATGCTCGGCGCCAGGTGCAGCACCGTGATGGCGTCGGCCGGCACCGTGGCCAGCAGCGCCGCCGGGTCGAACTGCCGGTGCAGCACCGCGGTCCCGCCGCGGGCGTGCAGGCCGAAGGCCATCGCCATCGCGCCGATGTGGAACAGCGGCATCACCAGCAGGATCCGGTCGTCGCTGCCGGTGCGCATCTCGACGTTCATCGTCTGGCCGACGCGGAACATCTCCCGCTGGCCCATGATGCAGCCCTTCGGCCGACCGGTGGTGCCGCTGGTGTAGATCAGGCAGGCGATGTCGTCGGGCCGGGCGGCGAACGGCAGCTCGTCGCCGATCGCGGCGTCGCGGAACTCCGCTAGGCCCACGACCTCGCCGCCCACGACCTCGCCGCCCACGACCTCGCCGCCCGCGCCGACGCCGTTCACACCCGGGCCGTTCACACCCGGGCCGTTCACACCCGGGCCGTTCACGCCCGGGCCGTTCACGCCCGGGTCGTTCACGCCCGGGTCGTCGAGGCGGACGACCAGTTCGAGGCCGAGCTCCGCGCGCAGCGTTGCCACGATCGGCAGGAACTCGGCGTCGACGAAGATCGCCCGTGGCCGCGCGTCGGCGAGGATGCGGGCGATCTCGGGTGCCGCGAGGCGAAAGTTGACGGTCGCGATGACGAGGCCGCTGAGCTGCCCGGCGGCCAGCACCTCGCCGAAGGCGATGCTGTTGCGACCGAGCAGGGCGACCCGGTCCTGGCGGCGTAGACCGGCTCGGGCGAGGGCGGCCGCGATGGCCGTCGCGCGACGCAGCAGCTCACGGTGGGTGATGCTGCGCCCCTCGTACAGGTAGGCGGGGACGTCGCCGAAACGCTCCGCGTTGCGGCGAAGGATGTCGGCGAGGCAGGGATCCGGGATGTGTTTCGTCGGCACGGGCTACTCCATCGAAGCTCCGAGCGTTAATGTTTGACGATGATGTCAAACAACGACACCCCGGGCAAGCGCCCCCCGCGGCCGATCGACCCCCGGAGCAGCGCGGTCGTCCTGGTGGAGTGCCAGAACGGGGTGCTCGGCCCGGACTCCATGCTGCCGGCGCTCGCGGCCGAGGCGGCCGACATCCGCGACGGCCTGCGCCGGCTGGTGACCGCCGCGCGGTCCGCCGGTGCGCTCGTCGTGCACGCCACGTTCGAGGGCTGGCTGGGTTCCACCGACCCCGGGCCCGCGCCGCTGTGGAAGGCCGCCGCCCAGGGCAGCAAGGACTGGGGCCCGGGCCACCCGGCGACCCAGGTCGTGCCCGACCTGCTCGACCCGACCGATCTGATCATCCCGCGCCACCACGGCCTGTCGCCGACCTGGGGCACCGAGCTGCTGCCGATCCTGCGCGGGCACCGGGTGGACACGGTCGTCATCGCCGGCGTCTCGCTCAACGTCGCGATCCCGCTCGGGGTGGGGGAGGCCGTCCACGAGGGCTTCCGCGTCATCGTCCCGCGCGACGCGGCCGCGTCGACCCCGGCCGAGTACGGCCAGCACATCCTGGCGAACACGATCGCCATGCTCGCCCGCGTCACCACGGTCGACGACCTCGCCGCCTCCTGGGCCGCCGCCACCGCGGCCGTCTGAGGCCGCGGGGCAGCCTGAGCCGGATTCGCGGCAGGTGTTGGCGGAAGTGTCAACTTTGGCTAGGGTCAGGCGGAGCCCGAGGACCGCGGTGCCGGGCCCGTGACGGTCCGCCGAGCATCCTCGCGGACCCGTACCGAACGTGACCGCACCACCGGACCGGCCGTGGTCCCCGCGGCCGATCCGGCACCCCTTCCCGGAGGCGCCCCATGACCACCAGCACCGAGCCGACGGCGAGCGGCGTCCCGGCGTCACCGGCCGGCCGCCCGGCCCACCATGCCCACGCCGTGCTGCACTGCAACCTCAACACCGTCGACGTCGACCGCTCCGCCGCCTTCCACCTGTCGCTGTTCGCCGGTGAGCCGCGGATGCGCTCGATCAGCACCGACGGCGACACCGCCACCATGGGCCTCGGCACCGGCACCGCCAGCGTCACCACGTTCCTCTACGACCTGCGCGGCCCGCGCTCGGCCCCCGCCGTCGAGCTGGTCGGCTGGACCACGCCGCACACCGTGCCCGCCACCGCCGACCAGCGGCCCACCGGATTCTCGGCGCTGGGCTACCGCGTCGAGTCCCTGCGGATCATCACCGCGCGGCTGGAGGCCACCGGCGTCGAGTTCGTGCCGGTGGCCGAGGGCCTGGCGGTCCGCGGCGCCGTCCGCCCGGCGCTGCGGCTGACTGATCCCGACGGTGCCGTCATCGAGGTCGTCGAGATCTCCGCCGCCCCCGGCGACCCGCGCCGGCTGCCGTTGCTGTCCCACGAGCGGATGCGCTGCACCGACCTCGAGCGCACCATCGCCTGGTACACCGGCATCGGCTGGACGGTGCGCGACCGCGGCGAGAGCCCGGCGGGCCCGACCGTGTCGCTGGTGCTGCCCGAGGACCCGACGTTCTCCCTGGAGTTCACCCAGCAGCCCGCGCCCGCCAGAGCCACGGCGACGCCGCCGGCCAACGTCCAGGGCCTGTACCGGATCGCGCTCGCCGTCGAGGACGTCCGCGAGGCGCACGCCTCGCTCGTCGCCGACGGCGCGCTCGGCGACGTCGACGACCCGGTGGTCATGCCGATGCCGGACACGCCGACCGGTGGGTTCACGGTGCTGTTCCTGCAC
>NZ_JANEZT010000181.1 GCF_025403405.1 Frankia tisae
ATCCCCCCGACAGGTATCCCCCGGACCCCCGCCCGGCGCCCGGACCATCCGGGCGACCCGGGTGACCGCCGGGTCGAACAGGTCGGGATCGACCATGACGAGCGCCGTCCCATCCAGGGCGAACCGGATGATGTTGACCTCGCGGTGCCCCACCAGCCCGCTGGCGAACTCGCCGCGGGTCGGCGTGAGCCACCGCAGCTCGCAGCCGTCCGCCAGGCGCACCCGACCGCCGACCCGGTCCGCCACGAAGGCCGCGACCGGCACCCGCCCCATCGGCTCGACGAGCCGCACGCCCCGGCCGTCGAGGTCCGTCTCCAGCACGAACGGACGCCGGGCGGCCATCAGCTCGACCCGCCCCCGCGACGCCCAGTCGGCGAGCACCGCCTGCTCGTCGGTCTCCACCTGTACCTGCGGGACCGCGTTGTGCCGGCTCGCCGAGACGACCCGGAAGACCAGCTCGTGCGGCAGACCGCCGGCCCGCCGCGGGAGGACGCCCGCCCCAGCCGGCTCCGGCCCGGCGGCCGCGGCGAGGGGTCGTGTGCAGGTCACTGGGCGTCCCCCGACCGCTCCGGCACGCGACCCCGGCACCCCCACCGGGGTCGGCGCGCGCCGCGGCGCGCTGGGCCGGCGCGACAGGATCCTTGCCACCGTGATCGCCATGATCCCGACACCTCCACACCACGCCGGCCGACTGCCGACGGTCCGTCGTCCTCTGTTCTCGTCGACCCGAAGTGCACAACAGGAACGTCAACGGCCAATGCACGCACGGTCACACCCGACGTTGAGCGGGCGTTGAGGGACTCCGTGCGCCGCGGCGGCATCGCCGCGGACGGGACCTGACGCGGAACCGACAGCATCTGCCGGGGATCGATGGTTGCCGCGGGTTCCCTTGCGGGCGCACGCTGCGATAAACAGACATCACTCGGGGTCCGTGACGACACTCGGAGCCGTGACGGAGAGGACCAGATGCCCGACCGCGACAGCCTGCAGTTCGCCATCCTGGGGCCGCTGGAGGTCACCGCGGCCGGGACACCCGTCACGCTGGGCGGCGCCCAGCGCAAGATCCTGATGACCGTCCTGCTGCTCGAGGCCGGCAAGGCCGTGCCGATCCCCCGGCTGATGCAGGTGATCTGGGGCGACTCGCCGCCGGAAAAGGCGCTGCGCACGCTGCGCACCCACGTCAGCGAGCTACGGCGGGTGATGGCGGACGACAAGCCGCCGCGGGTGCTGCTCCGCAAGGGCGCCGGCTACCTGCTCGACGTGCGGGCGGAACAGATCGACGCCGAGCGGGTGCGGCGGCTGCTGGCGCAGGGCCGCCGCGCGGTCGACGACGGCGACCCCGTGAGCGCGATCGCCCCGCTGCAGGAGGCCCAGTCACTGTGGCGGGGACCGCCGCTGGCCGACGTCGCCGATCATCCGTTCGCGCACGGCTACGCGGTGGCGCTGTCCGAGCTTCAGCTCGACGTGGCCAAGACGCGGATCGCCGCCGATCTGTCCCTGGGTCGGCACCGGGAGGTCATCGGCGATCTGCGGATGCTGGTCGACCGCCACCCGCACGACGACGGCCTGCGCCGGGAGATGGTCGTCGCCTTCTTCCGGGACGGCCGGACCGAGGACGCCGCCCAGGCCTGCCGGGACGGTCTGGAGGCCCTGCACGAGCGCGGGCTGGACTCCCCGATACTGCGCCGCCTGCAGGAGGACGTGCTGCGCGGGGCACCGAGCCTCGCCTGGGCTCCGCCGCGATCACTGGGCCGCCCCGCCCAGGTCGCACCCGCCGGTTCCGGCAGCTACCAGCTGCCACCGGACGCCCCGGAGTACACCGGGCGGGACACCATCCAGGCCCGGTCGCACGCCGTGCTCACCGATCAGACGGCCCTGGCCCGAGGCACCGTCACGGCGGCCTTCGCCGGCAAGGCGGGCGCCGGCAAGACCGCCCTGGCCGTGCACATCGCGCACCGCATCCGCGCCGGGTTCACCGATGCCCTGTACGTGGACCTGCGCGGCACCAGCGAGCCGTTGGAGCCGTCGCGGGTGCTCGCCCGGTTCGTCCAGGCGCTCGGGGTCAGCCGGGCTGCGGTACCGACCGACGCCGACGACCTGGCGGAGATGTACCGGGAGCTGCTCGCCACCCGCAAGGTCCTGATCATCCTGGACAACGCGGCGGGTGAGGCGCAGCTGCGCCCGCTGATGCCGACGAGCCCGGGCTGCGCCGTGCTCATCACCAGCCGGTCTCGGTTGCCCGGGCTCACCGTGCCGTACTGGATGGTCGACGTCCTCATCCCCAGCGACGCGGTGGAGCTGCTGTCCAAGGTGGTCGGGGCGGCGCGGGTCGAGGCCGAGCCCGAGGCGGCGCGCGACATCGTCGGCCTGTGCGGGTACCTGCCGCTGGCGATCCAGATCGCCGGGCGCAAGCTGGCGGCGCACCCGCACTGGCGCCTGGCGCGCCTGGCCGGCCGGCTCGCCAACGAGCGCGACCGGTTGTCCTGGCTGGAGGTCGGCGACCTGGAGATCCGGGCCAGCTTCCTGCTGAGCTACGAGGGTCGCCCGGGCGATGAGCAGCGCGCCTTCCGGCTGCTGTCGCTGCCCGCGGTCAACGACTTCGCGCCGTGGGCCGCCGCGGCCGTGCTCGACGTCGATCTGGACGAGGCAGAGGACGTCGTGGACCGCCTCGCCGACGCGCAGCTGCTGGAGCGGCGCGGCGTCGACGCGACCGGCACGGAGCGCTACCGGTTCCACGACCTGCTGCGGGTGTTCGCCCGGGAGCAGGAGACCGGCGTCGGAACCGCGATCGGCCAACCGGCAGCGACGGCGACGGCCCACCCGGGGTCCCTGGGCGGGGAACCGGCGGGGGACGGCCGCACCTTCGGGCCCCCGGCGGCCGCGCCCGTAGGTGGCGCCGGCGCCGGCGCCGTGAGTGGCCCCGGCACCAGCGACGCTGCGGAACTCCAGGATCCGCCGGCGATGTCCGGTGAACACCGAGCGGCGCTGAGCCGACTGCTGTACGCCTATCAGGTGATGCTGCGTGAGGCGGTCGACACCTTCAGCCCCGGGCGCGTCCGGACCCTGTCCGCCGACGGGCCGGACGCCGGCTTCGCCGCGCAGGCCGCCGCCCGGTTCGCCCGCGCGGACCTCGCCAAGGTCGTCCGCCGGCCGATGGTCTGGTTCGGCGGGGAGCGCTCGAATCTGCTCGCCCTGATCGAGCAGGCGCAGGCGACCGGGCTCGATCAGCCGACCTGGCTGCTCGCCGCCGAGGCCGCGGAGTTCTACGCGTTCGCGGCGCACTGGAGCGACTGGGCGCGAACCCATGCCCTGGGCCTGGCCGCCGCCCGCCGCACGGGGCACCGGCTCGCCGAGGCCGAGCTGCTCACCAGCCTTGGGGAGCGGGAGATCATCCTGACGTTCGAAGAGGCGTTCTGGCGGCTGGACTCCGCCGGGAACGACCCGGACGGCGAGCCGGGGGACGAGTCGGGGGACGAGCCTGCGGTGGCGGTCACCCAGGATGCGCTCGAGCGCCTGACGTTGGCCACGGACCGCTTCACCCGGGCGCGGGAGATCTTTGCCGCGTTCGGCGCGGAGCTGGGCGAGGCGCGGGCCGTGCGCGGGCTCGCCGACGCCTGCCGCGGCCGCGGCGAGTTCGCCGCGGCGCTGACCCAGTTCGAGACCTGCCTGGGGACGATGCGACGGACCGGGGCCCGCCGCATCGAGGCGGAGACACTGGTCTCGGTCGCCATGACCCACGGCGACCGCAAGGAGCTCACCGACGGCATCACCTGCCTGACGATGAGCCTGTCGATCGCCCGGGAGCTCGCCAACCGGCCGCTGGAGGCGCAGGCCCTGCGGCGGCTGGGCGATCTCTACCGCTACCGGCAGCGCCCCGAACAGGCCCTGACGGCCTACACCGAGAGCCTGCCACTGCTGGCCGAGCTGCCCGATCCGCTGTGGGAACCGCGCGTGCTGGTGCGCCGCGGTGACATCCTCGCCCAGCTCGACGACTCCCCCGCGGCCCGGCGCTCCTGGCAGCAGGGCATCACGCTGCTGCGCCAGCTGGGCTCACCGGAGCTGGTCGCCGCCGAGGCGCGGCTGACCGCGCCGGTCACCACCGAGCCGACCCAGTTCACCGGCGGCCGGCTGCTCGGCGCGTTCGACCCGGCCTACTTCATCAGCCGGGTGACTGCTTCGCGGCGCAGCGTGCGGTTACTGAACACGTGGACGGACCTGGTCTCCGCGCCGCACCGGGACGCCTTCACCAGCGCGGTACTGACGGCGGTCGACGCCGGGGCGATCGTCCAGATCCTGCTGCTCGACCCGGATTCGCCGGCCGCGGCGGCGCGAGCCGCCGACCTGTCGCACCGCGTCGACGTACCCGCCGAGATCCGGGCGAACCTGCTGGTCCTGGACGGGCTGCGGGAGCGGCTCACCTCGGTCCTGCGTCCCCGCCTCGCCGTTCGGCTCTACGCCGAGCAGCCGCTGACGACCTACCATCGCTGGGACTCCGGCGCGCTCGTGTCGAGCTTCCCGGTCGGCTACTCCTCCGCCGCCGCGGCCCAGCACGAGGCGACGATCTCCTCGACCCTCGTCCAGTTCGTCGAGCAGCATTTCGAGCGGTTGTGGAGCCCGTCGGGCAGCACCGCCCTGGACGACTACCTGCGCGTGCCGTTGCAGGTAGTCCGGGCGGACGCCGGCACGCTCGACGTGCGCGCCGAGTTCGTCCGCCTCGACGGGGCGGTGTACATCGCCGCCCCGGAGCTGGCCGCGTTGCTGCGCAGCGGCGGCCCGGATGGCCTGGTCTCGGTGGTGGCGGGCAACGGCCGGCACGCGCTGTCCGGCATCGGCCACGCCCGGCTGGTCCCCCTGCGGGACGACGCCGGCGCCGGGGTGGTGGCCACGGCCTTCACGCAGAAGTACGGGGCCGTCCGCGACGGCCTGCTGCGACTGTCTTCGGTGCGGAGTTGAACACGATGAACCCGGCCAACCCCGCCTCCCTGCTGGTGACCGTCGACTTCTGGCGGGTTCCCCGCCGCCGGATCGGCCACGCCCTGGCCCGGGTGGCCACCGACCGCTCCGCACTGCGGCACGTCTCCGGGCTGACGTTCGCCAAGATGCTCGGGACCGGCTCGGCGAGCAGTCTCGGCCTGCGCGGCGCCGACCCCTGCCAGTGGGCGATGGTCGCCGTCTGGGAGACACCGTCGGCAGCACGATCGTTCGAACGCTCCGCGCAGGTGCGGGCCTGGTCGACGCTGGCAGAGGAACGGTGGCGCATCGACCTGCACCCGCTGTCCTCGCGCGGGCGGTGGTCGCGGCGGGAGCCCTTCGGCGACCCGGCGGCCGCGGCCGGGCCAAGCGCGACCGCCACCGGCACGAAGGTAGCGGTGATCACCCGGGCCCGGGTCACCGCCCGGCACACACTCGCCTTCCGCCGGGCGGTCCCACCGGTGGTCGCGGACCTCGCCCAGGCGGAGGGACTGCTGTTCGCGGCCGGCATCGGCGAGGCGCCGGTCGGCCTGAAGGGCACGTTCAGCCTCTGGCAGGACGCGGTGGCACTGCGCCGGTTCGCCTACGGCCGGCCGGCGCACAGCGAGGTCGTCCGCCGCACCCCCGAGGTCGGCTGGTACAGCGAGGAGCTGTTCGCGCGGTTCGCGGTCCTCGGCTCCCGCGGCACCCTCGGCGGGCGTGATCCGCTGCTGGCCCTGCTCCCCGACCCCACGTTGACGGCGCATTGAAGATTTCGGTCCGGCCCGGCCGCCCCGGCCCGGCAACGGGCTCGGCGGTTTTGACAACCCGTTGACGGGCGTCCGTCACCGTGGGGAGGTCCGGCGGTGAACCGGATGAGCCAGCCCGACGAATCGGATGAAGCGAACCGCATGCCGATGCCCTGTGGTCCAGCGCCACACCCCTCGGTCCCCCACGAGCAGGTCCCCCACGCGCCGATGTTTCACACGTGGGCCCCGCGCCGCCGGGTGCTGATCGCCACGGCGGTGAGCGCCCGCGTGGCGAACCTTCTCGCCCGGGCCGGCACCGCGGTCCTGCGCCCGGAGCTGGCCGCCCGCCCGGCCGAACTCGCCGACGCACTGGTCGAGCTGCGCCCGCACACGCTGGTCATCGGCGCGAACGCGGTGGACGCCGCCGCCCTGGGGCGATGGGCCACGGCGGTCCGCGCGGGCCCGGGGCGCTGCGACGCGGACCGGGAGCTCCTGCTCGTCCGCCGCGGCACCTCGCTGGCCGCCGTCGACACCCTCGCCGCCGCCCGGATGCGGATCGAGGTACGCAACACACCGGAGGTCAACGCCCGCCACGTCGCACGGTTCATGGTCGACCGCCTGTTCGAGCCCGCGGATTCGGAGCAGGCGACTTCTCGGGAGCAGGCGACTTCTCGGGAGCAGGCGCCGCGGCGGGCGGGCGCCCTCGGCCTGATCGGCGCCGGCAACATCAACGGGCGGGTGGCCCGAGCCGGCGGCGCGCTGGGCTGGCGTCTGGTCGTGCACTCTCCTTCCCTCGCCACCGATCCCACGTCGGTGGCCGCCTGGGCGCGGCACCACCGGCTGCCCCTCGACCGGGTGCGCGTCGCCCGGGCGGTGGAGGAGGTCCTCGAGGCGGCCGACATGGTCGCCGTCGCCGTGCCGCTCGTCCATGCGGGGCAGTGGGCGAGCGCCGGCATGCTCGACGAGCGGCAGCTCAAGGCGTTCACCGGCGAGCGGATCGTCTCGGTCAGCGAGCCCGAGGTGTTCACCGAGCGTGCCCTGCTCGACGCCTACGACCGGCGCGATCTCACCGTTGTCCTGGACAACGCCCCCCGGCTGCTCGCCCCGGTGCGAGAGCTGCTGGCGGCGCGGATCGGCGGTGACGGCGGCGCCCCGCGGCCCGGGTTCACCCTGTGCTCCGCGGCGATGCGCTCCGCCGCCTGCGACGACGACCTGGATCAGGCCATGCTCGCCGTGGTCGGCCGGGCGGATCTGGACGAGCTGACCGGTGCCGACCTGCTCGGGCCGGAACATCCCCGATCCGACCGCACCGACCGCACTGGGGCACGAGGACGAGGACAAGGACAAGGACAAGGACGAGCCGATCATCCCGGCACGGGACGGGACACCGACCGCCGGGTCGACGAGGACCCGGTACAGGACGATCCTGCCGCGGGCGGCCACGGCGTGGTGGTCGTCGGCGGCGGGATCGTCGGGCTCACCACCGCGCTGCTGCTGCGGCTGCGGGGGCATCGGGTCCGGGTGCTCGATGCCGCGCCGGCGGATCGCCGTGACCCGGACCGGCAGGGCACGACGTTCGGGGGTGCCAACGCGCGGCATCTGTCGGCGACCGAGACGCTGCCGTCGGCGACCGTGGGCCGCGACGGCGTCCTCCACCGAGACCCGGCGAACGGCGGCTGGCGGCTGCGCGACCCCGCCTCGCTGAGCCCGGTCGAGCTCGCCTGGGCCGAGGCGTTCGACCGGCGTACCGACCGGCCGGGGCTGCACGCGACGGCCCAGGACCTGGTGATCGCCCTCAACCGGCTGGGGCTGCGCGGCTGGGAGCACCTGTTCGCCGTCGACGGCGCCGGTTGGCTGGCCGGCCTGCGCCGGGACGACCGGCTCGCCCGGATCTACCTCGGCGCCGCCGACCTCGCCGCAGGCGAACGGCTCCAGCGCGCGGCGGGCACCGGTGCCGTGCGCCTGCCCGCCGAGGTGCTGGCCCGGGACTGGCCAGGCCTGGGCTCCTCGGTGCCGCTGCCAGGCGGCGTGCGGGAGATCTCGGGTGCGGTCGAGGTGGACGGTTACGCCGTCAACATCCACGATCTGGCGACGGCGCTGGCCGGGCGGCTCGCGGATCTCGGCGTCGAGGTCCGTGCCGGCGCCCGGGTGCGGGGACTCGGTCCGGGCCAGCCCTCGACGAACGGCGGCTCCGGAGCCGGGAGCGGTTCGGGTGGGTGGCCGGGCCCGGGGGTTCGGCTGTGCCTCGATGACGGCTCCGAGCTGTCGGCGGATCGGATCGTGATCACCACCGGGGGTCGCGACCTGGATCGGCTGCTCGGCGCCGGCTGGTCCGGGGCCGGTGCGGTGGCGAACCTGCTCGGTCTTTCCCTGACCCTGCCGAACCCCGGGTTGCACCGCCCGGTGAAGATCCACGCCGACGATCCCCTCGGCGTCATGAACATCACTCTGTCCCCCGACGGCACGCTCATCCACGTCAGTAGCGGTTTCGGCTATCTGGGCCGGGCCGGGCGCCAGACCGCCACGGCGGGGATCACCGCGCTGCGGGCCGTCGCCGAACGGGCCATCGCCGGCCTGTTTCCGGGGCTCCGGCGGGCCGACGGCGGCCTCGACGTGCGCGACGTGCGCGTCTGCGAGCGTCCCGCCACCCCGGACGGGCTTCCCCTCGTCTGCGCGGCGCCGGGCCACGCCGGGCGGGTCCTGGTGGCCGCGGGGACGAACGCGGGGGGTGCGGTGCAGGCACCGGCGGTCGCCGTGCTGGTCACGGATCTGCTCGACGGAACTCCCCGCGGCGCGGGCCTCGCACTGGCAGGCGACCGGACCGGCCTGCCACACATCCCAGATTGGACGCCCTGCGCATCAGAGTGATGACGTTGCGTGGCAGGCACTCCCGTCGACCGGCGCGCCTTGCAAGGATCGCGTTATCGTCGAGCAACGTGACGGTGCGCCCCGCCCTCCTGGCTCGCCAGACCCGCTCGCGGGACCAGGATCGAGGCGCCGTGGGACGGACAGGAGGCGACGCCGGTGACCGACGGGGACGTGACCGTGGTCCGCTGGTCGCCCAGCAGCATGCGAGGCCGCCTCGATGACGTGATCGCCGTCTACAAGGCCGCGTTCCTCGATCATCACGAGGCCGACCCCGTCCGGGCCGCACGGGACCGGGCTCTGCACGCGCGCCGCCACTTCGACCGGCGCGACCTGCGCGCCGTCGCCGCCGTCACCCCCGACGACTCCCTCGTCGGCATCACCTACGCGCTGCCCGGCCAGCCCGGTCAGTGGTGGCACGACGTCGTCGTCGACGCGGTCGCGGCCGGCTCGGCGGCCACCGCGGCGCACTGGCTCGACGACTGCCTGGAGATTGTCGAGTTGCACGTGCTGCCCGCCTACCAGGGCCGCACGATCGGCCGCCAGCTCCTGCGGGAGCTGCTGCGCGACGTCCCGCAGCGGACCGCGGCGCTGTCCGCGCTCGAACCCGCCGGCAGCCGCGCGCGCCGTCTGTACGCCAGCGAGGGATTCGTCCCGCTGCTGTCGGACTTCCAGTTCCCGGGGACCCTCACCCCCTACGCGGTGCTCGGCAAGGAACTGCGGGGCCCGTCCACCATCAGCCCCGACGGCGAGCTCGCCGGCGACGCCGGCCAGCCTGCGCCCGTGCGGTGACTCTCCACGGCCCGGCGTTCACGGCGCTCGGGTCGGCCCGGCCCGGTGGCCGGGGCATCCCGGGCGAACCGCCCACGCACCGGGCGCTGGCTTGGGGATGGATCCTGGTACTGGCCACGGTGGCGGCGCAGATCCCCTACCCGCTGGTCGACGGCACCGGGCGCAGCGCGCTGTCGGTCGTCGCGGTGCTGCTCCTCGCCGTCACGTCGGCGGTGCACGCCCTGGCCACCCGCGGCCCGCTGTGGACCGCCGGCTACCTCGCCGTGGCCGTCGGCGGGGGGCTCATCGTGGAGATACTCGGGGTCCACACCGGTATCCCGTTCGGGCGCTACGCCTACGGCGGCTCGCTCGGGCCCCGCCTGCTCGGCGTCCCCGTCGTGGTACCGCTGGCCTGGGCGATGATGACGTATCCCAGCTACGTCCTGGTGCGGCGGCACCGGCGCACCCCGGTCCGCGCCGCCGTCCTCGGCGGCCTGGTGCTGGCCGCCTGGGATCTGTTCCTCGACCCGCAGATGGTCACCGCCGGGCACTGGCGGTGGCTCGGCGGCGGCCCGGCGCTCAACGCGATTCCGCTGACGAACCTCCTCGGCTGGCTGCTGGTCGGGACGGTCATGACCGCCGCCCTGCTCGCACTGCCCGACCCGGCCGACCGTGCCCGCCGCGACGAGCGCATCCCGCTGGCCCTGCTGGCCTGGTCCTACCTGTCGTCGGTGCTGGTGAACCTCGCCTTCTTCGACAAGCCGGGCGTCGCGCTCGCCGGCGGCGTCGCGATGGGAGCAGTACTGGCCGTGGCCCTGCGGCCCTGGCACGCCGACCGGTCACCGGACACTCCCGAGCCGCGCGGACATCCGTGACATCCGTGACGGCGGTGGCAGCGGTGGCAGCGGTGCGGGCGGGCGCAGTACGGGTGGCGGCGGTGGCGTCCGCGGGCATCGCGGTGCACACGGTGGTCAACGCCCGGCTGCTGCGAGTCGCACCGCCGGCCGGCGCGGTGGCGGAACGCGTGTCCGTGATCCTGCCGGTCCGCGACGAGGCTGCCCGCCTGGACGGCGCTCTGGCGGCCCTGCTGGCCGCTCGGGGCGTCCCCGACCTGGAGATCGTCGTCTACGACGACGATTCCACCGATGCCACCGGGGGGCTCCTCGCCGCCTGGGCACGGCGCGACCGGCGGATCGTCGCGCTGCATGGCGCCGGTCCACCGCCCGGCTGGCTGGGCAAGCCGCATGCCTGTGCCCGGGCCGCGGCCGCCGCGACCGGCACCGTGCTGGTCTTCGTCGATGCCGACGTGACGCTCGCCGCAGACGGGCTGGCCCGAGCCGTCCTGCTGCTGCGCGACAGCGGATTGGACCTGGTCTCGCCGTATCCGCGCCAGGTCGCGGCGAGCCCGGCCGAGCGGCTCGTTCAGCCGCTGCTGGCATGGTCGTGGCTGGCCCTGCTGCCGCTGCGCGCGGCCGAGCGGTCCCCGCGGCCGTCGCTGGCCGCGGCCGGCGGCCAGTTCCTGTGCGTGGACGCGGCGGCGTACCGCCGAGCCGGGGGGCACACCGCCGTCCGCGACCAGATCCTCGAGGACATCGCCCTGCTGCGGGCCGTGAAACGGTCCGGGGGACGCGGGGTGGTCGTCGACGGCACCACCCTGGCGACCAACCGGATGTACGACGGCTGGGCGGAGCTGCGCGACGGCTACGCCAAGTCGCTGGCCGCGGCCGGCGGGCACCCGGCGGCGAGCGCCGCCCAGGTCGGGCTGCTGTGGTGGTTGTTCGTCCTGCCGGCCGCCGCGGCGGTGTGCGGCTCGGGCGCGGGGCTGGCCGGCTACCTCGCCGGGGTCGCCGGCCGGCTGGTCGCCGCCCGCCGCACCGGCGGGCGGAGCTGGCCGGATGCCGCCGCCCACCCGGTCTCGGTCGGCCTGCTGGGATACCTCACCGCGCTGTCATGGTGGCGGCGGCGGCGCGGCACCGCGACCTGGAAGGGCCGACCGGTCACCGCGGCCCCGCCGCGGCGCGGCCCGCGGGCCGGCTCGTAGAGTCGTCGCCGTGGCCCGGGTGGTGGTGATCGGCGCCGGGGTGGGCGGGCTGGCCGCCGCGGCCCGCCTCGCTGCCGCCGGGCATGACGTCACCATCTGCGAGCAGTCGTCGCGGATCGGTGGGAAGCTCGGCTGGTACGAGCGGGACGGCTACGGCTTCGACACCGGGCCGTCCCTGCTGACCATGCCCGGTGTGTTCGAGGACCTGTTCACCGCGACCGGCGGGCCGCTGCACGCGGAGCTGGACCTTCGCCGCCTCGACCCGATCGCCTCCTACCGGTTCGCCGACGGCACGACGCTGGCCGCGCACGCGGACGACGACACCTTCGCCGCCGAACTCGACGAGCGCCTCGGCGCCGGCGCCGGCAGCGACTGGCGCCGGCTGGCCGACCGGGCGGCGCGGGTGTTCGATGCCGCCGAGGAGCCGTTCCTGTCCAGCCCGGTGCGCGCCGGCGGGCTCGCCCGGCTGGCCTGGGCCTCACCCGGGGACATCGCGGCGGTCGCACCCGGCCGCAGCCTGCGCGGCCTGGGCCGTAGCTACCTGCGCGACCCGCGCCTGCGGATGATGCTCGACCGCTACGCAACCTACTCCGGCTCCGATCCCCGGCGCGCCCCGGCCGCCCTCGTGTCGGTCGTGCACGCCGAACGCCGCTTCGGCGGGTGGTACGTGCCGGGCGGGTTGCGCCGCCTCGGCGAGGCGATCGCACGCCGCGCCGAGGACCGCGGGGCCCGGGTCCTGCTCGACACCCGGGTACTGAGGGTGACCCGCACCCCCGGCGGCCGGGCCGACGGGGTGCGCCTCGCCGACGGCAGCCAGCTGCCCGCCGACATCGTCGTCGCGAACGTCGACGCCGCCGCGCTCTACGGAGAGCTGGTGGACGACCGCCGCGGACGGCGCCGCGTCCAGCGGGCCACCCGGTCGATGTCCGGATTCGTGCTGCTGCTGGCCCTGTCCGGGCGCACGCCGGGGCTGGGCCACCACACGGTCACCTTCCCCGCGGACTACGACGGCGAGTTCGATGCGGTGTTCGCCGGGCGCCTCGCCGAGGACCCGGCGGTCTACCTCGCCGTCCCGACGGGCCCGGCCTGCGCGCCGCCGGACTCCGAGGCATGGTTCGTCCTCGTCAACGCCGCACCACACGCCCCGGCGGCGGGGCGGCCCGACGTGCGCGGGCTGGACTGGGACCAGCCGGGCCTGGCCGACGGCTACGCCCGGCACCTCCTGGACGTCCTCGCCGCCCGCGGGTTCGACGTGCGATCCCGGCTGCGGTGGTACGAGACGATCACCCCGGCGGACCTGGCGCGGCGCACGGGCTCGGTGGGCGGGTCGATCTACGGCGGGTCGTCGAACGGAGCCCGGGCGGCGTTCCTGCGCCCACCGAACGCCGCCCGGGTGCCGGGCCTGTTCCTCGTCGGCGGGTCGGCCCATCCCGGCGGCGGCCTGCCGCTGGTCGTGCTGTCCGCCGGCATCGTCGCCGGGCTCGTCGGGCCGGCCTGAGCGCCCCGACTCACCCGGCGCCCGCGATCTACAGCCCGGCGCGGACCAGCGTCACCGCGGTGACGCCGGAAACGTACCGGCCGCCCTTGGTGTCGCCGGGGGCGGTCAGGCGGGGGCCCTCCTTCGCCAGCGACACGCCGTCCTGGGTGACGGCGAGCAGCGCCTCGGTGCCGGCGAAGCCGGGGTCGATCTCGCCCCACGAGAGGACCGACTCGTAGCCGTCGCTCGCGTGGATGACCGCGGCGTAGCGCAGCGCGTCGTTCTTCACGTCGCTGCGGAACGTCGGCTTGGCCGCCTGCAGGACGTCGTAGAGCGTGGGGCCGGTGTAGGTGTGGGTCTGCGGGCCCGCCCCGCTCTGGAAGGTCACCGTCTGGGTGTGCTGCGGGTACTTCGCGGCGAGGTCGGCGACGCTCAGCTGCTGCAGGTGCGGCGTGATCCGTCCGAGGAGCAGCACCCGTCCCGGCAAGGTGGGAATGAGACCCGCAGCCGTCCCGGCCGGGGTGGCGGCCGGGACGGCTGCGG
>NZ_JANEZT010000182.1 GCF_025403405.1 Frankia tisae
GACAGGGGCGGCAGGGCCTTGTGCGCGGCCCACAGCGGCCGGACGAGCAGGGCGGCCTCGATGAGCAGAGCGCCGACCCAGGCCGCGCTCAACCCGGCCGTCCCCCCCAGCTGGGCACCGGTGGCGGCCGCGGCGAGCTCGACGACCGCGCCGACGGAACAGATGATCGCCGCCCGACCGGTACGCCCCTGCACCCGGCGAAGCGCCACGTAGTGGTCCTTGATGACGAACGGCAGGCCGGCAAGCACGACGATCCGCAGGGTGGTGACGCCGGCGGTCGCATACGAGTGGCCGAACACGGCCAGGACCAGACCGCCGGCCGGCAGGAGCACCGCGTCGGCCGCGAGGCTCGCGGCCAGGCCGATCGGGATCGTCATGCGCATCCGCCGGATCACCGTCTCCTGATCACCGGCCGCGGCCGCGAACAGGGCGATGGTGATGCTGTACGGCAGCACGAACACGAACCCGGAGACCTGCTGGACGATGGAGAAGTAGCCGTTGTGCTCGGCCGAGATCGTGATCGTGACGATCACGGACAGGAGCTGCATGGGGGCCATCAGCACCAGGTTGAGCACGTGGTGGCTGGCGGCCCGCCGGCCCAGCCCCCGCAGCAGGGTGAGGTCGATGGCAGGCCCGCGCGTTCGGCCTGCGTCGCGTGCTCCGCGCCAGGCGATCAGCGGCAGCGAGGCGACGTTGCCGATCGTCCACGACAGGAAGATCGCCATACCGCCGCCGTGGCCCGTGTGCGCGAGCGCGAGGAGCGCGCCGATCTTCACCGTGCTGGCGACCACGTTGCGTTCGAGCTGGAGGCGGCCGTTGCCGAGGGCCAGCACGGCCTGGTCGAGCACGAGCGTCACGCCCGTCAGCGCGACACCGGCGACGAAACCCAGCGTCGTCCACGGGGACGAGCTGATCGGGCGCAGGTTGTGGGCCGGGATGAGGTGGACCCCCCCCGCGACCACCAGCGCCAGCAAGGTGCTGGCGGCGGCGGTGATGGCGAGGGTCGTGCGCAGGAGCAGCTGGCGGTGGGCCGGGCCGACACTCGGCAACTCGGCGATGAGCAGGGTGCCGAGGCCCAGCATGCCCAGGGTGCCCAGCAGCATCATCAGCGAGACCGCGGCACCGGCGAGGCCGACGGCGCCGATGCTGAACTCGCGCGTGGCCAGGGTCCAGTAGACGAATCCGAGCAGGCTCGTCACGGCCTGGGTGGCGATCAGACTGGCGCTGATGGACGCAACCCGGCCAAGGGCGGGAAGCCGTAGCCGCCGATCAACGCCCATGGCGGGTAGCCTCACTGCCCGCGTCCCGTCCCCGCGCCGGCCGCTGCCGGCGCGGGATCGTCATCCCCGCTGCACCGTGCCCGCCCGTGAGCCGTCGGTCCGGGCGTCACCGTCCGCTGTCTCATCAGGCCGGCGATCCTCCGGCCTGCGCGGTGGAGTTCGACAGCGACCGCTCGCCCTCGGGCCGCCGAACCGGTACCGCGTCGGTTGACGGCTGGACGGGAATCGGCACCGGGACCGGGAGCGGCGTGCTGGGCGCCGCGAAAGTCGCCGCTACGGCCGCCGGCGCGGCAGTCGTGGTGGCGGCTCGGCCGCGGTTGGCCCGGGATGCCGAGCCGCGACGACGCGCCGCCCGGTACTCGACGGCGATCGTCCGCAGGACGCGCAGGCCGTCGGAGGTGGCATTGAGGTTGCTGCGCCCGTGCAGCCGGGACGATTCGAAGGAGGCGATCTCCGCGATGCGCAGCCTCGCGACATGGGCGCGGATGTTGATCAGGGTTTCAATCTCAAATCCGTCGCCCCAGCGCTTGCGGTTACTCTCGGCGGAGTCGGCGGAGTCGGCGGCCTGCCCGTCGTCGAGGCCGAGTACCGGCAGGATTCTGCGCCAGAAGGCGTTGTATCCATAGCAGAGGTCGGTGTACCGGCTGCCGTGCGACCAGTTCGTCAGCAGGTTGAGGGCGCGGTTTCCGGTGGCCCGCAGGCGGGTGATGTCGGTGGAGCCGGCCCCGGCGACGAACCTGCTGCCCTTGACGTAGTCGGCTCCGGCCTCCAGAGCGGCCACGAAGTATGGTATTTCGCCAGGATCCATCGAACCGTCGGCGTCGATCATGACGATGAGATCGCCGGTGGCGGCGTGGAACCCGCAGGCCAGAGCGTTGCCCTTGCCGCGGCGGGTCTGGGTCAGCACCCGTAAGCCCGGCCACAGGGAGCGGGCGACCGCGACGGTGTCGTCGACGGAGCGACCGTCGACCAGGACGATTTCGTGCAGACCCGCGGGCATGCGGCGGGCCAGCCACGGCAGGTTCCTGGCCTCGTTCATGGCCGGAATGATGACGGAGACGCGTGGGCCGGAAGGGCTTAGGTGGACGCGGGGCGCAGGGTGGCGCACTCGCAGGTTCTCGAGGTCCGGACCGTTCGATTCCAGTGATCCGGCGGCATCTGGTTGCGGCATCGCGGTTCCCCCTGCGCTGCGGTAGTTACATTGTGGCAGCTGCGCCACGATCGAAGGCTTGCCAGGGCGGCGGGCGCATGTTGTGGACAGGCAATAAATAGGCGTTCCATACCCGGGCATGGAACGCCGCGGCAGGCACCGAATCGGATGGTCGACAGAGTTCTACCTCGCACTGGTGGAGCCAGCGGCGATGGTGCCGGGCGGACTGGTGACTGCTGCCGTCGGACCGTTATGCGGGCGTCATCGCATTCGCTGAAGCAGAAAGAATACTGCGATGTACAGCTGGACATGCCGGTCCGCACGGAAAGCTCGCGCGACGGTGGTCTGGCGCGGCGTGAAGGTGAACTGGTCGGCTAACCCGATGCCTGGCGGTGTGGCGAAAGATGAACCTGGTCGGGCTGTGCCCCTGCCGTGCCAGCTCCTTACGGCTGACACTTAACCGGAGAGTCGCCCTCCTCTGGGTGGCTGCGCACCACGCCGGTTCCCCCCAAAGAACTGCATGCAAGTCTCTCCCCCATGTGCACAAGTAGAACCCCGACAGCCGGGAGTGTCAAGCGGCTTGGGGGAATGTGCGGACCGTAAAGTTGCTCGGTCGATGGTAACTGGATGTCGAATGGGCGTCACAATTAGATTTAGTGACAGGTTGGCGGGCCCGCGCCACCGGTTGAGCGTCGATCCGCCGCCGCTGGCGAAGTGTCCCAAAGAATGGGAATGGTTCGAGAATGTCCGACTCCGCGGTTTGACAAGTGGATGGGATGTAGTGACGGACGACACATGGGGTGGGACATTGCACCGCCCTGCTGTCCACCGTTGCGCGCGCGGGCATCCATCTCGCCGTAGGGAGAAAATCATCGGGATTCGGCTCGACGCGGACGGGCCGATAGGCCGGGTCGGTCTCGATGCGCGGATGGGCGTCTGCGACGGCGACGGCGTCGACCGGCTCGACGCGCTGACCGCGCGGGTCACGAGATACCGCACGCCGTGGTCCTTCGGGTCGCCGAGGCGCTCGGCGAAGTCGCGGTCGGGAGTGATGGCGAACTGGCCCGCTCGCCGAAGGCCTGCCCGGCGACCGGAGCGACCACCGAGAACGCGCACGCCCCACCGAGGACGGCGACCTGCGCGAGCAGGCGGGCGTCTCGCCGAGCGGGATCGACGCTTCCTGCCGGCCGAGCCCGGGGAGCAGCCGGTCGAACCACATTGTGTACTCGATGCTGAACCAGCTGGTGAGGATGTTCTGGTCGTGATTGAAGTAGGCGAACGTGGCTCTCGCCGTGGCCTCGGGTACGGCCGGCGGGCCAGTTATGTCGATCCGCGACCGTTCCGGTCCAATAATCATGGACGTTATGAGATGTCTTCAATGCGAGTGCGTCAGGCGGGCGGAGAATTTCCTTTACAGGATTCCAGGTGTTGTTGTGATGTGGGTCACAGATGGGCGTCGTTGGTATTGCGGGGCGTATGTGGCGGTGTTCCGGTGCCGTAGGGTCGAAAACAGAGGGACGCGGTACCGCCCCCGCCGATGGGCGCGATCCGCTCCCGGGTAACGCGGCGCGGCCCTGTCGTGGGCGCCGAGTCGGCGACAGCCTGAGGATTCCTGAGGGAACCGTGCAGAGGTCATATCGGGGGAAGATATGTCTGCCTTTTTTTATAATTCTCGTGCAGCGATACCAGCGATACCAGCCACTGAATGGCGGACGTTGGCGATTCGACCGTGGGTTAGTTGTGGACGCTGAGGACGGCGGTGCCGTCGGCCGTCACCGCGTCCGAGCCGTCCACCCGCCGGACGTCGCCGGCGCGGCACCGGCCGGCCTGTGGATTCGCGTCTCCTTACGGCACCGCGACGAGTCGGAGTACCTCGCCGACCTGCTCCAGGATCACGGCCTGGCGGTGCGCGTCGCGCAGCCGGACGAGGACGATCCGACCGTCACCAACGAGATCGTCATCAATCAGGAGCTGGTCGCCGGGCTCATCCCGGCCGCGCGTCGTGCCGACACCCCCCTGCTCTCGCCGGCCGACCGACCGCAGGCACCACGGGTGCCGACGCATGAGCTTGACGCGGTCGCCCGCCGCCTCGTCGCCAGCATCCAGCGCCGGGTCGAACGCAACCGGCGGGGGCTGGCCCATCTCGCCCTCGAGGACGAGGACATCTTTGACGATGTTGCCATCCAGCAGGGCGGCGGTCGGCGGCTGCGCCTGGTCGGACGGGAGGGGGTGCTGGTCTGTCTGCGGGTCAGCGAGCTGGGACGGGTGCGCGAGCGCCTCGGGGCGCAGGCAACCTGGGAGCTGGTCAGCCGGGTCCGCGACGTCACCGTTGCGGAACTGGGCCTGGCCAAGCAGCCGGCTCTGCGCAGCAACGGCGAGCTGCTGTGGGTCCTGCCGGCGGCGCCGGCCGCCCGGGTCCGCAAGCAGCTCGAACAGCTCAACGCCGCGCTGGCGAGCCGGTCCTTCACGGTGAGAGCCGGGGACGCCGAGGAGCATCTGCGCATCACCCCCGCCGTCGGCCTGGTCGGCGTGAGCCGGACGGATCCGGCCGTGCTGATCGGCCGGGCCAGGGCCGCCGCCGTGACCGCGGCCAGCCGGCTCGATCTGGAGCCCTGCACCTGGGAGCCGCCGGGGGAGGGGGCCAGCGCCCAGGGAGAACCGTCCGCCGATGCCGGTGCGACGGGTCGCCAGGGTGGGGCGGGCCGTCAGGGTGCGGCGCCGGGTCGTCAGGGTGCGGCGCCCGCGGGGCGGTCCGCACGTGCACGGGCGGTGGCGGCGGCCTGGCGGGCGGCCGGGCGCGTCATCGGGTCGACCGCCGCGCAGGCCCTGCTCAGCTTCGTCCTCGCGCTCGGCCTGCCCTACCTCTACTACACGCTCACGGCCCAGTTCGGGGTCGACGTCCTCGGCCCCGTCTACGCCTTCATCGTGCTTGCGCTGGTCGGGACCGCCGGGTCGATCTACGTCGAAGGTCTGCTCGCGCTCGACCCGATCCGGCCTCCGGCGCTCCCACCGGGAGATCCGCCGCCGGCCACGGTCATCATCGCCGCGTACCTGCCGAACGAGTCGGCGACGATCATCGACACCCTCGAGGCGTTCCTGCGCATCAACTACGCCGGGCCCCTCCAGGTGATCCTCGCCTACAACACCCCCCATTCGCTGCCGGTCGAGCCCGTGCTGCAGGAAATGGCGCGCGATCATTCCCGGCTGGTGGTGCTCAGGGTGTCCGGCAGCACCTCGAAGGCCCAGAACGTCAACGCCGCCCTCGGAATCGCCACCGGCTACTTCACCGGCGTTTTCGACGCCGACCACCATCCGGCGGCGGACTCGTTGACGCGGGCGTGGCGGTGGCTGTCCGGCTCCTACGACATCGTGCAGGGCCACTGCATTATCCGTAACGGCGGTGCGAGCTGGTTGTCGCGCATGGTCGCGGTGGAATTCGAATCCATGTACGCGGTCGGCCACCCGGGGCGGGCGAAACTGCACGGCTTCGGCATTTTCGGTGGTTCCAACGGCTACTGGCGGACCGACATTCTGCGCCGCGTCCGGATGCGACCCCGCATGCTCACCGAAGACATAGATTCCTCGGTGCGCTCCATCCTCGCCGGTGTTCGCATCGCCTCCGATCCGGCGCTGCTGTCCTTCGAGCTGGCGCCGACCACGCTGCGGGCACTGACCCGCCAACGGCTGCGCTGGGCGCAGGGCTGGTTCCAGGTCTCGCGGAAGTACTTCGGCGCGGCGCTGGCCTCCCCCGCCCTGAACCGCCGGCAGAAGGCCGGGGCCGCCTTCCTGCTCGGCTGGCGCGAGCTCTACCCGTGGATCTCCATCCAGATCTTCCCGCTGCTGGGGTATCTGCTGCTGCACCCGGTTCCCGGGCGGGGCGTGCACTGGGCCATGCCGTTCTTCCTGTTCCTCACCCTGGTCACGACGGGAGTCGGCGTGGCGCAAAGCCTCTTCGCCTACCTGCTCGCCCACCCGGACGTGCGCCGACGCCGGCGATGGTTCCTGGTCTACGCCCTGTTCGCCGGTCTCTTCTACACCGAGTACAAGAACGCCCTGGCCCGAGTGGCCCAGATCAAGGAGATAGGAGGGGAGCGCCAGTGGCGGGTCACCCCGCGCCAGGTGCCCGTGCCCAGCCCGGCCTACCAGCGGGAATCAGCGTGACCGGCCTGCCCACAGCGTTCACGTCGTCAACAGCGTCCACCTCGCCCGCGTCGTCCACGCCCGCGTCGGGGGCGCTGGCGCGCATGGACGACCTTGAGGGATATCGGGGAATCGCCGCTCTGGGGGTCGTGGTCTTCCACGCTTACCAGTTCTGCCGCGAGGGCGCTGGCGGGGACGCGGCCGGCTCGACCCCCGACGGCTACGCGTACGCCGGGACGCCGCTGGGCCATGTGATGCTCAACCTCGACGGCCTCGTCAGCCTGTTCCTCCTGCTGTCGGGCTTCCTGCTCTACGCCCCGGCGGCACGCCAGGTCCTCGCCGGGCGGCGGGTGGGAAGCCCGCGGGTCTTCCTGCTGCGCCGCGCCGTGCGCATCCTGCCGCTGTACTGGTTCGCGACCCTGCTGGTCTGGACCTACCGCAACCCCGACCTGCCCGGCGACTGGCGCGACCTGGTGGAGCACCTCACCTTCACCCAGGTCTTCGACAGCCGCCGCATCTTCTACACCATCGGCCCGGCCTGGTCCCTCTCGGTGGAGATCTTCTTCTACGCCACCGTCGCGCTCATCCTGCTGGCCCTGCGGCGCTGGGATCCCGCCCGGTCCCGCCCGGCGGTCCGGGCGCTGGTCATCGCGACGCCGCCCACCGTGATGCTGATCAGCTCGCTGGTGTACCACTGGTGGGCGCTCGACGTCGCCCACCAGCCGTCGGATCGGTGGGCGATCTGGTTCAACCCCCTGGCCAAGGCGGAGATGTTCGGCATGGGGATGTTCCTCGCCATCGGCCACGCCCGGTGGGGCAGCCAGGCCCTGCGGGCGGTCTGGCTCATCCCCGTCCGGCTCGTGGCGCTGGCCATTCTCGTCTACGGGTGCGCCATCCGGGCCGAGGACGCCCGGACCTCGACCGAGTTCACCATGCTGTCCATGATCGCGTTCTCGCTGCTGCTCGGCAGCTCGCTGTTCGCCCCTCCGCGCGCCTGGTGGCGACGGATCCTCGCGGCGCGCCCCCTGATGTTCGCCGGCACCATCAGCTACAGCGTCTACCTGTGGCACGAACCGATCCTGCTCTACCTCGACACCCACCACCTGCTGAGCCACCATGCGACGGCGTTCCCCTGGGTGGCGCTGCTGCTGGTGGCCGTCTCCGTGCCGTTCGGCTGGTTCAGCTACGTCATCCTCGAAAGGCCCTCCGGCGAGCTGAAGGCGCTGTTCCAGCCGGACGGCCGGCTGCGTTCCTACTACGGTCCCCGGCACGAGGGCTGACGGACGCCCACCATGGCCGAACCGACCCTGCAGCGAACCCCGCAGCTCGGCGCGATCGTGGCCGCGTCCCGGCCGCGGTCCCGCCCGTTTGCGGTTGCCGTGATCGGGCTGCTGTCCGCCGTCGTCGCCGTGTCCATCGTGCTCGGCGTGGTGGGGCCGGACGCGCACCCGCATGCCTCGGTGTGGCTGACCACCGCGGACGGCGTGCGCCACCTGGACCGTCAGCCGGACGTGCGGCTGGCCCCGTCGACCGGTCGGGCCGCGGCCGACGGCGTCCTGCGGGTCGACACGGACCGGCGGTCCCAGGTCATGGAGGGAATCGGTGCCTCGCTGACCGACTCCTCCGCCTACCTGATCGACACGACACTGTCGTCGCGCGAGCGCGGCAGGCTGATGCGCTCCCTGTTCGACCCCGACGCGGGCGCCGGGCTGAGCTTCCTGCGCCAGCCGATCGGCGCCAGCGACTTCTCCCGCGCCGCCGTCACCTACGACGACGTCGGCGCGGGCCAGCGCGACCCGCAACTGCGGCGGTTCAGCGTCGCCTCCGACGAGCAGCACCTGCTGCCCCTGCTGCGGCAGGCCCGCGCACTCAACCCGGACCTGCGGGTGATGGCGACTCCCTGGACCGCACCGGCCTGGATGCGCACCGGCGGCACGCTGGCCGGGGCCGCCGGCGGCCCGCTGCGGCCCGAGTACATCGCCGCCTTCGCCGCCTACCTGACCGCCTACGCCCGTGCCTACGCCGACGCCGGTGTGCCGATCAGCCTGATCTCGCCGCTGAACGAACCGCTGGCGCCGCTCGCGAACCATCCCGGCATGCCGATGACGGCCCAGCAGGAGGCGGCGGTGATCGCCACGCTCGGCCCGGCGCTGCGCGCGGCCGGGCTGAACACCCGGATAGCGATCTCCGATCAGAACTGGGATCTGGGCTCCTACGCCCTGCAGGTCCTCAGCGATCCCGCGGCGGCGCCGTGGATCGCCGGGGTCGCCTCGCACTGCTACGGCGGGGACCCCTCCGCCCAGGCGGTGCTACGCGGCCAGGCGCCGAACCTCGCCCAATACGTCACCGAATGCTCCAGCGGGTCCTGGTCGAAGGGATTCGGCGACAGCCTGCGCTGGAGCGCGCAGAACATGGTGATCGGCGCGACGCGTAATGGTGCTGCCACGGTCAGCTACTGGAACGTGGCGCTGGACGAGACCGGCGGGCCCAAGCTAGGCGGCTGCCCGAGCTGCCGTGGCCTGGTCACGATCGACCGCCGCACCGGGAACGTGCAGTACAGCCCCGAGTACTACGCGCTCGGCCAGCTGGCCAGGATCACCAGGCCGGGTGCCGTCCGGGTGGACACGGCCTCGCCTGGACCCGGCGGGTTGGCAAACGTCGCCTTCGTGAATCCGAACGGCTCGCGCGCGCTGGTCGCCTACAACCCGGGGACGGCCGAGGCAGCGGTCACCGTCGACGACGGTCGGGTGTCGTTCACCGCGAAGGTCCCGGCCGGGGCCATGGCCTCGTTCTCCTGGCCGGGCCCGCGGCTCGCCGCCAGTGCTGGCGGTGCCGCCAGTGCCAGCGGTGCTGGCGGTGGCGGCGGCGAGATCGGTGGGACGCAGAACCGCATCCGGGTGATGCCACTGGGGGACTCGCTCGTCGACGGGTTCGTCACCAGCGGAGGCTGGCGCACCCAGCTGTGGCACCGGCTGGTGCAGAACGACGGTGAGCCGGTCGTGTTCGTCGGCTCCCAGCGCGGCGGCCCCCCCGACCTGGGCGACCAGCGGGAGGAAGGCCATCCCGGCTGGCGCCTCGACGCGCTGCAACGCCAGGCGGCCAGCTGGGTCGGCGCAGCCCAGCCCGATGTCGTCCTGCTCATGGCCGGCACCAACGACATCAACGAGGGGGCCACCGCCGAGCAGGCCGCCGCCAGGCTCGGTGAGCTGCTGCGCACCGTCCTGGCGGCCCGCCCCGGCGTCACCGTGCTGGTGTCGACCCTCGCCCCGATGCACAACGGCCACGACGCCACCTGGGCGGAGTTCAACGCGGCGGTCCCCGGTGTCGTCGCCGCCAGCCGGGCCGCCGGCGCGCGCGTCTCCGTCGTGGACCTGGCCTCCGTGGTCGGCCCCGACCACTACGTCGACGGGTTGCATCCCGACCAGGTCGGCTACAACGCGCTCGGCGACGCCTGGTACGCCGCTGTCAAGCCGGTCGTGCGCCGCCTGCTCGCCGCCTCCGACTCCGCCGCCGTGCCCGGGCTCGGGCCTCGCATGTCGGCGTCGACGGTCGCGGTGAGCGCCTGCTGCACCGACACCGCGCCCGCCCTGGCCGCCGACGGCCTGCCCGGCACCCGCTGGACCAGCGGCTATCCCCAGGAGCCGGGCATGTGGCTACAGGCAGACCTGCGCACCCCGACGCCGGTCAGCGGCGTCGATCTCGACACCGGCCCCAGCGCCGGCGACCAGCCACGTGGCTACGCGGTGCGCGTCTCCCTCGACGGGACCACCTGGCGGACCGTCGCGACCGGCGGCGGCGACGGTCCCCGCACCACGGTCGCCTTTCCCTCGGCCATCGCCCGCTACGTCCGGGTGCAACTCACCGTTGCCGTGAGCGACCACTGGTGGTCGGTGGCCGACATCAAGATCAAGTTAAGCTGACCCGCGTTGCGGTGTCGGCTCTGGTGTCCAGGGGAAGACGCACGGCCAGCGGGGTGCCGGGGTGCCGGGGTGCCGGGGCAATCGACACCAAATAGAATTAGGGCGCAAATACGTCGCCGATCCGTGGCGGTGACGCGTCACACAAAACGACGGCCCGCCGTGAACCTGCGTCGCTGGGCGACAACTGATGGGCGGCCCCGGTGATCGATGTTCGGAGGGAAACGCGCGGTGCCGGCGGCCGAAATCCCATGAGCACAACAGGTTCGCCCCTGGAACGACGTTCGTCGATCGGCCCGGCGCGGCCCGCGTAGCGGGAGTACCGACTCCATCCGATCACTCGATTATTCGGCCGAGAATGATGTCGTCGCGGCTTGTCGCGCCATAGCGCAGGTCGACGGCCCGCGAACCAACATGCTAGCGTCGCTGGCGGACCTAAACGGATCTGCCGCTACTTCTCGTAGGCGGTCAGCGGAGGGTCGGCACGATCGGCGGGATGGCGCCCGGTCGCAAAATTCTGCCCCATTTTCCGGCGATGGCTGCCTTCTTTCTTGCGCACCGACGCATCGGCGTTGTGGCAGGTGATTGCGGTCTTCTTTGAACGTACCCCGGGGGGAAACATTGAGCAGTGCCGACGACATGCCGTCGATCAGCATCATCATCCCGACGTTGAACGAGGCGCGTAATATCGCGCACGTATTTGCCCGGCTTCCCGCCGAGGCCGAGATCATTGTTGTGGACGGTCGTTCGACCGACGATACGATCGAGGTCGCGCGCGCGTTGCGCCCGGACGTCGTCATCGTCCATCAGACGCGGCGCGGTAAGGGTAATGCGCTCGCGTGTGGCTTCGCCGTCGCCTCCGGCGACGTCCTGGTCATGTTGGACGCCGACGGCTCGGCCGATCCGGGCGAGATCGACGCCTTCGTGGCCGCGCTGACCGCGGGGGCGGACTACGCCAAGGGATCCCGGTTCCGGGCCGGTGGCGGCAGCAGCGACATCACCCGCTTCCGCCGGACGGGCAACGCGGCACTGAACCGGCTGGTCAACACCCTGATCGGCAGCGACTACTCGGACCTCTGCTACGGCTACAACGCCTTCTGGCGCCACCGTCTGCCCTTCCTCGGCCTGGATCCGGGCGAGCGTGCGCAGACCACCAGGTGGGGAGACGGCTTCGAGGTCGAGACCCTGATCAACATGCGGGTTTCGCGCGCGGGCCTGCGGGTGGCGGAGGTACCGAGTTTCGAGCATCAGCGGCTGTTCGGCGCCAGCAACCTCAACGCCTTCTCCGACGGGTTGCGGGTGCTGCGCACCATCCTGGCCGAGTCCCGCCGGTCGCGCGGCGGCGCCCCGCGGTCGCCGTGGCGGGCCCGCCACGGCGCCGCCCGGGTTGGCCGGCCGGCCGCCGGGAATCTCGCCGCCAGCCATTCCGCCGCCCACCGCCGCGTGTGCGTGGTCGGCTCCGGCTGGGAATTCGCCTCGGGGATCAGCTACTACACCCACCAGCTGACCCAGGCGTTCGCCCGCCGCGGGGATCTGCTCACCTCCGCCGTTCTGATGCGCCGTCTCCTGCCGGCCCGGTTCTATCCGGGGCGGGCGCGGGCCGGCGATACCTCGATAGTTACCCAGCAGTATCCCGAGGCGGTGCCGCTATTCAACGGGGTTGACTGGTTCTGGGGTTTGACGATGCCGCGAGCGCTGCGATTCGTCGTTCGTGAACGGCCCGACGTGATCGTACTTCAGTGGTGGACCGGAACCGTTCTGCACAGCTACCTTGCGCTCATCGCCGCCGCCCGGCTGTGCGGCGCCCGAGTCGTCGTCGAGTTCCATGAGACGCAGGACACGGGCGAGGCCATCCGGCCCGGTGCCGCGGCTTATGTAAACCGGGTTTTTCCGCGGCTTCTCCGCCGCACGGACGGCGTGGTCGTCCATTCCGAGCATGATGCCGCCGTCGTCCGGGAAAGGTTCGGGCTGCACGACCGCCCGATCGCGGTGATCCCGCACGGTCCCTACGCCCAACATGCGGGAAGCGCGGGCGTGCCGGGACCGCGGCGACACGACCAGATCACCAATCTGCTCTTCTTCGGAACGATTCGCCCCTACAAGGGGCTCGAGGATCTCCTGGCCGCCTTCGAGCTGCTGACCGATGCCGAGGCGGGCCGTTTCCGGCTGACGGTGGTCGGGGAGACCTGGGAGGGCCACACCCTGCCGGCGCGGATGATCGAGGAGTCCCGTCACCGCAACCGGATCGCCTTCGTCAACCGGTACGTCAACGACGTGGAGGTGAACTCCTACTTCGCGAGCGCGGACGCCGTGGTGCTGCCCTACCGCCGCTCGTCGGCGTCCGGTCCCCTGCACGTCACGATGGCGGCGGGGCTGCCGGTCGTCGTCACCGACGTCGGCGGTCTCACCGAGACCGCCGCCCGCTACGACGGCGCCGCCCTCGTTCCGCCGGGCGACGTTCCCGCGCTGCTCTCGGCGCTGCGTGAGCTGCCGGCGCGCTGCGGTCGGCGCTACCTCGACTCGTCGTCCTGGGCCGAGTCGGCCGAGCGTTACCAGGCCCTGTTCGACGAGCTGCTCGGTGCGCCGCGGCGCCCCGAACGGCTCGGGGCCCGGCCGGCGGACCTCGCGGGCACGGCGGCGGCATGACCGCTCCCGAGTCCGGCGGCCCGGAGCGGGAGCCGGCGGTGACGGGCGCCGCCGAGGCACCATGACCAGCGTCAGTACCCCGCGGACCGCGCCGGTCGCCGGTGGGGTCGGGCCGACGGTGGCCTCCCTGGATGCCGCCTCCACCGCCTCCACCGCCTCCACC
>NZ_JANEZT010000183.1 GCF_025403405.1 Frankia tisae
ACGGTGGACAATGTGGCCCGCCACGCCGGCCCCGGGGCGTCGGCCTGGGTGCTCGTGGAGGACGACGGCGACCGGGCGATCGTCACCATCCGTGATGATGGAGTGGGGATGGCGGCCGGGCGGATGGAGCGGGCCGCCACCGAGGGGCGGCTGGGGCTCGCGGTCTCGGTGCGCGGGCGGATCCGGGAGCTGGGCGGCACGGTGACCGTGACGAGCCGACCCGGGGCGGGGACGGAGGTCGAGCTGCGTGTCCCACGCTGACCGGCCGCGGGGCGGCCGGCCCGAGGTCCGCGGACCGGCCGCGGACGGCTCGGCGGCCCAGGGGCCCGCGCCTGCGCGGGTGGTGGTCGTCGACGACCATCCCCTGTGGCGGGAGGCATTGAGCCGGGATCTGGACCAGGCGGGGTTCATGGTGGTCGGCACGGCCGGCTCGGTGGCGCAGGCGCTGCGGGTGGTCGCGGCGACCCGGCCCGACCTCGTCGTCCTCGATCTGACGCTCCCCGACGGCTCGGGCGTCGAGGTGATCCAGGCCCTGCTCGGCCCGGCTGCGACGGTCGGAGGCTTCACCGGCGCGGTCCTGATCGTCTCGGCCTCCGGCGAGCAGGCCGACGTCCTCGCGGCGGTTCGGGCCGGGGCGTCGGGATACGTCGTCAAGTCAGCGCGGCCCGAGGAGCTCGTTGACGCCGTGCGCCGCACGGCCGCCGGGGTCGCCGTCTTCAGCGCGGGGCTCGCCGCGCTCGTCCTGGGGGAGATGTCGCGGGCGGCGCGCGACGCGGCCGCGACGCCGTCGACCCCGCGGCTCACGGCGCGGGAGATCGAGGTGCTGCGCCTGGTCGCGAAGGGCCTGTCAGCCCGGGACGCGGCGCGGCGCCTCGGCGTCTCCCACCGCACCGTGCAGAACCACGTGCACAACGTGCTGGGCAAGCTCCAGCTTCGCAACCGGGTGGAGCTGACCCGCTTCGCCGTCCGCGAAGGCTACGACGACGCCTCCTGAGCACCACGTGAATGCGCAGGCGCGTGGGCGCGGAGATTGCATGAGCGGAGATGAGCGAACGGACAGCGGAGGGCAGGACCATAATCTCGTTCCATGACCGAGATACTTCGGCCGGTGCCAGCCCTGCGCCGACCGGACCTGCTCGCGGCGGCGACGGCGGCGGCCCTGGAATCCTGGCCGGCCGCGGGGTCCGCGCCGCCCGTCGAGCAGGTCGAGGTCGCGGAGATCGACCCCGAGCTCGCCGACACCGCCGCGTTCTGCGAGCGCTACGGGGTCGCCCCGGCAGACTCGGCGAACTGCGTGATCGTCGCGGCCAGGCGTGGCGCCGAGACGACGCTTGCGGCGTGTGTGGTCCTCGCGACGACCCGGGCGGACGTGAACGGGCTGGTCCGGCGCCGGCTCGCCGCCCGCAAGGTGTCGTTCGCGCCGATGGACACGGCCGTCTCCCGCACCGGGATGGAGTACGGCGGTATCACCCCGGTCGGGCTGCCCGCCGACTGGCCGCTGCTGATCGACCGCGCGGTCGCCGAGCATCCTCGCGTCGTCGTCGGCTCCGGCCTGCGCCGGTCCAAACTGTGGCTGCCCGGAGCGGCGCTCGCCGCCCTCCCCACCGCCGAGGTCCTCGACGGCCTCGGCACCTGACACTCCCGCGGTCTGTCACGGCGACTTTCTCACCGCCGCCGGGCATCGGGGGCGCGAGTAACGAGACCGGGTCTAGGGACGGTCCTCGTCGGCGTCGGGGAAGTACAGGTACAGGTCGAGGGCCTGCATCATCGTGCGTAGCACGTTTCGGAGCTGGCGCTGCTGCTCGGCGTCGAGGAAGGCCAGGGTGCGGTCCTCGGCTTTCCTGGTCGCCGCCTGGGCACGGGTGAGCAGCTCGGCGCCCGCCGGCGTGATCCGCACCTGAAGGATCCGCCCGTGGGTGGGGTGCGGCTCGCGGTCGACGAGTCCTCGCTCGAGCAGTCCGGCGATCGCCGTCGACATCGACTGCGCGGTGACCCCGTTGCGCTGGCCCAGAGTGGCTCCGGACAGTGCCCCGGGGTCCACGAGGCCGAGCTGGGCGAGCGCGCCGAGCTGGGTGTGGGTGAGCGAGAACTCCCGCAGCGCGCGGTCGACCTGCTGGGCGAGCGCTGTGCTCACCCGCCGCATCAGGTACGGCAATCGCTCCTCGAAGTTCTCCGCCACCGTGCTCCTGCCCCGTTTCCGCCGCCGCGCCCGCGCTTGCGTGGCCACGTTAGCGGCCTGGACAAGTATCAGCCATCTGATAAGTTAACTGATACTTACTCGATCCGGCGCGAGAGGAACAGTCATGAGCGCAGCACGCACCGTCGTGGTCACCGGCGCCGCCGGCGGCATCGGTTCCGAGATCGTCAACCGGTTTCTGGCTCACGGCGACACCGTCGTCGCCTCCGACCTCTCGCCGGAGGCGCTCGACACGTGGCGCGCCCGGTGGGACGCCGACGCGCCCGGCGGGCAGCACCCGTCGCTGCACACCGTTCCCGCGGACATCTCCAACGAGCAGAGCGTCGCCGCGCTGGCCCAGGTCGTGCAGCAGAGCCTCGGCACGGTCGACGTTCTGATCAACAATGCCGGCCATTTTCCGCAGACCGCCTTCGAGGAGATGAGCACCGATGAGTGGCGTCAGGTCATCGACGTCAACCTCACCGGCACCTTTCTCATGATCCGGTCCTTCGTCCCCCTCATGAAGGCGAGCGGCCACGGTCGCATCGTGAACATCGGGTCCGGCTCGGTCTTCAGCGGCACCCCCATGCAGTCCCACTATGTGGCCTCCAAGGGGGGCGTCATGGGCCTGACCCATGTCCTGGCCCGCGAACTCGGCGGCTACGGCATCACGGTCAATCTGATCACCCCGGGACTCACCGTCACCCCGGCGGCCGCCGCGGTGCTTCCCGAGGCCCTGCTGGCGGAGCAACGCAGTGCGCGTGCGCTCCACCGCGACGAAACTCCCGAGGACCTGGTCGGACCGATCTTCTTCCTTGCCTCGGACGACGCCGCCTTCATCACCGGCCAGACGCTCAACGTCGACGGGGGTCGTCACCTACTGTGACCGTCGCCGCCCGCGGTCATGTGGACGCCGGCAGCGAAGTCGGCCACCGTGGCTGCGTCCCAGCGCAGCTGGCCGGGGATCTGGAAGATGAGGTAGGAGTCTCTGCCCGCGGGCAGCAGCAGGCCCTGCGTGGCCGGGGCGTGTGTCGGCGGCCGGTTACCGAGGTGGATCTTGCCCAGGTAGGAGTTCGGGTCCTTGTCCGTCGCACCGACCGGCGCGATGACCAGGGAGTATCTGTCGACGTTCTGGATCTGCCAACCATCGGGGACGTTATCGAAGACTCCGCTCAGCTGATAGCGCGGCCAGCCGCTCCCGCAGCCGGTCGATCGCCCGGGCAGCCTGGCTCCTGACCGTGCCCTGCGAGCACGACAGCGCCTGCGCCGTGTCGGCCACAATCACCCGGCTGAGCGCGTCACGCGGTTCTCAGGAGATGTCCCTGGGACGGGCCCCTGCCCCGGCCCTACCCGCACCCAAGGCCAGCGCCCGGTTTCGGAGCTGGTCGACATCATTGTCGGTCACGCGGGCTCGTTCCCCTCAGGTGCGGCCCCCTCAGGTGCGGCGTAGACGACCACCTGCTGGGGACGGACGATCTGGTCGCGCCACAGGTAGCCGGGTCGAACGGTCTCGGCGATGCGGCCCTCCTGCCCGGCGTCCGGTGCCGGCCGGGACGCGACGGCCTCGTGCCGGGCCGGATCGAACGGTCCCTCGTCGGCGGCCCAGGTCACCTCGCAGTGGCTGATCATGGTGCCGACCCGCTGGGTGATCCAGCGGGCGAACGCGGCCGCGGCCGCGGGGTCGACGATCGCCTCGTCATCGGTCAGGTCGACCAGGTTGTCGGCCACGGCAATCAGGTCGTGGACGACGACCGGCGGCCCGGCGTCGCCGATCGCGGCCAGCTGGTCTGCCAGGCGGTCGCGGTCGGCGGCCAGCTCCGCGTAGGCGGCGGCACCGGCTTGCGACTCGGCCCGGGCCGCAGTCAGGTCGGCCACCAGGCCGTCGGCCCGGCTCCGCAGGTCCCGCAGCTCGTGCCACGGTGACAGCACTCGACGGGTATTCACCCGACCACCACCTCACCATCGGGCCCCGGCCGGCCTGCGCCGTGGGCCAGCCGTTCGTAGCTGCGCAGAACGGTCCGCGCCGCCCGGACCGTCTCCCGGTCCAGCAACGGATCGGCGCTGCGGCCCGCCCACCACCGGATCCGGGCCGTGGCCGCAGCGAGTTGGCCGGCCGCGGACCCGGCCGGGTCCAGACCCGGCCGGGCGGTCGGCTCCTGCCCGTACTCGCCGGTGACCCGCAGCAGCTCGTCGCGCTCGACCGACGCAAGATCCAGGTCCAAGGCATCAACCGCAGCCGGTACCGGGAGCCCATCCCACAGCCGTTGCCGCACCTCGGCCTCGCCCAGCCCGTCCCGCAGGTAGCCGCAGGCCCGGTTCACCTCGGCCGCGCCCAGCGGGTCGTCGAACTCGACGTCGTCCAGATCGCTCATGCGGCCGCCCTCCGCGCCCTTGATGTTGTGTGGCCCGGCCACCCCCCGGTCAGCCGGGCCAAGCGAGACCGTAACCAGGACGGCGGCGCCCGGAGCCACGGTTCATCGGCATGATGAGTACCGGTTGTCCCGTCCTGTCCTTCCAGGACGGCCGGAACGGCCGGAACGGGAAGGATCGCCGACGTAACTGAGCGGACGGACAACCCTGCGGGAAGGCCGCAGCTCATCGAGGAACGGAAGCGATGTCGCACACGGGGGAAACATCGCCGGAGGGCCCGGACGGGGTCTCCAGCTACCAGGATCTGCACGAGGCGATCACCGGCCTGTGGGGGCGGTCCAACGACCGGTCGGTCGAGTCACGGACCGGCCTGTCCAAGACCACCATCAACGACCTGCGTAACCGGCGCCGTCGGCTCACCGAACAACTCGGTGACCCGGATCGTCGAGGCCTTCGACCCGGCCCGACGCACGGCCTGGTTGGCCGCCTGGCACCGGCTGCAGCGCACGGCCGGGCTGGGACCGGAGCCCGAAGCCGGGCCGCCCGGAGCCGAAACGGGGACCGCACCCGAACGCGGGGCCGGCCGGAGCCCGGACGAGACGCCGGCGACGGTCGTCGCAGACCCGTCACCCACCGATCCGGCCGAGCCCGTCCCGGGGTGGCCCGGTGAGGGGTGGCCCGGTGAGGGGCGGCTGGGGCGACCGACCCGGGCGCTGATCGGCGCGGCGATCGGCCTGCTCGGGGTGGGCCTCGGCGCCGGCATCGGCTTGGGCGCGCTGCTGTTCGGCGGCGGCACCGCCCCGACCGCCACGCCGGCCCCGCGCACCGCGGCTGGCCCGCACGGCTGCTACAACCTGCCGCTCAAGACGACGGCGACCGTTGTCAACCAGCGAGGCTCCGACCAGTACGGCGTCCGAGTCTCCCAGGCCTCCTACACCTATTACGCCTCATGGAACCCGTCGTTGGAGGTGGGCGGCCGGTTGTCGGCGCCGGTGCCGGCCGGCAAGGAACTCGTCGGCGCCAGTTGGGCCGATCCCGGCACGACCGACTCGACGCCCCGGCACAACCCGGGCAACGGCCGCTACTACCCCGGGGACGTGCTCACGGTCTCCGACCAGCTCTGCTTTCGCGGGCCGCGCGGCATCATGGGCTACCCCGGCTATCCCGGGATCACGGCCCGGATCTACGTGATGCTGGTCGACAAGGGCGGGGCGACGGTGCTGGCCCGCGACGCCGAACGGCTCGACGGGTTCACCGACCGCGACCTGGCCATCCGCGGGGCCGACATCATCGGCTACTTCGACGTCCCGTCGGCGACGATGACGCCGCCAGGCAGCTGATCTGCCGGCCGGTCCACCACCGCGCACTGCGAACCAGGCCGCGTTCGACCATCCGCGTGAGCTGACGGTGGGCCTCCGGCTCGACGGCCTGCAGCAGAGTAGCGACCTCGCCGGTCGACAGCCGGCCGTGATGCAGCGGTGTTCCGGTCAGCCGGTCAGGGTATTCAGCATGCCGGCCGGCGTCACCGTCCGGATCCGGTGCCGGCCGGTCTCGGCGATGTAGACCGTGCCGTCCGCGCCGATCGCGAGGCCGCGCGGACCGTCGATGCCGGCTGTCACCGCCGGCGTGCCGTCGACCGAGGCGGCGGACCGGCCCCCGCCGACGAGCACGCGCACCACCCCGTCCCAGGTGATCTCGAGGACCCGGTGCCGGTACGGGTCGGCGACGACCGGCCCACGCGGGCCGACCTCCACGGCCGACGGCCGGCCGATGTCGTTCTGGTTCGCCCTGGCGGCCCCGAACCCCGGTCCCATCCCCAGTTCCGACCGGTCGCCGAATGCCGACGGTCCACCGAGGCCGCCGGGGGCCGTACCGGCGAGGGTCGACATCTGCCCCGCCGTGTCGACGAGCCGGATCCGTTCGTTGTTGGTGTCGGCGATGACGATCCCGCCCGGCGCGCACGCGACGTCGTACGGGCCGGACAGCCGGGCCCGCACCGCCGCGTCGCCGTCACCGGAGAAGCCGGACTCGCCGCAGCCGGCGACGAGCTCGGCGACGCCGTCCGGGTCCACCCGGATGATCTGGTGGTTGTCGGTGCTCGCGACGTACAGCACGCCACCGCCATCGACGGCGAGGGAACGGGGCCGGTTCAACGCCAGGCGCGCCGCCGCGACCCGCACGCCCGGCGCCAGCGGCGGGCCGGCCAGGCCCGACCCGGCCCAGGTGGTCACGACGCCGTCCGGGCCGATCCGCCGGACCCGGTTGTTGAAATGGTCGGCGATGTACAGCGTGCCGCGCGGATCGACCGCGATGCCGTAGGGGGAGTTCAGCTCGGCGCTCGCCGCCGGGCCGCCGTCGCCCGCGAAGCCCGCGCGCCCGTTTCCGGCGTGCACGGCCACCGCGCCCGGCCGGGGAATCCGGCTGACCTGGTGGTGCAGCGGCTGGGAGACGAACAGTGACCCGTCGGCGGCCAGGGCCAGGTCGAAGGGATGGGCCACCGTCAGCGGACGGCCGGGTTCGGCCGCCGCCCGCCGGGTGCGGCCCCGGCCGAACAACGCCCGGCGGGGGGTGATCCGGCCCGGCTGCGGCGTGCGCCCATCCGGCGGTGGCGGCATGGCGCCGCCCGGCGTCGCGGCAGGGGATTCGCCCGGCGCCGGTGATGGTGACGGTGATGGAGGGGCGGATACCGCCTGGTCGAAGCGGTCGGGCGTCATCCAGGGCACGTGGATCGTCGTCGGCTCGTCGGCCCAGCCCTCCGCGGGTGCGCCGGATCCCTGGGCGCCGCGCGCCACCGCGGGGGTTCCCGTGTGGGCGGCGTCGCGGACCTCCTGGCTGAGGTGGACCGGCATCGGGCAGCGATCAAGCCAGCCGGGCCCCCAGGCGTCGGCCGCCGCGCGGGCGAGCTCCACCGCGAAGGCCCGGGCGGACGGTGGGCGCTCGCGGATGTCCGCCGCCAGTACGTGACGGACGGCGGCGGCGATGCCGGGCGGCGCGGACGGCAGCGGCGGCGGCTCGGCGTGCGAGCGCTGTTCGGCCATCTCGACCGACCCCGGCTCCCGGGGGAACGGGGTGGTGCCGGTGAGCAGTTCGAACAGGACGACACCGAGCGCGTACAGGTCCGAGCCGGGGCCGAGCCCGGTCTGGGTGATCTGCTCCGGCGCCATGTACCGAGGCGTGCCGATCATCGTGGCCGCGGTGGCCGCCGACATCTCGAGGATCTTGGCGATGCCGAAGTCGGTGACCTTCAGCTGCCCGTTCCCGGCGAACAACATGTTGTCGGGCTTGATATCGCGATGGAAGACGGATTCGGTGTGGGCACGTTCGAGTGCCGCCGCGGCCGCGAGGCCGACCGCGACGACCAGATCCACGGTCATGCCGGCCCGGGCCCGCGCGCGCAGCGTGTCGCCGAGACGCTCCATCACCAGCAGGCGCAGGTCGTTCTGCTCGGTGTAGTCGTAGATCCGGACGATGTGCGGATGGGCGAGCCGCTCCAGCAGCCGCGCCTCGGCCCGGAAGCGGCTCTGGCCCTCCGCGTTGTCCGACTCGCCGACCAGCATCTTGATCGCGACCTGTCGTTCGTCGAGGTAGCGGTGCTGGCCGGCCAGCACGAGACCGAACCCGCCGTGCCCGATGATGCCCTGGATCTCGTAGTCGGGCAGCGCGGCCTCGATCCGGGAGAAGTCCAGCGTCACCGCGGGCTCCCACTCATCGACGGGCTCCACTCATCGGCATGGCGGCCGGTAGGTCAGGTCGGGCAGGTAGCGTTTCCACTCCTCCCGGGTGATCGGGTCCCCGGCCGCGGCGCAGATCCTGGCCGCCTGGGCACTGACGTCGAGCCTGAGCAGGCTGATCGCCGGTTCGTTCAGGATAGGGACCAGATCCGAACCGTCCGGCGTGAACAGCAGATCCGACGTGGGGGATTCGGTGAGGAAGTCTCCCCGCGGCTTCGGCGCACGCAGGGTGCTGACGTCCCAGAGCCGGATCTCCGCCCCGCCGGTGGCCAGCGTGCGGCCGTCGGGGCTGAAGCGAAGCTTGAGGATCACACCGTTGTGCGGGGCGAGCCGCCCGATCTCGGCGGGCCGGGCCGGGTCGGTCACGTCGTAGAGATACACCACCCGGCTGTCACCGCCGGCGGCGAGGGTACGGCCCCGCGGCGCGAAGCCGACGTCCTGGATCTCACCGGCGAACCCGCGGAGGCGGCCGACGCTGGTGAGCCGGCCCCGCTGACGCAGATCCCAGAGAACGACCTGTCGGTCGGTGCCGACACTGGCCATCAGCGCGCCGTCGGGAGAGAAGGCGATGCGCTGCGTGTCGGAGCTGGGGCGGTGCCCAGTGTTGTTGTGGGCCAGGAGAACCGGGTGCGCCGGATCCGAGACGTCCCACACGGCGATGTCGTTGCCGCTGCCCACGGCGAGCAGCCGCCCGTCCGGGCTGAACTCGATGACGTGCGCCACGTGGTCGGGCTTGACGATGCTGCCCACCTGCCGCGGGTGGCTGGGATCGGAGACGTCCCAGAACTTGACGCCGCCTTCACCCGAAGACGCCAGCACGCGATCGTCCGGACGGACCGCGAGCCAGTACAGTCCGCTGTAGTTCCCGTCGTGCGCCTGGACGGCGGACAGTTCCGTCACCTTGTGTTCGCCGTCGATCCGCCACAACGCGAGCTCGCCCGCGTCGTCGCCGGTCGCCAGCACTCGGCTGTGGAAGAAGGTGCCGCCGGCCCTCAGGGATCCGGTGGGACTGGCGATCACTCCGGCCCACCGGGTCTGGCGCAGCACACCGTCCTCGGCCCCGATCGCGATGGTCGCGTCGGTGGGGCTGACCGCGACAGCCCAGGTGTTCCAGCCGACGGTGATCGACGTCAGCACCGACGTCGACCGGGCCGGGTCCACGATGTAGGCCGCCTGGCTGTCCGTGGTGGCGATGACGTTGGTCCGGTCGAGGTAGGCGAGCCCGGTCACGGTGGCGCCGGTCCGGACGTCCGTCTGCGTCGGTACGGGCGCGTCCGGCCGGGAGATGTCGAAGTGGCTGATGACGCCCACGTCCGATCCCGTCACCACGCTGCGGCCGTCCGGGCTGACCGCGAGGGCGAGAATCTCCGAGTCCGCCCCCGACGGGACGTTCGGGTCGACGAGCGGGGCGAGCTGCCGCGGCGACGACGGGCTGGTCACGTCCCAGATCACGGCGCGCCCGTCCGCCGCCGCGGTGACCGCGTGCCGGCCGTCCGGGGTGAATGCCACCGCCCGCACCACGACCGTGTCCCCGGCCAGCTCCCCGGTCCGCACCGGCGACGCCGGGTGGGTGACGTCCCACAGCGCCACGGTCGTCCCGTAGCCGCCGGTGGCCAGCTCCGCTCCGTCCGGGCTGAACGCGAGGGCGTACACCTCTCGGGGGTCATCCGCCCGGGGCAGCGTGGCCAGCAGCCGGGAGGCGGCCGGCCGGCTCACGTCCCACAGTTTGACCTGGCCGTCCGACCCTCCGGTGGCCAGCACCGGCGAGGTCGGGCTGAAGGCCACCGACTTCACGGCGAAGGCGTGCCCGCCGTGGGCCGCATCCGGCAGCCGGCCGAGTGGGCCCGGCCGGTTCTTGTCGGCGCCGTCCCACAGGGCCACGGAATGGTCGTCACTCCCGGTGGCGATCAGCTTCCCGTCGTGGCTGTAGGCCACCGCGCCGATCGGGAGCGAGTGGGCGCCGATGTGGCGGGTCACCGTCGCGGAGGCCAGCACGGCCGTGCGCGCCTCCGGGGTGTCGGCCACGTTGTGGGCCACCAGGCTCAGCTGGGCGGCCAGGCTCGGATCGAGGGGACGCAACTTGTCGGCCCGGGCCGCGATCGACTGGGACAGGGCCCGGTCGCGGGACCGGTTGGCGGACGACCGCTGGTCGTAGGCGTAGCCGGTCGAGCCGATCGCGAGCAGCGCGAGCACCGTCAGCCCGGCGACGAGGACGTGCAGCCGGCGGGTGCGGCGCACGGTGGAGCGCTGCTCGTCGTGCTCCCGGCTGCGGCTCGCGTCGTAGAAGTCCCGGGCGGAGGCGCCGAGACCCGCGCGGCGGTCGCCGTTGTCGACCCAGTCCCGGGCCGCGGCCAGGCGGGTACCGGAGATCAGGTAGGACGGGTCACGGCCGCTGCGCTCCCAGACCTCCGACGCCTCGGTGAGCTGCTGCCAGGCCAGCGCACCCGCCCGGTCGAGATCGATCCACTCCCGCAGCCGCGGCCACGAGCGCAGCAGTGCCTCATGCGCGATCTGCGCGGTGTCGGCGTCCACCTCGACGAGGCGCGTGCGCACCAGCGCGTCGAGCACGGCCGCCGCGGCCGGGTCGCTGATCTGGGCGAGCAGTTCCCGTCGGGACACCCGACGGCGGGTGTCGTCCCCGCTCTCACCGACCCGCACCATCCGCATCAGCAGCGGCCAGACGAGCCGCTGGCCGTCCGCGTCCAGCGCCGCGTACATCGCCTCGGCGGTCTGGGCAATCGCGCCGGTCAGCCCGCCGACCCGCTGGTAGCCGGCGATGGTGAGGGTTTGGTCCTCGCGTGCGAGCCACGTCGCCCGCAGCGCGTGGGCGAGCAGCGGCAGGGAGCCGGGATCGGCGACGACCTCGGTTCCGCCCGCGCCGGCCCCCAGGTCACGCAGCATCACCTCGACGAGTCCGGGTTCGAGCCGCTGCCCGGCCTTGCGCGCCGGCAGGATGATCGCCTCCCGGACCTCCGCCGAGGTCATCGGACCGACCACGAACTGCCCGGACTGCAACGCGTCGACCAGATCCGGATGGGCGGCACAGGACGCGAAGAAATCCGCGCGGACGGCCAGCACCACGACCGCCGGCGGCGCCCCCTGCCCCGACCCGCGGGCCACCGCGCACAGGCCGCGGATGAACGCGTCCCGCTCCGCGTCGTCGGCGCAGAGCGTGAAGGTCTCCTCGAACTGGTCCACGGCGATCACCAGCCGGCGGCCATTGGCCCGTCCGCCCGCGGACTGTTCCAGCAGCTCGGCGAGCATCCCGGTGAGCCGGTAGGGGTCCGCCACGGCCCCCTCGAGCAGCACGCTCGTCGCCGGTGGAAAGCCCAGTGCCTGCGCGGTCCGGCGGGCGAGCTCGTGGATCGGCCGATCCGTCGGCGTGACGAGGACCTGCGGCCAGGAGGCTGACCCGGGCAGGCCACCTCGTTCCAACGCGGTGAGCAGCCCGGCGCGCAGCAGCGAGGACTTCCCCGCCCCGGATGCGGCGACCAGCATCAGCGGTCCGGCGCCCCCGAGCCGGGTCGAGAGCCGGTTCACCAGGTCGGCCGTGGTTCGTTCCCGCCCGTGGAACCACTGCTGGGAGGAGGCGTCGAACGAGGCGAGCCCCGGATACGGGCAGATCTGCTCGGTGTCCACCAGATCGGCCCCGAACCCGACCGGCCCGCTCGGCCCGCCCAGGACCCGCGTGTCGCCGGGGACCGCCGTGCTGTTCGGGACGCCTGGGGCAACCGGGACGCCCGGGGCGACGGTCGGGACGACTCGTGGTCGCACGGACGACGGGAGCTCGTCACCCGAGAGGATCCGCGTCGCCGGCGCCTGCTGGAGGAGCAGCGGCGGGGTGTGCGCCGCGTTGCGGGCCACGGGGAAGGCGTCCGACCAGGCCGCAGGTACCAGGTTGACCCTCACCTGGCCGCGTCCCACCAGGGTTTCGCCCAGCCGCCGGTTGATCCCGCCGAGCGTCAGGTAACCGGCGCTGGCCGGATCGCCGTTGGCGAGAAGGTGACCGAGTTCGGTGGTCAGCGGGGCCAGGGCGCCCGCGGCGAACCGGTCCGCGCTGGCGGCCCGGGACACCAGCATCTCGACCCGACCGTGGCCGATGTCCCCACCGCCCGGGCCCGAGCCGCCGACCGGACCTGCTGTCTGCTGCCGCTCGAACGTGTCGACCACCAGCAGACAGCGGGGAACGCCCGCCTTCGTCAGGACCGTGAGCAGGGACGCCAGCGGCCCGATACCGGCCGGCGAGGAGCCCGTGGGCGCCGCGTCCTGCCCGCCGACGCCACCGACCGGACCCACCGCACCGATCAGGTAGACGAGGATGGCGGTGCGCGCCTGCTCGGCGACTCGCGCCGTCACGCGGCAGGCATCCGCCAGGTCCGCCGGCCCGACCAGGGTGGTCAAGGCGCTGGTCGGCAGGCCACATCGGTGGGTGAACTCGCCGGCGAGCGCCGCGACGCTCCGCTCGACCACCGCGGCGACGCGGTCGAGCGACCGATCCCCCGCACCACCGGAGCCGCCACCGATGACGACGACCCGGACGCCCTCGTCGCGAAGGCCGGCCGGGATGCGAGGCGAAGAACCGTCCACTGACTCCCCTTGTGCCTAGCAGGGAAAATGCGGAAAACCAAGATCATGGGAGGCCCCGCAGGGAACACGAAATCACCATATAGCCAGCGTTCGCGGACGGCGGGCGAAAGCCGTGCAGGCGACAGCAGGGCAGCTGGGCGGCACGACCGCGGCACACCGACGGCACAGCGACGTCACGCCTTCGGGGAAGGCCCGTGATAGCGCGTCGACGCCGGTGCCTGGAAAAGGCAATTCGTAACGTCAGGTCGTAACGTCAGGAAATGCCCATGGCCTCGAAGGTGCGGCATGCAGGTCGTGCGGGCCTGGTCGCAATGCCGCTTCCGCTAGTTGGATCAAGCTGTGACCTGGGGTTTCAGGGGGTTGGCGGGCCTGATGGCGGCTGGGGTGTCGTGGCGGGCGCCGTGCTGGCCGGGTTTCTTGACGGGGTAC
>NZ_JANEZT010000184.1 GCF_025403405.1 Frankia tisae
CACCGGACCCGCCACCACCGGAGCCGCCGGACCCGGACCCGCCACCGCCGCCACCACCGGAGCCGCCGGTGTTTCCGTTGCCGGCTGGAGGCTGGCTGCCTGCGGAGGGAATCGAGGGTGCGGTGCCTGACCCACCACCGCGCGGCGGGGTGGTGGTGTGGATCCCCGTGCCCCCGCTGCGTGGGGGCGAGGCGGCCGGCGGCCCTGTCTTCCCGGGCTGGCGGGTCGCACCTCGCGGCGGGGTGGCCGGGCTGCCCGCGTGATTGGACCCGGCGGGCGCGGGAGGCACGCCCGCCACCCGGCCTGGCGTCGCGGTGCGCCCCCGGCTGGATGGGGTGTCCCGCGGGTAGTTCGGGCCGGCCGGCACGCGGCTGTCCGTCACATCGTCGGTGGGCTGGGCATATGCCTTGTCGTCCTTCGTCGCATCCGGCGCCTGGGTGCCCGGCTGCCCGTCGCGCCCAGCTGTGGGCGAGGACGAGCCGGACCTGGGCGGGACCAGGAAGAAGCCGTTCGTGGCTGGATCGTGATCACCGCCATCACCAGTCCCGATACCCTGGGTCGCGAGTAGCCCGAACGCGACAAGAGCCACCGATCCGGCGCCGGTGACGATCCCCGCTCGGCGGCGATCGGGGATCCATGCCCACTCGGCCCGTCCGCGGACCAGGCCGAGAACTCCTGCAAACACAATCAGCCCGGCGACCGCCAGGCAGAAGTACATCATGGAAACCCCCCGGGCGCAGTCGCCTACCAGGCTAGGGGCGATCCATCGCTATTCGTCGCAAGGGAATTACAAAGAGATTCTGCCATCATCTCGCTCGTGACGGGTATCACCGATTGAATCGGTAACACTATCTACCGAAGCAATCCGGTCGAGGATACCTGCGGTATCAACCCCGGGCGGCAACGTTCCGAAAGCGAGACCCCCGTCACCGGCGACCCGGCTCGCGCAGAAGGCGTCCGCAACCGCGGGCGGGGCATACTGGACCAGTAGCGAACCCTGCATAACAAGCGCCAACCGTTCGACGACGCGACGCGCGACGAACGGATCGGCCGCCGCCCGCGGCAATTCCGCGCGCAGCCGATCCCAGGCCCGATCGAGCCGGGCGTCCGCGCCGCGAGCCGCCTCGATCTGCACGGACAGTGCGTCGAGGCCGTCCGGTTCACGGTCGAGTGCCCGCAGCACGTCGAGCGCATTGACGTTGCCCGCGCCCTCCCAGATCCCGTTGAGGGGCGCCTCCCGGTAGAGCCGGGGCATGCCCGACTCCTCCACATAGCCGTTTCCGCCGAGGCATTCGAGGGCCTCGGCGGCCACGCCCGGTGCCCGCTTGCATATCCAGTACTTCGCCACGGCTGTCGCCAGGCGTTTGAACGCCTGCTCACCACGGTCGCCGCGAGCGGCCCGGTCGACGGCTCCCGCGACCCGCAGCACCATGGTGGTCGCCGCCTCGGATTCCAGGGCCAGATCGGCCACCACATTGCGCATCAGCGGGGCGTCGATCAGCCAGGTTCCGAAGGCCCGCCGGTGGCGTATGTGATGCGCGGCCGCCATGACCGCGGCCCGCATCCCGGCCGCGGACCCGAGGCCGGCGTCGAGCCGGGTCATCGCCACCATCTCGATGATGACGCGAACCCCACGCCCCTCCGCGCCGACCAGCCAGGCCACGGTGTCGTCGAACTCGGGTTCGCTGCTGGCATTGCTGCGGTTGCCGAGCTTGTCCTTCAGGCGCTGAATGCGGAATGTGTTCCGGCTGCCGTCCGGGAGCACCCGCGGCACCCAGAAACAGGACAGCCCGCCAGGTGCCTGCGCCAGGACCAGAAAGACGTCGTTCATCGGCGCACTTGTGAACCACTTGTGGCCCCGTAGCCGATAGGTGCCATCCGCGGCCGGCGTCGCCGTCGTCGTGTTCGCCCGAACGTCCGAGCCGCCCTGCTTCTCGGTCATGCCCATGCCGGCGAGCAGCCCGGCCTTGCCTGCCGGCGGGCGCAGCCCCGGGTCGTAGACCCGGCTGGTGAGCAACGGTTCGTACCTGGCCGCGAGATCGGGGGCGGCCCGCAGCGCCGGGACCGCGGCGTAGGTCATCGACACGGGGCACAGGTGCCCCTGCTCGACAGTGCCCCAGACGAGGATGTTCGCCGCCCGCGCGACATGCGCGCCGGGGCGGGGGTCCGCCCACGGTGCCCCGGTCAGCCCCTCCCGCACCGCCACCTCGAGCAGCGCGTGCCAGGACGGGTGGAAGTCGACCTCATCGACACGATTGCCGTAACGATCATGTGTGCGCAGTTCGGGCGGGAACCGGTCGGCCTCCTCCGCCCAGCGCCGGGCCTGTTCGGTGCCGGCCAGCCGTCCCAGGCGGCGCAGGGCGTCCAGGTGCCAGCCGGCGCCTTCCCGGACCAGCGCCGCCAGCAGCGCCGGATCCGCGGACGCGTCGTGGCCGACCAGGGGCGGCGGCTGATTCGTCACCTCATGCGTCCGGGCGGGAGACGACCGCGGAGCCACAGTGGGCCGCTGCGCCTCGATCGACGAACTCATCGCCACTCCTCTCGACGAAACGTGCGACTTGCGACGGTGGCAGACCCGGCGCCCGGCGTGCCCTCTGGCAGCGGGTCTACCCGGTCCCTGCCGACCCCACCTGTCCGGCCCGGCCACGCCTGCCCGGATGGGCTGTGTCAGCCCGATCGGTCGGCGTGAAAACGAGAGCAACATATTGGTTTGCGGCGCCCGCCGGCCATCCGGAAAAAACCGTCCAGCGGGGATATAACCGCCATCCGGACAATTCGCGGCCGGTCGCCGCGAGCGCGACTGTGCATTTGTGACGACCGGCGGGCGATGGATCCGAACCGCGCCGGGAACGGGCGCGGATGACCGGCTCGGCCGCCCCGGCCTCGTCCTCCCCGCGACGAACGGACCAGGGCACCGGCCCACCGACGGGCGGCCGTCGCGGAACAAGGCCCGTCCCCTCTGCAGAGGTCACCGCCAGGTCCTGGAGCACGTCGTGATCAGTTGATCATGCTGCGCGATGCTCGAATGGGCTAGACCACCCAGGCACTACGGAGAGTCTCGAGGAACACCGAAAGTAACCTCAGGCTCGTCGGGAGGATCGCGAGCGGTGGCAGCGTCACGACAACAATTCGCCGCCAGATAGACACGCTACGTCACTCTCAAACACCCAAAGTTGAGGCTACCAGGAGCCACGCCGCCGAGATTGACGCAAAGTATTGGCGAAACAGCCCTGAGTATCCATCATTCTGCCGGCGGGGAATCCGGACCGTCGTACCGGCCTGCGCCGACATCCAACCCATTGCTGTGCGCTGCACACGGGCGGGCCCGGCTGTTACCGGGCGCGCGGCGGCCGATGAAACTCGCGGCGCTGATACTCGTATGCTCACCCACAACCGGGAGGAATCGCCGCCCGGAAATCAGAATACGTTTACTCACGGTGAGATCCGTCGAGTCCGGGCAACGTTGTCGGGCGGGGCGCGCAGATGATCAGAGGTGGCCGGATCGGCGGGCGGCGATCACCCCGCCGCGTCATGGCCGCGCTCGCGGCCCACCGCGAACCGGCCCACCACGAACCGGCCCACCACGAACCGGCCCACCACGAACCGGCCCGCCGACGGCGGTTCCTCCCGCCGCTGGCCATCCTGGTGGCCATCCTGGTGCTCGGCTCCCTGGCTCTTCACATGGGCGCCGATCTGCTGCACCGGGAGGAGGCGTCGAGGCTGGCGGCCCGGGCCGAGACCGTCGAGCAGCTCGCGCGGTGGGAGTCCGACGCCGACGCCCCCGCGGGGCTGTCGGCCGCCGTCGACCGCGTCCCCTTCCGGCCAGACGACGGCGCCACCAACGCGCGTCTCCTCACCGGCCTGCAGCTCACGCCGTCGGGCGACGTCACCCGGCTACTGGCCCTGGTTGACCGGGCCGGCACCGTCACCGCGGCGTACCCGCGGGGCAGCACCGTGGTTCCACGCGACCTCGGCGCCGCCCTGTCATCGGCGTGGGCCGGCACGGGCGCCGTGTCTCCCGTCTTCACGCTCGGCGACGCACCGGTCCGCGCCACCGTGGTCCCGGTCGGGTCACCGCGGCCGTGGGCCGCGCTGGTGTCCGTCTCCGCCCAGGAGATCAACCTTCAGCTCCTGGGCGGCATCGCGACCGTTCTCGGAACCAGCAGCGGCAGCGTGTCGACGATCGACCCGAACGGCGTCCCGATCGCCTCGACCAACCCCGCGCTGCCCGGCCGGCAGATCCTGGCGGCCGCGGAGCTGCGCCGCTCCCTTGCCCGCGGCGACGCCCCGCGGATCTGGCAGTCGTCCGGTCCCAGCGGGACGACGACCCACATCACTGCGTCACAGCCGGCGACCGGGTATCTGACCTACTTTCAACAGCCCACGAACTCCCTGTACGCCGACCTGCGGGCCAGTGGCGACCGGCGCAACCTGACCCTGCTGGCGGTCGCGTTGACCGGCGTGTTGTGCATCGTCTTCCTCGGGCTGCTGCGCGAGGCCGCCGCCCAGCGTCGCCAGGCCGGGCTGCGGGCGCTGTTCGCGGCGGCGCACGACATCGTCCTCGTCACCGACCCGACCGGCCGGCTCACCTTCGTCAGCCCGGCCATCGTTCCCCTGCTGGGCCATCCGGACGAGCCCTGGTTGGGACGGATGGTGACCGAGCTGGCCCATCCCGACGACGCCATCCGGCTGCTGCGCCTGATCGAGAACCCGACCACGGGATCACTGCTCGACGTCCGGCTCACTCCGGCCAGCGGCGCCGATCGCTGGTTCGACATCGCTGCCCGCCGGCTGCCGGAGCGGGCCGCCGCCGCCGAGGTCCTGATCACCTGCCACGCCGTCGGCGAACGCAAGCGCCAGCTCGACCAGCTCGGTTACCAGGCGGGCCACGACGTGCTGACCGGACTGCTCAACCGGTCGACCTTCGAGGAGGAGCTCGCCGCCACCGCCGCATCCCCGCGCCCCGCCGGCACGAGCGCGGTCCTGTTCGTCGACCTCGACCGGTTCAAGCAGGTGAACGACTCCTTCGGGCACGCAGCCGGCGACCAGGTGCTGCAGACGGTGGGCGCGCGGATCCGGTCCGAGCTCGGCGCGGCGGACGCGGGTGGTCGCTTCGGCGGCGACGAGTTCGGGATCCTGCTGCGCGGCACCGACGAGCCCGCCGCCCGCGCGGTCGCCGCCCGGATCATCCGCGCGGTGGGCCAACCGATCCTCGTCGACGGCTACGTGGTGCGGGTTGACGCCAGTGTCGGGCTCGCTCTGGCGGGCGCCGGACCGGCCCGGCCCGAGCGACTACTGCGGGCCGCCGACCAGGCGATGTACCGGGCCAAGCAGGCCGGGCCGGGGCGGTACGCGGTGGCGATGCCGGGCCCGCCCGGCGCGGCGGGGAAAACCGGCGCGGCCGGTGCCGACGCGGACGAGTTCACGATCGCCGAGCCGCTCCCGGTCGCGTTCCCCGACGGCACCATGGACGGGATCGTCGTTCCCGAGACGGTGGGACCGCAGGCCGCCGCGGACCAGGCCTGCGCCGAACCGGCCGGGCAGCCCCCCGGGACCAACCCCGAGGAGATCACCGACGGCGCGGCGCCGGCATCGCAGGCCGGGACGCCGAGCCGGATGGACCTGTGGTGGCCGTCCCGGCAGCAACGGGCCAGCCTCCGCGCCCAGCTTTCCCGGGCCGTCCCGCTGCTGGCCCTGAGCGCCGTGATCCTGACCACCACCATGATCACTCTGGGGATCGAGAACACCAACCGGCGGCGGGCCGAGGCCCAGCGGATGGCCGACAGCCATGCCCTCGCCATCCGTCTCGCCGGCTTCGCGGCGGACCTGAGCCAGCCCCGGCGTCTGATCGACCCGGTCTCCCGGCTGCCCTGGTCGCTGACGGACCCGGCGGCCGACGCCCGGACGCTGGCCATCCTCGCCACGCCGAGAATGTCGGCAGTGGACACCCCGCTCGCCCTCGTCGGCACCGACGGCCGCCCCCGGGCGATCGAGCCCCCGGGGGCGGCGGTGCCGTTCCCCGCGCACAGCCCGATCTGGGGCGCCGCCCGCGACAACGGCCTGACCGTCCCGGTCCTCGACGAGTCCGGCGGGGCCCGGATCTACAGCATCGTGCCCGTCCGGCGCGCTGGTCGCAGCGTCGCGTTCCTGGTGCTGGGCCGGACGCTGCACGGGCCGCCGGGCGCGGAGATCGCCCGCGCCCTCGGCCGGGGAGGCGCCGCGACGGCGACCGCCGGCTCGGCCCAGAACCTCGGGATGACGATCAGCATCGTCGACGAGCACGGTCGGGCGGCGATATCGAACGACGCCACCACGGTTGGGCGGATCGTCCTCGACCCCGGCGAGCTGCGCACGATCAGGCCGGGCCACAGCAAGCGAGTCACGGCGCGCGACAGCCACGGCAGCCCTCGCATCTCGGTGGCCACCGAGATCCCCAGCAGCCCCGCGCCGGCGTACCTCGTGCTGCGCCTCGACTACCGGGGGACGGCGGGGTCGCAGCCCAACCATGCCCTCAGCGATCTGCTGCTCGTCGCGATCGTCGTCGTCACCGTCGCCGGGCTGACGCGGGCGATCCTGCGGCAGGACCAGGCGATCCGGCGCGACGGCACGCGGCTGCAGACCCTGCTGCACGAGTCGCACGACATCATCATCAACCTCAACCGGGCCGGTTGCCCGACGTTCATCAGCTCCGCGGTCGAGAGCCTGCTGGGGTACCCGGTCCAGACCAGGATCGGGCTGCCGCTGGTCGAGCTCGTCCATCCCGAGGACCGGGCCGGGATGCAGGACTTCCTGGCCGAACGGCACCGCGCAAGCCCGGCGTCGCTGCTGGACATCCGGCTGAGCACGGCCGACGGCGGGTACCGGTGGTTCGACATCGAGGTCGGTGTCTGGCGGCCCGCCTCCGGCCCGGGCTACCTCGACGGCGGCCTGCTGCTGACCTGTCACGAGGTCGGGGAGCGGCGCCAGCTGCAGGAACAGCTGCGGCAACGGGCGACTCGCGACCCACTCACGGGGCTGGCGAACCGGTTGGCACTCACCGAGCTGCTTGACCACCTGGCCCGGCAACAGGCGCCCTTCACGATCCTGCTCGTCGACCTCGACGACTTCAAGCCGGTAAACGACACCTTCGGCCACCAGACGGGTGACGACGTACTACGCACCATCGCCGCCCGGCTGACGGAGGTACTGCGATCGCAGCGCGGCCGAACCCCGAACCGGCCAACCACCGACCGGCCGACCACCGACCGGCCGACCACCGACCGGCCGACCACCGACCGGCCGACGAGGCCGCCCGGCTCGGCGCCACCGGACGGCGCGGTGTTCCGCCTCGGCGGCGACGAGTTCGTCATGGTGCTGCCCGACATCGACGCCGACGCCCTGCGGCGCACCGCCCAGCGGGTGCGTGAGACCGTCGCGGCCCCGATCCTCTCCGCCGGCCACGCCATCGTCATCGGGGCGACGGTGGGGCTGGCGTCCTCGCGCACCGTCGGCGGCGGGGCCGGCCCGCGCAATCCCGATCTCGTCGTTCGCCATGCCGACGCGGACATGTACAAGGCGAAGCGGGCCGCACGGGATCGGCGGGCGAGGTTCCCCGCGGCCCGCTGATCCGCGGCTGCTCCCATCCGGCCCCCGGCCGCGGCCCGGCTCTGCCACGATGGGCAGGCCCGGCCGCCGGCGACACCGGGCGGCGCGCCGGTGACCAGGTCGCGGGAGGCGCGCGGTGGGACGGGTCGTGGTGGTCGGCTCGACCAACATGGACGTGACGACGCGCGTGGACCGCATCCCCGGGCCGGGCGAGACGGTGATGGGAAGCTCGGTGGCGCTGTCCCCCGGCGGCAAGGGCGCCAACCAGGCGGTGGCGGCCCGCCGGCTGGGCGCCGAGACGGTCATGGTGGGCGCCGTGGGCTCCGACGGTTTCGGCTCGGCGCTGCGGGAGTTCCTGCGCGGCGAGGCCGTCGACGTCGCCCCGCTGGCGGTCGTCGACGGGCCGAGCGGCACGGCCGTGACCATGGTCGACGGTGCCGGCGAGAACGTGATCGTCGTCGTGCCGGGCGCCAACGCCGCCGTCTCGGCAAGCGGACTGGATGCGCTGCGACTGGGCCCGGGCGACGTGGTACTGCTGCAGAACGAGATCCCGGCGGCGGTGAACGCCGCGGCGCTTCACCGGGCCCGAGCCGCCGGCGCCCGCACGATGCTGAACGCGGCCCCGCACCGGCCCACCGCAGCCGACCTGCTCGCCGCCGCCGACGTGGTCCTGGTCAACGAGCACGAGTTCGCGAGCCTGGTCCCGGCCGCTGTCGGCGTCGGCTCGCTGCCCGGCCCGCGGGCCCTGGTCGAGGTGCGCGAGCTGCTCGCCGACGGCGCCGGACCCAACGACAACATCGTCGTCACTCTCGGCGGCGCCGGGGTGTGCGCGCGGATCGCCGGGACGGTCGTCACCCTCGCCGCGCGGCACGTCCCGGTCGTCGACACGACCGGGGCCGGCGACTGCTTCTGCGGGGCGTTCGGCGCCGGCATCGCCGCCGGCCTGCCCGCGGCCACCGCCCTGTTCCACGCGAACCTTGCCGCCACCATCGCCGTGCAGCGAGCCGGCGCCGGCATCGCGATGCCGACCCGCGCTGAACTCGACGAACTGTTGACCTCCGGCGGCCCGTAAGGACCGACCGGCACAGGGGTGACGCTGGTCATATATTGCCCGCGGCCGCCGCTCCGGTGCTGCCAGCCGGCCCAACTGCTGCCGAGTGTCGACGGGAGCCTCTGGTACACGAGCGGTTACCGGTACCGTTGCGGCCAAGGAGATCCGGGCCGGGGGGTGCGGCAGGGGATGCGGCGGCGGAAACTGGTGGGGACATGGATGCTCCGACGGCGCTCGTCGTCGACGACAACGAGATGTTACGCGCGCTACTGAGCCGGATCCTGGGCGCGGAGGGGTTCCTGGTGAGCGCCGCGGGCTCCGTCGAGGAGGCGCTGCTCCTGGATGCCGCTGCCCACGACGTGCTGCTCATCGATCTACGGCTCGGCGGCCGCTCGGGCGCAGATCTCATCGACGAGCTGCGCCGGATCGACCCGGCGGTGACGGCCCGCTGCCTGGTTCTGACCGGCGCCGCGGGGCTGGATCCGGTGCCGACCGGCTTGTCGGTGGTGACCAAGCCGTTCACCGCCGACGAACTGGTCGCCGCGGTTCGCACGGTCGTCCCGGCGGATCGGGTACACAGGGCCGACCGAGGGTGACGACGCAGACCGACGGCGACGAACCGGCGAGCACGACGAAGACCGTTCCGGCGCGGACCCCAGCCTGCCCCGACCTCCGCCGGCCGGGACCGGAGGGCTGCCCGCCCGCTCCGTCGTTCGACCTGCTCCACCTGATGGTCGCCCTACAGGAGCGCGGGCACCGGTCACTGACGGAGCGGATGCACGACGGCCCGATGCAGGAGTTCACCGCCGTCCTGCTCGACCTGGCCAGCGTCCGGCGTCGGCTGTCCGGCGACCTCGCCGACCGCGTCGGCGAGGTCGAGAACCATCTGCGCGCCGCGACGAACGCGTTACAGCTACCGCCGGGCGTCTTCCGCTTCGGCTACGACGCGCGCCAGTCGCTGACGGCGGGTCTGACCCTGCGGATCGCCGGCCTGCTCGTCGACCGCCTGGACACCGACCTCCAGGTCGACGAACATCCGCCCACCCACGCGGAGATCTCGGTGGTGCTGGCCACCGCGCAGCTGCTGCTGCAGGCAAGCGATCCGGTGGGAACCGGCGAGCACGCCTGGCTCGCGGTGCGGTCCGCGCCGGCCGAGGTCAGCCTGCTGCTGCGAGTCCGGCCGCGCGCGTACGAGCCGCCAGCGGACGCGGCGCGGGCCGCACGGTTGCGCCCGGTCGCCGACCTGATCGGCGTCGAGCTGCGCCACGACGCCTCGACCGGCGGCTGGAGTGCCGCGTTCCGCCTCGACCGCCCCAGCGCCTGACGCGCCTGACGCCGACCCGGTACTCCCGACACCCCTTGTGCCCCCGGGTACCGATCAGGTCGCGACCGGGCCGTCGAGGACAGCGCGCACCTTTGCCAGCAGCACCTGCTCGGAGAACGGCTTGCCCAGCAGCGCCAGGCCCTGATCGAGGGTTCCGTTGTGCGCCAGCACCGGGTAGGCGTAGCCGGACATGAACAGCACCCGGATGCCCGGCCGGTGCCGGCGGACGAGTGTGGCCACGGTCCGGCCGAGGACCTGCGGCATGACGACGTCGGTCAGCAGGAGATGAATCTCGGCAGGGTGGCGAACGGCGAGCTCGACGGCGCGATGCCCGTCCGCCGCGGTGATGACCTGGTAGCCGTTGCGGGCCAACAGGCGCCGGGTGACCTCGCGCATCGCTCGCTCGTCCTCGACGACGAGGATCGTCTCGCCGCCGGTGAGGATGGCCCCGTCGGAGATCGGTTCGGGGTCGACGGCGACGCCGTCCACCGCCGGCAGCAGGATGCTCACCGTCGTCCCCAGGCCCACGTCGGAGAAGATCTCCGTGTGGCCGCCGGCCTGGGTGATGATGCCGTACACGGTGGCCAGGCCGAGGCCGGAGCCTTCTCCCTTGCGCTTGGTGGTGAAGAACGGCTCGAAGGCGCGGCTGACCGTCTCCGCGGTCATGCCGCTGCCGCTGTCGCTGATGCGCAGGCTGACATGCCGGCCGGCCTTCAGGCCGGGCCGCTCGCCGGCGATGTCCTCATGGACGAGGATGTTCGACGTGTCGATCGTGAGCTTGCCGCCGGCCGGCATCGCGTCACGCGCGTTCACGGCCAGGTTGACCAGCACCTGTTCGAGCTGACCGGCGTCGGCGAAGACCGGCCAGGAGTCGGCGGCCGGCAGGGTGATCAGCTCGACGTGTTCACCGAGGGTGCGCCGCAGCATCTCCTCGATGTCGCGCACAACATCGTTGAGGTTGAGCACCCGCGGTTGGACGACCTCCCGGCGGCCGAAGGCGAGCAACTGGTGGGTCAGCCGGGTGGCCCGTTCGGCGGCCCGCTGGACCTGCTCGATGTCGCGGCGGGCCGCCTCCCACTGGCCGCCGTCGCGTTCGGCCGCCGTCGCCACCACCTCACTGACGAAGGCGGTGTAGTTGATGATCACGCCGAGCAGGTTGTTGAAGTCGTGCGCGACGCCGCCGGCGAGCTGGCCCAGGCTCTCCAGCCGCTGCGACTGATGGAGCTGGGCCTCGATCTGCTTGCGCTCGGCCTGCGCACGCAGGCGTTCCCGTTCCGCCTGCGCCTCCAGCCGGTCGGTCACGTCCCGAATCGCCGCCGTGATGAGGATTTCGCCCTCGCCCTCGATGGCCAACAGGGAGATCTCCGCTGGGAACTCGCTGCCGTCGCGGCGACGGCCGGCGAGCGCCATCCCCGCGCCCATCGGCCGCGGCTGCGGGTCCCGCAGGTAGGAACCACGGTGATGCGGGTGCAGGCGGCGGCCGGACTCGGGGATCAGGATCTCGACAGGCTCGCCGTGCAGTTCCTCCCGGGTGTAGCCGAACAGGCGCTCGGCCTGTGCGTTGACCAGCGCGATCCGGCCGTCCGCGCGGACGCCGACGATCGCGTCCGGCGCGGCGTCCAGCAGGCCGCGGGCGAGGGGACTCGTGCTGTCATCCAGGTGAACCACCCCACGGGGTGAACTTCGTGCTACAGACAGAAAGATCGTAGCGTCGGCGCCGGCCGCCATCATCACCCTCGCGGGTAGACCTCGGGCTGAACAACACCAAAGTCTCAGCCAGCCACATCCCTGGCGGCCACGGACTCCGTCGGACGGGTGCTACCCAAGCCGACCTCGGGCCGTCTGCTGGGGCTCTCCGCCGGCGGATCGGGGCGGGCGCCACCGAGATCGGCCACGACGGCCTCGGCGGCGCGTCGCCCGGAGTACAGGGCACCCTGGATCGAGCTGGTGTCCCGGTGATCGCCGCACACGTAGACGCCGGAGGGGGTACGCACCGGCCGGCGGAGCACATGTGGGCTCGTCATGGTGGGCAGCGCCCGCGCCACCGGGTAGCTGGCCAGCAGCGTCCAACCGGCGGTGTCGGTGCCGTAGAGGGAACCGAGGTGGGCGCGCACGGCCCGCTCGATCCCGGACGACGCCACGGCCGCTTCGTTCGGGTCCGTCAGGCTGAGCGGCCCGGTCGCGCGCAACGGGTCGGTCATGTCGAACTGGCCGGGCGGCGTCACGACGGCCGGCATGTCCTCGGGCACGCCCAGTACCGACGCGGCGATCAGCGCGGACCCCGGCGGTGCATACGAGGGAGCCACCTCGCTGAGGACCACCGTGTTGATCACTGGCCCGGTTCGGCCCGGGCGAGCCGGCCGCCGCGCGTCGACGGCGCCCTCGACGACGAGCGCCCCGCGGCGCAGCGGCGGTTCGTCCGCCCGGAAGTAGTAGGTCGTCACACCGTGCCAGGCCGGCTCGGCGATCCCCGGTACCAGCCGGGCCGCGGTGGTGCCGTCGGTGGCGACGATCACCGCCCTGGCCCGCAGCGACTCCCCGCCGCGGGAGCGCACGCCGCCCCGGGTGACGATGTCGGCGGGGCAGCCCAACCGCACCGTGCCCGGCCGCAGCCGGGCCGCGAGCTGGCGGGGCAGCGCCGCCATTCCCTCGGCCGGCAGCACCGGCGCCCGGCTGGCGAAGCTGCGCCAGACGAGATGGAAGAACCGCGCCGAGGTCGCGAGATCCTCCTCCAGGAAGACGCCGCGTAGCAGCGGCGCGAGTACCCCGTCGATCGCGTGGGCGGACAACCCGCGGGCCCGCAGCTCGTCGCGGGTGCTGCGCTCGGGCCCGGCGACCAGCGTCGACGGCGCCGCCAGGCGGTCACGCGCCGTGAGGGCCGCCAGCCGGGCCAGGTCCGCGGCCCGCAGCGCCCGCCCCGGCACCAGGCCCGCGAGCGCGTCCGCGGCGCCGACCGGATCGCCGAGCACCACCGACCGGATGCCATCGCGCAGCACCAGCCCACGAAAGAACGGTTGCGGTCGCAGCGCCGGCAGGTCGATCTGGCGCCGGATCTCCGGGTAGGACGGCAGCAGCACCTGGAAGCCGCGATCCAGGCGGAACCCGTCCACCTCGTCGGTGCGGACCCGCCCGCCGACGTCGTCGGCCGCCTCCCAGACCACCACGTCGAGCCCCTGGTCGGCGAGCAGTGTGGCGGCGGACAGCCCGGCCAGCCCCGCTCCCACGATCGCCACATCGGCCGTCTGCATGGCCACCACCCCGTGTCGGTACGCCCGCCGGTCGCGGTGCTCCCACCGCTCTATGTACCCCCGGCCACGGCCCTATCC
>NZ_JANEZT010000185.1 GCF_025403405.1 Frankia tisae
GTACGGGGTCGTGGGCGGCGGCATCATCGGGCTGGCCGTGGCCCGCGAGCTCGCACTGCGCCACCCCGGCGCCGAAGTCGTCGTCGTCGAGAAGGAGCCGCGGCTCGCGGCCCACCAGACCGGGCACAACAGCGGCGTCATCCACGCCGGGCTGTACTACCAGCCAGGCTCCCTCAAGGCGACGCTGTGCATCCGCGGCGGCGCGCTGCTGCGGGAGTTCAGCCAGCAGCACGGCATCGCCTTCCAGGAACTCGGCAAGCTCGTCGTGGCCACGAACGACGCCGAGCTCGCCCAGCTCGCGGTCATCGAGGACCGGGCCCGGCGCAATCAGGTACCCGACCTGGTCCGGCTCGACCGCGCCGGGATGACCGAGATCGAGCCGCACATCACCGGGATCGCCGCACTGCACTCCCCGCACACGGCGGTCATCGACTATTCGGCGGTGTGCGGGGCGCTGGCGGCGGACCTCGCCGCGCGGGGCGGGCGGGTGCTGCTGTCCAGTCCCGTCACCGCCATCCGGGACGAGGGTGACCGGGTCGCCGTCACCGCCGGCGGACAGACCCTGCGCGTCGACCGGCTCGTCGCCTGCGGCGGACTGTCCAGCGACGCCCTGGCCGCGATGGTCGACGACCCGGGCGACGTACGGATCATCCCGTTCCGCGGCGAGTACTACCACCTGCGCGCGCAGCTGCGCGACCGGGTGCGTGGCCTGGTCTACCCGGTGCCCGACCCGCGTTACCCGTTCCTCGGCGTGCACCTGACCCGCGACCTGACCGGCGGCGTCCACGTCGGCCCGAACGCCGTCCTCGCGCTCGCTCTGGAGGGCTACCGGTGGCGCGACGTCAACCCGCGCGAGCTCGCCCGGGTGCTGACCTGGCCGGGGATGCGGCGACTGGCCCGCGAGCACTGGCGCAACGGCCTGGCGGAGATGGCCGGCTCGCTGTCCCGGCGACGCTTCGCCGCCGCGGTACGCCGCTACCTGCCGGAGGTGCAGGCCGGCGACCTCACCCGGGCACCGGCGGGGGTGCGGGCGCAGGCCGTGCGCCGCTCCGGCGAACTCGTCGACGACTTCGTGATCCGCTCCAGCGGGCGGGTCACGGTGGTGCGCAACGCCCCGTCCCCGGCCGCCACGTCGTCGCTGGCCATCGCGGAGCACATCGTCGGCCAGCTCGTCGGCGCCGAGGGCAGACCCTGACCGGTCGGCGACCGTCCGTCATCGCCCGGACCGGCATCTCGCCGCGATGCGGGGCAGGATAGCCGCATGACCGGAAGCACTGCGGGGCCCAGCGCCCCCTTCGACGCGACGGAGAGCCGCGCGCAGATCCGGGGCGCCGAGCTCGCCTACACCGATGCCGGCAGGGGTCCCCTCGCCGTCTATGCCCACGGCGTCACCCAGAGCCGTGCATCGGAGACGGCGTCGGGCCTGTTCGACTGGGCCCCCGTCGTCGCCGCGGGCCGGCGTCTGGTGGCCTACGACGCCCGGGGCCACGGGCAGTCCACCGGCGACCCGGTCCCGGCGCAGTACACCTGGCCGCAGCTCGCCGAGGACCTGCTCGCGCTGCTCGACCAGCTCGCAGGGGCTTCGCCGGTGGCCGGGATCGGTTCGTCGATGGGCACCGGCACGCTGCTGCACGCCGCCGTGGCCGCTCCGGGCCGCTTCGACCGGCTCGTGCTGACCGCTCCCCCGACCGCGTGGGCATCGCGGGCGGCCCAGGCCGACCTCTACCGCCGGGGCGCCGACCTCGTGGAGACACGCGGCCCGCGACTGTTCGCCGAGCTCGCCGCCAGCGCGCCCGTGCCCGCCGTCTTCGCCGACCTGCCCAGCTTCCCGCCGGCGCCCGACGTCAGCGAGAAGCTCTTCCCCTCGGTCCTGCGCGGCGCCGCCGACTCCGACCTGCCCGCCGAGGCGGCGCTGGCCACCATCGACGTGCCAGTGCTGATCCTGGCGTGGGCCGGCGACCCGGGCCATCCACTCTCCACCGCCGAACGGCTCGCCGCGCTGATCGACAGCGCGCGGCTGCAGGTCGCGGAGACCGGCGCGCAGCTTGCGCGGTGGGGCGCGCTGACCGCGGACTTCCTCGGCCCGGGCGAAGCAGCCCGGACTGGGGCGGGCGGCGGCTGACACCGCCGCGCCCCCGCCCGGATCATGCCGACCCGGGAGCCCACCCCCGGCACCGGGCTGGGCCGCCCGCGCTCAATCTGAAACGAGCTGGTGCTCCCCGGCGATCAACGCCGGATCCTCCCCGCCACACAACAGCGGACCTCCGCATCGTTCGGTGCCGTCCTTGATGGCGATCAGGTTGGCCGCCACGTACGGAATTCTGTTCGCGCTATGCCACTCCGTGGGGTGGTAGGTGACCAGTCGTGAACTCTGGAACTTGGCCTGAAGAGAGGGCACCAGGTCACGGTACTGATCGTCCGTGTAGTACCAGAAAGAATTCTCATTGTAGCAGGCGAGATGTGTCGGGTCCTGGTAAGCGCCCCGCCCGTCGGAGCTAGGAGTCAAAGTCAGGAGCATGCCGCCCGGCGCCAGCAGACGATACAGTTCGTTGATCAGAGGCACCTTAGCCGGTACATGCTCCAGGAAATGCGCGGCTCGGATCAGACCGACCGAGTTGTCGGGAAGATCCAGCGGTTCCGGCAGCGTCGCTACCATGTCGACGCCATCTCCCGGGCGCTGGTCCACGCCAAGATAGCCGGGCTGCCGGCAGTGCGCCGCGCCGAGGTCCAGCGCAAGCAGTCCGCGGCGCCTGGTCCAGGCGAGCGCATTTTCCTCGATGTAATTGTCGTACAGGGCGACGGTCTCACTCTGGATATGCGCGTTGACCTCGACGTTGGACTGGGTGTTCTCGCTGTGCACCCGCTGCAGGTACAGGCAGCGGGGAATCAGGTGGAAGTCGCCGGCCTGGAAAAGGCGGCACATCAAGTCCTGGTCGTCCAGTACCATCCGCGACGCGTCGTATCCGCCAATTTTCTCGTAGGCGTCTTTTCTGAATGCACGCACATGATTGGGCGCATACCAGATGTACGAGACGTTGTGCGGCGTCGATGCCAGGGAGACGGCCTGCAGGACCTGGCGGCCGTCGACGTCCGCCTCCTGGTACCGCCAGCCATGCGTCGAGTCGAACCGACTGTCGTCACGGCCGCCGTCCTCCGTGATCTGAGCGGCATGACTGTAGACGAAGACGACCTCGGGATTTTCGTCGAAGGCCTTCGCCAGTTCCGCAAGGCAGTCCTTCGCCAGCAGGTCGTCGTGGTCGAGCTCGACGAGAATCTCTCCCTGTGCCAGTTCGCAGGCCCGGCGCTTGGCCGCGCCAACTCCCCTGACAGAGTCCGCGATCTCCACTCTGACCCGGTCGTCCTGGGATCCCGGGCGCCATCGCGCGCCGCTGTTCAGCAGCACAATCCACTCCCAGTCGGAGCGGGTCTGCGCTTGCAGGGTCATGAGGCACTCATCGAGAAAGATCGGTCGATGACTGGGCGTGAAGACGGAGAATCTGGGTGTTGGTGATGTCGTCATTCGATACCTGTCCGAGGGGCTGTCGGTGATGGCGGGAACCGCTGTCCGGCTTCTGCCGGCGGCAGTTCTTTCTGCCGTTGAGACGGTTGACCGCGGCGTTGCGCGACCTGGTTGAGCTCAGCCGGCCGACGGGTCGATGACCGGTAGCCAGTCGGGCGGTACCCCCGCGAAACGAGGTCGGGGGTACCGCCACTCAACGCCGGCACGGGTCTGGCGACCCGGAATCGAAGTTACGATGCGTTACAACTCACGGAGCGCATATTGCGAAGACGGTGATCGGCTGATTGGCGCTGTGGCTGGCCTGCCAGCCGGTCGCCGGTGAACCCCCGATGGGCTCCGACTCGGTGAGGGCGCTGCCGTTCGACGACACGCCCCCGCCACCAAGAGCGAAGGTTCCCGTGGGGCAGGACACAGAAGCGGTCCTGTCAGCGGTCGCCGAGACGACGCTGCTGCGTGTCCCAACGATTGGCCCCTGAGCACCCTGGGCACCCTGATAGCCCTGCGGACCCCGGTAACCCTGCGGACCCCGATAGCCCTGCGCACCCTGCGCACCCTGAGCGCCCTGAGCGCCCTGAGCGCCCTGAGCACCCTGAGCACCCTGAGCGCCCTGAGCGCCCTGAGCACCCCGGTAGCCCTGCGGACCCCGGTAACCCTGCGGACCCCGGTAACCCTGCGGACCCCGATAGCCCTGCGCACCCTGAGCACCCTGCGCACCCTGAGCACCCTGATAGCCCTGCGGACCCCGATAGCCCTGCGGACCCCGGTAGCCCTGCGGACCCCGATAGCCCTGCGCACCCTGCGCACCCTGCGCACCCTGAGCACCCCGGTAACCCTGGGGGCCCTGCGGACCCTGGGGGCCTCGACACTTGTCGAAGAAGATCTCGTCGCACGAGCCGTCGTCGAACAAATTCAGCGGGGTCACCGCACCGTTCGGGCCGGGCACCACATTGCTATCCTGAACGACCTGGCTGGAAATCGGATCGGCCATGGCGGCGGTCGCGTAGCCCACCGCCATGGGTCCAATCAGACCAACAGTCACCGACAGCAGCGTGGCACTCCTGACAAAGGATTTGTTGAGGGATTTACGGTTCACATTTCTCTCCTTACTAACTTACGGGAAAAGTTGGACCAGGGACAACACACAAGTTCTAGCCACCAGGTCGTCACCACCACGCCACCACCGCCTTGGGGCCCGATTTCGCCCCGCGACAGGGCCGTCCTCCCGACGTGAGGTGTCGACCCGGCACGCGGGCAGGGCCGTACCCAGGTGATTTCCGGCTTGGTCCGACTAGGCCGAGTATCGATCATCGATCCGGCGGAGTCTTTCAAAACCGTAGGTACCTGAAGAGAAGAACCAGCCGCGGCAGCGTCGTGACTGTCGCGGTAGATGCTGTAGGACTGGCGATAGTCAGGTGCAGGACTCGCCAATTTTTGCCGTGTGCGACGGGATGCTCGATGGGTTGGCGTGGCGCGTCAATCAATACCAGGCAGAAAGATCGCCTCCCGGGAGACACGCCGAACGGCGATCACATCGCGACGACGATATACGACATGATCTAGTTGCGTGGTTCTGTTTCCAATAGGGCTCCGGGCTGCCAATTCCCCTTAAGAGCCCGCCTCGAATACCAGTCACGTCCCCGCCGACACCGACACCCAGGGACGGCCGGCCGACGGAATATTCTCAGCGGACATCGTCGCCGCAATTCTGCATGTGGTGCACAACGGCGTCATCTCGCGGGCATTATCCAGCGATTTCCCACCGCGACAGACGCTCTACGGCCACTTCGACCAGCGGCAGAAGAAAGGCGTGATCAGCACGAGCGACGATGCGCCACGACCTGTTCGGGAATGGAATAAAATGTCGCGCCGCGGAGGGACTGCGGGAGTGGTGGATGCTCCATCGATCCAGTGCCGTAGCCGCCATGGATCGCCCTGCTGTGGGCGGCACGCCGGGCGGCCTCCCGCGTCTGGCGGGTGGGTCGTTCGATGATCCGGGGTGTGGTGGAACGGGTGCGGGTCCGGGAGATTGATCCGGACGAGGGGCAGCGGTTGTTGCGGATCGTGCGACGGTCCTCGGGGTCGGTGGTGACGTGGCGGCGGGCGCAGATGATCCTGCTGTCCGCGCAGGCGATGACCCCGAAAAAGATCGCGGAGCTGACGTTCACGTCCGAGGACCGGGTCCGCGATGTGATCCACAACTTCAACGCCGACGGCTAGGCCCGGGGCGTCCCGGCGGAGCCGAGCAGGTGCTCGGCGTGATGCAGCACCGGCGCGTCGACCATCCGCCCCTCGAAGGCGAACACGCCCACGCCCGCCTCCCGCGCCGCCGCCAGCACGCGCTGCGCCCACGCGACCTCGTCCGCAGACGGCGTGAACGCCGCCCGCACCACCGGAACCTGGCTCGGGTGGATGCACGCCTTGAGGCCGAACCCGCTCGCCGCCGCATCCCGCGCCTCCCCAGACAGGCCATCCAGGTCCGAGATGTCCAGGTACACCGCGTCGATCGCCTGGCGGCCGTACGCGCCGGCCGCGAGCAGGACGGCCGAGCGGGCATGCCTCGCGACGTCGCGGTAACGCCCGTCGTCGAACCGGCTCGACCGGCCGCCGAGCCCGGCGACGAGATCCTCCGCGCCCCACATGAGGGCGACGACGTTCGCCGCCGCGGCCAGCGCCGGCGCCGCGAGCACCCCGCGGGCCGTCTCGCACAGCGCGATCACCTCGAAGCCGGCGAGTTGGCCCACCTGCGCCGCCGACTCCGCTTTCGCCAGCATGACCAGCCGCACGCCCGTCCCGTCGAGCGCCGCGAGGTCCGCGGCGAAATCGGCGGTGCCGGCCGGGCTGACCCGTACCACGGTCCGCGCCGGGTCCAGGTCCGGCAGGGCCGCGACGAGCGCGTCGCGGGCCGCCGGCCTCGACGGGGCCGCCACGCCGTCCTCCAGATCGAGGATCACGAGGTCCGCTGTGGCCGCCGCCCGGGCGAACCGGTCCGGGCGGTCGGCGGGGCAGAACAGCAGCGTCGTGCCCGCGAGCTCAACCGGCATCCGAACGCACCTCGTCCCCCTCGAGCGTCCCCGCCGCCGCCCCCTCGGTCGTGTTCGCCGCTTCGGCCGCGTCCGTTCCCGCGGGCTGCAGGAGCATCAGCGCCGAACGGGTCGCAGTCGCGACCACCACGCCGTTCTGGTTGCGCGCCGTGTGCTCGAACTCGACGACGCCCGTGTCCGGCCGGCTGCTCGACGGGCGACGGCTCAGCACGACCGTCTCCGCGTAGAGGGTGTCGCCCACGAACACCGGCGCGGGGAAACGCACCGCGCCGAAGCCGAGGTTCGCCACCGTCGTGCCCTGCGTCAGCTGCGCCACCGACAGGCCCACCAGCGTGGACAGGGTGAACAGGCTGTTGACCAGCCGCTGCCCGAACGGCTGCGCCGCGCTCCAGGCCTCGTCGAGGTGCAGGGCCTGCATGTTCATCGTCAGGGTGGTGAACAGGGTGTTGTCCGCCTCCCCCACCGTGCGGCCCGGCCGGTGCCGGTACACGACCCCTTCGGCCAGCTCGTCGTAGTAGAGCCCGCGCTGCTCGATGACGGGTCGGCCGTCCGCCGCGGACCTGCCGTCCCCCCCGCCCGCCATCAGCAGGCACCCGGCGTGGCGGGCGGGCAGGCGACATGTGGCATGCCGGCACCGGAGACCGAAGCGCGCATGATTACTCTCCTCTGGCCCAGGGCGAGCGCCCACGGCTTCACCTCGTCGGCGACGACGCCCGGGCGCTCTGCCCGCCGGACCGCTGCACCGTCCCGGCCGGCGTCCGTTTCCCCATGGAAGACGGAACGGGGCGAGCTGACCGAACGCCCGCTCACCTGCCCGTCAGAGCGAATCCTAGCCGCAGCCGGTGCCCGACGACGCCCCGCGCGGCCGGCGTCGAGGAGATGTCCACGGTGTCCAGGCCGGTATCCGGAGCCGGCGGCGAGGCGGACGGGGGACCGGCGGAGCGTCAGCGGGGGGACATGCGGATCGCGCCATCGAGGCGGATCACCTCACCGTTGAGCATCGGGTTGGCCACGATGTGCTCGACCAGGGCCGCGTACTCGTCCGGGTTGCCCAGCCGGCTCGGATGCGGGACCTGCCGCCCCAGCGACTCCCGGGCCTGCTCGGACAGCCCGCCGAGCATCGGCGTCTCGAACAGGCCCGGCGCGATGGTGACCACCCGGATCGCCCGGTCGGCGAGGTCGCGGGCGATGGGCAGCGTCATGGCAGCGACGCCGCCCTTGGACGCCGAGTAGGCGGCCTGCCCGATCTGCCCCTCGAACGCGGCGACCGAGGCGGTGTTCACGATCACGCCGCGGTCGCCGTCGACCGGCTCGACCGCGGCGATCCGCTCGGCGGCGAGCCGGATGACGTTGAACGTCCCCACGAGGTTGACGTGGACCACCTTCGCGAAGGCCTCCAGCGGGAACACCCCGCCCCGCCCCAGGACCCGGATCGCATTGCCGGTGCCGGCGCAGTTGACCACGACCCGCAGCGGGCCGAGGGCCTCTGCGGCGTCGAGCGCGGCCCCCACCTCCTCGGGCTGGGTGACGTCCGCCGCGACGAACCGGGCGTCGTCGCCGAGCTCCTTGGCCACGGCGTCCCCGGCCGAGCTGGGCAGGTCGAGCAGCACGACCCTCGCCCCGGCCGCCAGCAGGCGCCGCGCCGTGGCGAGGCCGAGTCCGGACGCGCCGCCGGTAACCAGAGCGATGCTGCCTGAGATGTCCATTGCCTCGAATCTCCTTCGCGGGTCGGTTCGCGGGTCGGGGTCAGAAGGCGGCGTAGCCGCCGTCGAGCAGGATGCTGTCGCCGGTGTGGAAGACGGACGCGGGCGAGGCGAGGTAGACGGCGATGCCGGCGAAGTCCTCCGGGCGGCCCCAGCGGCGCACGGGCATGCGCGGCAGGACCCGCTCGGTGAACCGTTCGTCGTGCAGGCCCTGGTGGGTCATGGGCGAGTCCGTCCAGCCGGGCAGGATGGCGTTGGCCCGGATGTCGTGGCGCGCCAGTTCCACCGCGGCCGCCCGGATCATCGCGGTGAGCCCGGCCTTGCTGGCGCCGTAGGAGTAGGCGCGGGCCTGCCCCTGCAGGACCGCGAGGCTGGACGTGGCGACGAGGCTCCCCCCGTTGCCGAAGCGCACCATCGCGCGGGCCGCCTCGCGCAGGGTCACGAACGCCCCGTCGAGGTCGACCCGCGTCACCTCGCGGAACTCCGCGAGCGAGGTCTCCAGCAGCGGGTGGAAACGGGACGCGACGCCGGCGTTGACGAAGCAGGAGTCGAGCCGGCCGAAGGACGCGGCCACCTCGGCCATCGTCGCGACCACCTGGTCCTCGTCGCCGACGTCGCAGAGATAGCCGGTGGCCTGCCCGCCCGCCGCGGCAAGGCGCTCGACGGCGGCGGCGTTCTTGGCCGCATTGGTCCCCCAGACGCAGACGTGGGCGCCGGCGGCGGCCAGCCCGCCCGCGATGCCCAGCCCGATCCCGCCGTTGCCGCCGGTCACCACGCTGACGTGACCGGTCAGGTCGAACGGGTTGCGCGCTGCGGGCGCGTCCGCCGCCGCCACGGCACCGCCCGGCGGCCGCCGGCCCGACTCCCGCACGATGCTCATCGCCGACCCCTCGCTCATCGCCGATCCCTCCTGTGGCAGAACCGCTTCCGGTGCGGCGCCGACCCGACCGTAGGATCACCACGGTATTTTAGTCAACCATCGCGTCGGTCAAATAAACTCTTGACTGCGGGCCCCACAGTGGAGGACGGTCGGCTCAGTCCCGACGTGACCCGCGCCACGGCCCAGCTCCCCGCGAACCACCCCATCGGCGGGCGGCTCCCCATGACCGCCGCGGCCCGCGGACCAGCCACGTACCCTCGCCGCGACCACGGGCCGCGGACAGTTCCGACGGAGGTCGAGATGGACGAAAGCGCCAAGGGCAGAACCCTGGTGGAGGACGACCTCACGGTCTCCCCCGACGTACTCGCCGCGCTGGCCCGGGCCGTCGGCAGCCCCGCGGGGGCGGCGACGGCCACTCTCGTCCCCTACTTCGGCGCGTCGGTCGGCGGCGAGTCGACCGCGGTCGACGGCCTCGGCCTCGACCTGTCCCGCGCCCTGCTCGCCGGCATCGACTACGACTGGCGCCGCCCCTTCACCCCCGGCGAACGGGTGCACGTGCGGGTCACCGTGGAGGACGTCTTCCGCAAGGGCGCCAACCAGTTCGGCCTGCTCGCCGCGGAGTTCACCGACGCCGCCGGCGACCTCGTGCAGCGCCAGACCGTCACCTTCATCGAGCGTGGGAGCAGCAAGTGACCCAGGACGACAGCGCGACCCCCGGCGGGAGCGCGACCCTCGGCGAGCGCACGCGCGGTCCCGTGACCCGTGTGCAGATCGCCCGCTACGCCGGCGCGGTGGGCGACTTCAACCCGGTCCACGTCGACGACGAGTTCGCCCGCGCCTCCGGCCTGCCCTCGGTGATCGCGCACGGCCCGCTCACCGTGACGCTGGCGCTCGATGCCGTGGTCGAACAGCTCGGCCCCCAGGCCCTGCGTTCCGCGAAGGCCCGGCTGTCCGCGCCGGTCTTCCCCGGCGACGAGCTGACGGTGGTGCCCACCGCCGACGGCGTCGAGGTGCGCAAGGCCGACGGCTCGGTCGCGGCGACGCTCCGCCTGGAGACGGGGCAGCCGGAGACGGCGGCCGAGGCGGCGGGGACGCGCTGATGGGACACGAGTACATCACCGTGGACGACGAGCCCCGCGGCGTGCGGGTGCTCACGCTGAACCGGCCGGACCGGATGAACTCCTGGAACGCGGCGATGCGCCAGGAGCTGCGCGACGCCGTCGAGGACACCGCACTCGACCCGGGGGTGCGCGTCCTGATCATCACCGGCGCGGGCGGGCGCGCGTTCTCCGCCGGCGAGGACGTCGGCGGCATGGGCGACCTCACGGCGCTCGGCACCCGCGGGTTCCGGGCGCACGCCCGGCGCATCCACGACGTCTTCGACACGATCGAGGCGATGGAGATCCCGGTGATCGCCGCCGTCGACGGGGTGGCCGCGGGCGGCGGGTTCGAGCTCGCCCTGTCCTGCGACTTCCGGGTGGCCGGCGACAACGCCCGGTTCGTCATGCCGGAGGCGAAGGTCGGCCTCATCCCCGGGTCCGGGGGGTGTTCGCGCCTCGTCACGTACGTGGGGCGGGGCCGGGCGAAGGAACTGGTCATGCTCGGCGGCACGCTGCGTCCCGACGTGGCGTTGCAGATCGGCCTGGTCACCGAGGTCGTGCCGGCGGGGACGGCGCTCGACGCCGCCCGGGGGATGGCCGACCGGCTCGCCGCGATGGCGCCGCTCGCCCTCGGCATGGCCAAGCTCGTGCTCAACACCTGCGGCGACGTCGACGGCGAGACCGGTCGCCGGCTGGAACGCCTCGGGCAGAGCGTGCTCAAGACCACCGAGGACCATCGGGAGGGCGCCGCCGCGTTCATCGAGAAGCGGACCGCGCAATGGCAGGGGCGTTAGCCCACACCGTCGACCAGCGGTTCTGGAACCGGGCGACGCAGACCGCCGATCGGGAGCGGCTCGACGCGCTGCACCTCGCCCGGATCCGCCATCTGGTCGGCTGGGCCTACGACAACTCCCCGCTGCACCGGCGGATCTACAACGCCGCCGGGGTGAAGCCCGCCGACATCCGGACCTGGGACGACTACCACCACCGGCTGCCGTTCACCGACAAGCCCGACTACGTCCGCGACCAGGAGAGCTCGGAGTCGGGGTTCGGCGGTCTGGCCCTCGGCCCGGAGCACTGGCAGCAGTACTTCCACACCACGGGCACCACGGGACGGTTCCTGCACGAGGCGTTCAGCCAGTTCGAGATGCACAAGGCGGGCACCCAGCTCTGCTACGGCCTGTGGGGCCAGGGCGCCCGGCCGCGCGACTCGATCTACTTCTGCTTCGACTTCGGCATGTGGGTCGGGCTGTGGACCTACTACTGGGGGGCGCGCAACCTCGGCCTGACCATCGTCTCCGGCGGTGGTGCCACCGGGGAGCAGCGGGTCCGCCACATCCTCGAACGCCGACCCGCCATCGTCTGCGGCACCCCCACCTACCTGCTGCACCTGGCCGAGATCGCCGAACGCGAGGGGCTCGACCTGCGCCGCGCCGGGGTGCGCATCCTCGCCGGCGGCGGCGAGGCGGGGCTGTCGGTGCCGCGCATCCGGGAGCGGCTCACCGAGGCCTGGGGCGCCGAGCGGATCCACGACGCCTACGGCATCGGGGAGGCCCTGTTCATCGGCCAGTCCTGCGACGTGTGGGCCGGCGGGGTGCACGCGATCGAGGACGTCTGTCACTCGTACTCGGTGGACCCCGACTCCGGCGAGCCGGTCACCGACGCCGGCGGGGTCGGCGAGCATGTCATCACCAGCTACACCCACCTCGTGCAGCCGTTCATCAAGTACCGCACGCACGACCTCGTCCGCATCGACGACCGTCCCGACCACGGCTGCGGGTGGACGTGGAAGCACTTCCCCGGCGTCGTGCTCGGCCGGTCCGACTTCATGGTCACCATCCGCGGGGTCAACGTCTACCCGACCGCGGTGGAGAACCTGATCAGCGAGGTCCCGGGGCTGACGCACCACTACGAGCTGCACCTGTCCCGCCGCGACGGCATGGACCGGATGCTGGTCCGGGCCGAGGCCGCGGCGGGTGTCGGCGACCTGTCCGACCTGGCGGCGCGGCTGTCCGCGCACCTGCGCAACAACCTCGGGGTCCGGCTGGAGACCGAGGTTGTCCACGCCGGGACGCTGCCGCGCTACGAGCTGAAGACCAGACGGATCTTCGACGCCCGCGAGCCGGGCGCACGAGCCGCCACCCCCGCAGAAGGGCGCTGAACCATGGCTGGCGTGGCACAGGGAACGCGGACCCGCACCGATCTCGACCCGCTCCCGCCACCGGGACCGGGCACCGGGCCAGGGCTGGGGCCGGGGCTGGGCGTCGACGTCGAGCGGCAGCGCGCCCGGCTGCTCGCGTTACACGCCCACCTGGCCCGGGAGCGGGAGGCCGCCCTGTCGCCGGCGATCGAGCGGGCGCTGGAGACGGCCCAGATGTACCTGTTCCTCGCACTGGGCTACACCGGCCACACCGACGAGCTGTTCCCCGACGAGCTGCAGGTCCCCGACGAGCTCCGGGGCGCCCAGGCCGCCTCCCCGTCGACCGATGCGACCGAAGCCAGGGAAAGCCGATCATGACATCCGCGGACCACAACGACGGCGTGCACGACGACCTGAGCGTGTACGTGTTACCCGGGCGGGCGAGCGACCCCGCCCGTGCCCTGCGGGAGGCGCGCGACGCCGAGCGGGCCGGCTTCGGCGCGGTCTACGTCAGCGAGCGGCTCGACCTCAAGGAGGCCGGGGTAATCTGCGGGGCGCTCGCCGCGACGACCGACCGCTGCCGTGTCGGGACCGCCGTGATCCATCAGGGCACCCGCCATCCCCTCACCATCGCGGCGCTGGCGGCGACCGCGCACACGTTGAGCGGCGGCCGGTTCGTCCTCGGGCTCGGCCGGGGGCTGGGGGCGCTGGCGCCCTCGCTCGGCGTCGCGGCGCCCACACTGCGCGGCCTGGAGCACCTGGTGGGCGTGCTGCGCCGGCTGTGGGCGGGCGAGGCGATCCGGGA
>NZ_JANEZT010000186.1 GCF_025403405.1 Frankia tisae
GTGGAGGGGCTCGGCGTGATGGGCGTGATGGAGAGGTCAGCTCAGGGGGCCGCCGGCCTCCAGGGTGCCGTCCGGGCGTTCGACGTAGATGCACGTCCCGGGGCACTCGTCGGCCGCGTCGACGACCGCGTCGACCATGGGGAGGGGCACCGGCACGTACGCTCCGCCGGTCGTCTGGAGCTCGCCGGCATCGTCCTTGACGTAGGCCAGCCCGTCGACGTCGAACTCGAAGACGCTCGGGGCGAGCTGGACGCACAGACCGTCGCCGGTGCACGCGTTCTGGTCGACCCGCACGCGCAGGCCCGCCGAAACGCCCGGCTTCGCTGGAGTTGCCACAGGGCTCCGATCTTCTGTCACCATGGCACCGTAACCCGCTGTTTACGGCAAAGCTCGGTCGTCCTTGCGTGACCGGCCTGCCAGCGGCGGTCACAACGGTAGTGTGGGTGCGTCCCGGTCAGCACGGGGGAGGTGGAGGCGCAGTGTCCGGTCCCCGTTCGGGCTCTGGCTCCGGTGGGAGCACGGGTCGTCCAGGTGATGCCGAATCACAGCGGTCGGCGTACGAGAAGGAAGCACACGAGCTCACGACGCAGGTCGCCTTCCTGGAAGAGGAAGTGGCCATGCTGCGGCGCAGGTTGTCCGAATCGCCCAGGCAGGTCAGGGTGCTGGAGGAGCGCCTCGCGGAGATCCAGGCCGAGCTGTCGTCCGCCACGGGACAGAACGACAGACTCGTCGCCACTCTCCGAGAGGCGCGCGACCAGATCGTCACCCTGAAGGAGGAGGTCGACAGACTCGCGCAGCCGCCAAGCGGCTACGGGATCTTCGTCTTCCGGTATGACGACGGCACCGTCGACGTGTTCACTCAGGGCAGAAAGCTCCGAGTGACCGTGTCGCCGAGTGTCGACGTCGGATCGCTCTTGCCCGGCCAGGAAGTCATGCTCAACGAGGCCCTCAACGTTGTCGAGGCGCGATCGTTCGAGCGGCAGGGTGAGATCGTCCTGCTCAAGGAGGTCCTCGAAAGCGGTGACCGAGCACTGGTGATCGGTCATACGGACGAGGAGCGGGTGGTCATGCTGGCCCAGCCGCTGCTCGACGGTCCGATCCGCGTGGGGGACTCGTTGTTGATCGAGCCCCGCTCCGGTTACGCCTTCGAGCGGGTCCCGAAGTCCGAGGTCGAGGAGCTCGTGCTCGAAGAGGTCCCGGACATCGGGTACGAGCAGATCGGCGGGCTGAAGAGCCAGATCGAGTCGATCCGCGACGCGGTGGAGCTGCCGTTCCTGCACAAGGAGCTCTACCGGGAGCATCAGCTCAAGCCGCCGAAGGGTGTGCTGCTCTACGGCCCACCCGGCTGCGGCAAGACGCTGATCGCGAAGGCGGTCGCCAACTCGTTGGCCAAGAAGGTTGAGGCGATCACCGGCCAGGGTAACGGCCGGGCCTTCTTCCTCAACATCAAGGGCCCCGAGCTGCTCAACAAGTTCGTCGGCGAGACCGAGCGGCAGATCCGGTTGGTGTTCCAGCGGGCGCGCGAGAAGGCGTCCGAGGGGATGCCGGTGATCGTGTTCTTCGACGAGATGGACTCGATCTTCCGGACCCGAGGCTCGGGCGTGTCCTCGGATGTGGAGAACACGATCGTTCCGCAGCTGCTCAGCGAGATCGACGGTGTCGAGCAGCTCGAGAACGTGATCGTGATCGGCGCGTCCAACCGCGAGGACATGATCGATCCGGCGATCCTGCGGCCGGGACGGCTCGACGTGAAGATCAAGGTGGAGCGCCCCGACGCCGAGGCGGCCCGCGACATCTTTGCCAAGTACGTCGTGACCAGCCTGCCGCTCTACCCGGATGACCTCGCCGAGTTCGAGGGCAACCGGGAGGCCACGGTTGCCGCGATGATCCAGCGCGTCGTCGAGCGGATGTACGCGGAGAGCGAGGAGAACCGCTTCCTCGAGGTGACCTACGCCAACGGTGACAAGGAGGTCCTGTACTTCAAGGACTTCAACTCGGGCGCGATGATCGAGAACATCGTCGCCCGCGCCAAGAAGATGTCGGTCAAGGCGCACATCGAGGGCGGTCTCAAGGGCCTGCGTATGCAGTACCTGCTCGCCGCCTGCTTGGACGAGTTCAAGGAGAACGAGGACCTGCCGAACACGACCAACCCGGACGACTGGGCCCGGATCTCCGGCAAGAAGGGCGAGCGGATCGTCTACATCCGCACGCTCGTCACCGGAACGAAGGGCACCGAGGCCGGCCGCTCCATCGACACCATCGCGAACACCGGCCAGTACCTGTAACGGTCGGCGGACCCCGCCGCGCGGTTCCCACAGCGGTCGTGTTGCGACGCGACCGCTGTGGGCGGCATGCACCACACCACAGCACCCGGGACCCAAGCGGTCCCGGGTGCTGTGGTGTGCGCCGACCAGCCAGGGTTCACCTCCCAGGAAGGCGCCGGCCGCTGACGAGGAGCTGGCACCGAGGTGCGCAGCCACCTACGTGGGGTGCCCCCGTCTGCCGGTTGCGGCGCGATCCGGCGCCGGACTCGGGTGTCCCCGATCGGGGGATCCCCGCCCGCTGACGGGTCGGGCTCGGTGCTTGCCGCGCGGATCCGCGCGGGGCGCAACGGGGTCGCACGCATCGCCCAGAACAAACAAGGCGGACGTCCGGCCAACCGACCGCCCGCCCAGCACCTACGCTTGCAGAGTGAGCGCGCGCCGGATCATGGGAATCGAGACCGAGTACGGGGTGTCGGTGCCCGGTCAGCCGAACACCAATCAGATGTTGGCCTCGTCGTTGGTGGTGAACTCCTATGCCAACAGAACGTCGTCCTCGGGCAGCCGCGCCCGGTGGGACTTCGAGGAGGAGTCGCCATTGCGGGACGCGCGGGGCTTCGAGCTTCCCCGGGAGCCCGCGGTCGATCCCAGCGCGCCGGCCAACGAGGACGACCTGGGCCTCGCCAACGTCATCCTGACCAACGGGGCGCGGCTCTACGTCGACCATGCGCATCCGGAGTTCTCCTCGCCCGAGGTCACCAACCCGCGTGACGTCGTGCTGTGGGACAAGGCCGGCGAACGGGTGATGGCGGAGGCGGCGCGGCGCGCCCTGACGGTGCCGGGCGCCAAGCCCGTCAACCTTTACAAGAACAACACCGACAACAAGGGCGTCTCCTACGGCTGCCATGAGAACTACCTCATGGCCCGGTCGACCCCGTTCGGGGAGATCGTCCGCCACCTCACCCCGTTCTTCGTCTCCCGTCAGGTCATCTGCGGCGCCGGCCGGGTCGGCCTCGGTGTCGACAGCCGCGAGGCCGGCTTCCAGATCAGTCAGCGGGCGGACTTCTTCGAGGTCGAGGTGGGCCTGGAGACGACGCTGAAGCGGCCGATCATCAACACCCGGGACGAGCCGCACGCCGACCCGGAGAAATACCGCCGGCTGCACGTCATCATCGGCGACGCGAACATGAGCGAAGTCGCCACCTACCTGAAGGTGGGAACGACGTCGCTGGTCCTCGCCATGATCGAGGATGGCTGGTTCAGCGTCGACCTGTCCGTGGACGGCCCGGTGGCCGCGCTGCGGGCGGTCTCACACGACCCCTCGCTCAAGCATCTGGTGACCCTGCGCGACGGCCGGAAGATGACCGGCGTGCAGCTGCAGATGGAGTACTTCGAGCAGGCCCGCAAGTACGTGGAGAACAGGTTCGGCTCGGACGTCGACCCGCAGACCGCCGACATCCTCTCCCGCTGGGAGTCGGTTCTCGGCCGCCTCGAGGTCGACCCGATGAGCTGCGCCCGGGAACTCGACTGGGTGGCCAAGCTGTCGATCCTGGAGGGCTACCGCTCTCGTGACAGCCTGAACTGGGACTCGCCCCGACTGGAGCTCGTCGACCTGCAGTACCACGACGTGCGGCCGGAGAAGGGCCTGTACAACCGCCTCGTCGAGCGCGGCCGGTTTGACCTGGTCGTCAGCGAGGACGAGGTGACCCGGGCGATGACGGAGCCGCCGGAGGACACCCGGGCGTTCTTCCGCGGTCGCTGCCTCGCCCGCTACCCGCAGCAGGTCGCCGCGGCGTCGTGGGACTCGGTCATCTTCGACATCGGCCGGGACTCCCTGCAGCGGGTGCCGACCCTGGAGCCGCTGCGGGGGACCAGGGCCCACGTCGGCGAGCTGCTGGACCGCTGCGCCACCGCCGCGGACCTCGTCGACGCGCTGGCCGGTCGCTGAAGCCGCGCGCGTTGCGCCCTGGGCGGACGTCGCGACGAGACGGTCAGTTCGTGATGGAGTGGACCTCTCACCGATCGGACTGATGGCGTCGGTGGGGCGGGATAGTGTCGCGCCAGGCGATCGAAGGAGGGCTTCATGGCCACCAGGGACAGCGGCGGCGGGCAGCAGCACACCAACCGGCGCGCGGACGAGGCCGATGAGGTCACGACCGAGGAGAGCGAGGCCTCCGACCTCAAGGAGCGCCACGAGAAGCTGTCCGAGGACGTCGACTCGCTCCTCGACGAGATCGATGACGTCCTGGAGGAGAACGCCGAGGAGTTCGTGAAGGGCTACGTCCAGAAGGGCGGCGAGTGACCGCAGGGCGCCTGCGTTGGCGGGGCTGAGCCCGCGCCGCGCGGACGGTTGATCTCGGTGCCCCGGGCCGCCCGGGGCACCGAAGGTGCCTCCCGATCGTGGCGGCCGCCCCGTGTTGTCGACCGCCACCGGTCGGGCCGCCCACCCGTGCGCCGCACCTCGCCCGCCGGTTCCACCGGCGGGCGAGGTCGGGTCGCGGGCGGTCCGCCGGGTCCTCGCCGAACCGGTTTCCCGCTCGCCCTCGGGCCGAGCTGGCGCGGTCAACGAGGTGCGGATTGTCGCTGGTCACGTAGGCGGCCTCCCGGGCGCGCCCGGACGGTGCTGAACCGCCCCACCACAGGCCGCCGGGCGCCCGTCCGCCGGATCGACCGGGCGTCGGCGGGCGGCCTCGAGAGGTGCCTCGCGGGACCGGTGCGGGCCGGGTCGCCCGCGGGAGGATCGCCGTCGATCACCCGGCCGGTCGCCCTGGCCGACCCCACCGGGAGGCGATGGCCCTATGTTGTGCTCACGCGCACGTCGCCCGCGGTTCCCGGAGACGATCGGGACGCCGCGGGCCGTGTGACCGTCTATCGGAAGGGGGATGCGTGGCTGATCCAATGGGTGGCGCCGGGCGCCTACCGGCTGTGTTCATGACACCGGGAACGTCGTCGTTCACCGATTTCCTGTCGCAGTCGGCGCCGCACCTGTTGCCGGGGGCCCAGAGCGGCCTGCCGGGGCCGGTCACCGAGGTGGCGCACGGCACGACGATCGTGGCGGTGACCTTCCCCGGTGGTGTGATCATGGCCGGTGACCGGCGGGCGACGCAGGGGCACATGATCGCCCAGCGGGACGTCGAGAAGGTGCACCACGCCGACGACTTCTCCTGCGTGGGCTACGCCGGCACGGCCGGGGTCGGCGCCGAGCTGATCAGGCTGTTCCAGGTGGAGCTGGAGCACTACGAGAAGATCGAGGGCGCGACCCTGAGCCTGGACGCCAAGGCCAACCGGCTGGCGGCCATGGTCAAGGGCAACCTGCCGATGGCCCTGCAGGGCCTCGCGGTCGTCCCCCTGTTCGCCGGCTACGACCCGGACATGGACGCGGGCCGGATCTTCTCCTACGACATCGCGGCGGCGAAGTCGGAGGAACGGACGTACGAGTCCATCGGCTCCGGCTCGGTGTTCGCGAAGGGCTCGCTGAAGAAGCGCTACCGGGCCCAGCAGACCCAGGCCGACGCGGTGCGGATCGCCGTCGAGGCGCTCTACGACGCCGCCGACGACGACTCGGCGACGGGTGGTCCGGACACGATCCGCCGGCTGTACCCGATCGTCGCGGCGGTCACGTCCGACGGGTACCGCCGCTACGGCGACGATGAGGTAGAACCCGTGGTGACGGCCATCATCGCGGACCGTTCCACGAGCGCGGGAGGCTGACGTGACCATGCCGTTCGGATACGCGAGCCCCGAACAGCAGGTCCGCGACAAGTCCGAGTACGCGCGCAAGGGCATCGCGCGCGGACGAAGCGTGGTCGTCATCACCTACGCGGACGGGATCCTGTTCGTCGCCGAGAACCCCTCGGCGACCCTCCACAAGATCAGCGAGATCTACGACCGCATCGCGTTCGCCGCCGTGGGCAAGTACAACGAGTTCGAGAACCTGCGCACGGCCGGCATCCGCCTGATGGACTCTCGCGGATACATGTACGACCGGCGGGACGTCACCAGCCGCGCCCTCGCCAACGCCTACGCGCAGACCCTTGGCGCGATCTTCACCGAGAGCGTCAAGCCCTACGAGGTCGAGATCGTGGTGGCCGAGGTGGGCCGCAGCAGCGACGACGACCAGATCTACAGGTTGACGTTCGACGGGTCGATCGCAGACGAACGGGGCTTCGTCGCGATCGGGGGCGCCTCCGACCAGGTCACGACCTCACTGAAGGAGCATCACCGGGACGGCCAGCCCCTCGCCGACGCCCTGCGGGTCGCGGTGCAGGCGCTGACCGTCAGCGTGCCGCCGGGCCTGCCGCAGAACGGCGAGCGGGTGCTCACCGAGGCCAACCTGGAAGTCGGGATGCTCGACCGGTCCCGCGCCCGGCGGCAGTTCAAGCGGATCACCGGAAACGCCCTCGCCGAGCTGCTCGCCCAGACCGCCACGTCCTCCTGACCGACCACGTCCTCCTGACCGACCACGTCCCGCTGGCCGTGGCCGGAGTCCTGTTGACCGGCCGTGTCGGCCGGTCCGGGCGGTGCCCCTGCGCAACCGCCGGACCGGCCGAGCGGCGGCTCAGCGTGGGCGGACGTGCTCGTCGAGGAAGGCGAGCGCACGGGACCACGCGTCCGCCGCGGCGACCGGGCGGTACACCGCCTCCCGGTCGTCGCTGTGGAAGGCATGGCCCGCGCCCGGGTAGCTGACCAGCTCCGTCGGCGTGCTGCTGCGGGCCGCCGCCGCCCGCAGCGCACCGATCTCGTCCGTGGTGATCAACTGGTCCTCCTCGCCGTACAGGCCGAGCCAAGGGCCGCGCAGCGCCGGGGCCGCCTCGACCAGCGGCGGCACCCCCGGCCAGTAGGAGGTGCTCACCCCGCCGCCGTAGAACGACACCGCCGCGGCCAGCGGGTGACGGGTCGCGGTGTGCAGGGCGACCGTGCCGCCCATGCAGAACCCGACGATCGCGCTCTGCTCCGCGTCGAAGCCGGACTCGGTGAGATGGGTCAGGGCGGCGTCCACATCGGCGTCGATGCCCGTCCCGGTCAGGGTCTCCATCGCCGGGACCGCCCCCGGCCAGCCGCCGGCCGGGTCGACCTCGTCCAGCCCGTCGCGGTGGTACAGATGCGGGGCCACGACCAGCCAGCCCGCCCCGGCCAGCCGGTCGCAGACGGACACCAGGTATGGCGTGATGCCTCGGGCGTCCTGCACGACGACCACGCCACCCCTGGGCGGATCATCCGCTGCGGGGGCCACGATCGTCAGCGGCACCGTGTCCCGCCGGGCGACCTCCGCCCGCAGGTGGCTCTTCAGGGCGCCGGCCTGTCCGGCTCGGCTGGACGTCGCGTCGTTCGTTCCGGTTGTCATGGCGGCCATCCTTCCCCGTCGCCGCGTCCGTGACCGCCCGGCCGGCGTCGGACCTGCCACCTGTGCGGCAGCCGGGCGCACGAGAACTGTGCCGGCCTTCGTGTGGCGGCCCACCCGGGCACCCCCGAGCCCCCTGCGGGGACCTCCGGACGGTGCCGAGAACCGCCGGGTGACGGGGGATCCGCCGCGAAACGCCGTGCCGCGACACGCCGCCGGACCTGCCGTGGCTCAGTGAAGGCGTCACGCTACTCCCTGTAGCGTCCCGGCGGCCTCCGCCGGACGGAGGGGAGGATGCGGTGAGCAGACCGCTGCCGATCAGGACGGTGAGTGCGCGCGCGACGGCGGACTCGCGGGGTACGGCGGGCGCGGCGCGGGTCGGCGTGGCCGGGGAAGCGGTCCCGTGGTGACCGGCGGCCGGCACCGGGAGGGCGACCACGGCCCGCTGCCCGGGCAGCGCCACCAGCCCGGCCCGCAGGTGGACGGCGGCCCCGACCCGAAGGGCGACCCCGACGGCCACCGTTCCGAGGGCCACCGTTCCGAGGGCCACCGTTCCGAGGGCCACGGGGGCTCGACCGGCGTCGATTCCGGCGTCGGCCGGCATGCTCATCCCGGCTATCCGCCGCAGGACCATGACCCTGGTGACGCCGGCTCGCCGGATCGGCGACCGGCGCACGGCCCCCGTCATGTCGCCGACGACAGCGCCCTCCCGGCCCTGGACGGCACTGCTCCCGCCGGAGGTACCCCGCCGGGCGAGCCTGCGGCCGGTGCTGGCACCGGTGCTGGTGCTGGTGCCGGTGCCGGTGCCACCGGTTCGGCCGGTGAGGCTGGCCTGGGCGGTACGCCTGGTTCGGGGGAGGCCGGCGCCCGTTCGGATGATGCTCCAGACGGCCTCGTCGCCGGTGTCCGTCGCGACGCGGTGGCGGGCGCGGGTAGACCGGATGCCGCGGCGGAGCACGGCCCGGTCCGGGATCCGCTGAGCCTGCGCGGGATGCGTCGGGCCGGCGCGGTCACGGTCGGGATAGCCGTGCTGCTGGGGATTCTGGTGTGGCTCTACGGGACATCGGTGACCAGCCTGCGGCCACGGGACCTGCCGATCCTCACCGTCGGTCCGGCGCCCGCGGCGACCGCACTCGCCGACCAGATCAGCCGGGTCGAGCCCGGCGCCCTCACCGTGCACACGGTGCAGACCGTCGCCGCCGCGGACCAGGCGCTGCGCGACCGCGACGCCTACGCCGCGATCGTCATCGGCGACGACGGACTGACGCTGCGGGTCGCCTCCGCCGCCAGTCCCGCGGTGACTGAGGCAATCACCCGAGGCATCCGGGTGTTCATGCCCGGCCTGGAGATCCCGGTCGTCGACGTGGTCGCGAACGCGCCCCGTGACCAGGCCGGCGGGGGGCTGGCCGCCGGGTACCTGCCGCTCGTGCTCGTCATCGCCGCCGGCGGGGTGTTGCTGACCCGGCTGGTGCGCTCCCGGGCGGTCCGGCTGGCCGGCATCGCGGCGCTCGCGGTGCTCTGCGGCTTCGCCGGGACGGTGGCGTTGCAGGGCGCGCTCGACGTCCTGCCGGGCTCCTTCCTGGCGACGATGGCGGTGCTGACCCTGCTGGCCCTGGCGGTCGCCGGGCCGGTCGTAGGTGTCGGCGCGGTGGCGGGGACGCCGGGCCTGGTCGGCATCGTCCTGGTGACGGTCGCGGGTGCCGCGCTGTCGGCGGCGCAGTCCGCGCCGGAGATGCTGCCCCGGCCGTGGGGGGACATCGGCCAGTTCGCCCCGCCCGGGGCGGGGGCGACCCTGCTTCGCTCCACCAACTACTTCGAGGGCGCGGCCGGCGGCCGCCCGGTGGTCGTGCTGGCTGTCTGGCTGGTGATCGGCCTCTGGTTGGCCTTCGTGGGCGAGCGTGGCGCCGCCCCGGCGTTGTACCCGGGTTCACGGGCGGCCTCCCGGACGGGCCAGGGTCTGCAACGGCAGCCTGCCGGCGTGGCCACGACGGCGGCAAGCCCGGCCACGGCCACGGCGGGCGTAGGGGCGGGCGCAGCCCCATCCAGTACGGCCGCGGCCGAGGCGGGCGCGGGGAGCCCGGCGCGGGGCGCGGCTGTGCCCGCGCGGGCCGGCACGGTTGCTGGGACCCGCGTGGGCGCGGCGGCCGACCAGCCCCCGGCGGCGCGGGCGGGCAGCACCCCCGGCGGCCCACCGGCCCCGGTCGCGGCGCCACTGCCGACGTGGCGCTCGCCGCTCGAACGCACAGTGCCGATCGAGCCGTCGGGCGGGGTCCGGCTGGTGCCCCCGACCCGGCCGGGCGACCCGCCGCCAGGCCGCGGGGGAGGCCCCGCGGGGGACGCGGGAGTGGGCGGATCGCAATCCCGGTGACCTCGAGCCCGAGCGTCTCGCTACGCCAGGGTGGCATCCGAGCATAGGGTCACAGACGTGGATCGCCGCATCTTCGGACTGGAGAACGAGTACGGCGTCACCTGCGTGTTCCGGGGGCAGCGGAGGCTGTCCCCGGACGAGGTGGCGCGGTACCTGTTCCGTCGTGTCGTGTCATGGGGACGCAGCAGCAACGTGTTCCTCAAGAACGGCGCCCGCCTCTACCTCGACGTCGGGAGTCATCCGGAGTACGCCACCCCGGAATGCGACTCCGTCCCCGACCTCGTCACCCATGACAAGGCCGGTGAACGGATCTTGGAGGGCCTGCTCGTAGAGGCCGAACGACGGCTGCGGGAGGAGGGCATCGCCGGCGACATCCATCTGTTCAAGAACAACACGGACTCCGCCGGCAACAGCTACGGCTGCCACGAGAACTATCTCGTCGGCCGGCACGGCGAGTTCTCCAAGCTCGCCGACGTGCTGGTGCCGTTCCTGGTCAGCCGGCAGATTCTCTGTGGGGCCGGCAAGGTGCTGCAGACCCCGCGCGGGGCGGTCTACTGCATCTCCCAGCGCGCCGAGCACATCTGGGAGTCGGTGTCGTCGGCGACCACCCGGTCCCGCCCGATCATCAACACTCGGGACGAGCCGCACGCGGACGCGGAGCGTTTCCGCCGGCTGCACGTCATCGTCGGCGACTCGAACATGAGCGAGACGACGATGCTGCTCAAGCTCGGCTCCACCGACCTGGTGCTGCGCATGATCGAGGCCGGCGTCATGCTGCGCGACATGACCCTGGAGAACCCGATCCGGGCGATCCGTGAGGTCAGCCACGACATGACCTGCCAGCGCAAGATCAAGCTGGCGAACGGTCGCGAGGTCAGCGCGCTGGACATCCAGCGGGAGTACTACTCGAAGGCCGTCGAGTTCGTCGAGCGCCGTGGCGGCGACGAGGTCGCCAAGCGGGTGCTCGACCTGTGGGGCCGCACGCTGCTCGCGATCGAGACCGACGACCTCGAGCTCGTCGCCCGGGAGATCGACTGGGTGACGAAGTACGTGCTCATCGAGCGGTTCCGGCACAAGCACGGGCTGTCGCTGGCTTCCCCGCGGGTCGCCGAGCTCGATCTGAAATACCACGACATCCACCGCGACCGCGGGCTGTACTACCGGATGGAACGGGCCGGCCTCGTCGAGCGGGTGACCCGCGACCTCGACGTGTTCGAGGCCAAGTCCCGCCCGCCGCAGACCACCCGCGCCCGGTTGCGCGGCGAGTTCATCAAGCGGGCCCAGGAGAAGCGGCGCGACTTCACGGTCGACTGGGTCCACCTCAAGCTCAATGATCAGGCGCAGCGTACGGTCCTGTGCAAGGACCCGTTCCGCTCCGTCGACGACCGGGTCGACAAGCTCATCGCCAGCATGTGAGGATTCACCCCCTGTGACGTCCGCCTCGCGGCGTGCCCGCGCCGCCCAGATCACCCTCCGCGCGGTCACCGCCCGGCCCGCGCGGGTCGGCTCCCGCCGCCGGCACCTGCTCGCCGGCATGCTGCTGCCCGCCGTGCTGGTCATCCCGGCCCTCGCGGGCTGCTCCGCCTCGGACGCCCCCGACGGCACCCGAGCGGCGCCGGCGCCCAGCGTGACCGCCGGGTCCCGCCTGCCCGCGGTGCAGAACGCCACCGACCTGACCCGCAAGCCGCTGTCCGCCGCCGGCTCGGGCACCCCGCCGAGCACGCTGGTCACCCACGACCTCGTCACCGGCCATGGGGCGCGCGCCTCGGCCACCAGCACCGTGGCCATCCAGTACTCCGGCGTGCTGTGGCGCAACGGCAAGGAGTTCGACACCACGTGGGGCAGCGGCCAGACCGCGACCTTCCCGTTGGACAGCACGATCACCGGCTTCGGGCGGGGTATCGACGGGATGCGCGTGGGCGGCCGCCGGCAGATCGTCATCCCGCCCGATCTCGGCTACGGGCCGGCGGGTGGTCAGCCGCCGACGATCCTCGCCGACGACACCCTGGTGTTCGTGGTCGACCTGCTCGCTGTCCAAGGCAGCGGGGGCGGCGGGTCGACCGTCCAGCCCTAGGTGTAGTCGCGGTTTTCGGCCCTGAAGCCGGATCTCTGGCCCCTGCCGGTCCCCCCCCAGGACCCGTCTGGCGGACCGGGGGCGGATCGCCGGTGGGGGCGGTGCCGGCCCGGCGTCGCAGCTCGACTAGCGTGTGGCATTGTGTCCCGGCGACGGGTGGAGCGCCTGCTGAACCTGACGATGTGCCTCATGGCGACATCGCGCTTCATCACCGTGTCCCAGCTCGGCGAGTTGGTGGAGGGCTACGAACCCGGCGTCACGGAGGAGGAGCAGGAAGCCTTCCGGCGGATGTTCGAACGCGACAAGGCGTACCTGCGCGAGATCGGCATCCCGCTGGAGACCGGGACGGACTCGGCGTTCAGCGACGAAGTCGGCTACCGGATCCGCCGCGGCGACTATGCCCTGCCCGACATCGCCCTCGCACCGGACGAGGCCGCCGCCCTGGCGCTGGCCGGGTCGCTGTGGTCGACCACGGCGCTGGCCGGGCCGGCGGCGAGCGCTCTGCGCAAGCTGGCCGCCGGTGGCGCCGCGGTCGGTGACGGCGGCCTCGGCGCTCTGGACGGCTTCGAACCGCGGGTCGACGCGACGGATCCCGCGTTCGAGCCGTGCCTCGCCGCGGTGCAGGCCGGCCGCGCGATTCGCTTTCCCTACCGCAAGGTGGTCGAGACCGGCGTCACCGAGCGGCACGTCGAGCCGTGGGGCGTGCTGTCCTGGCGGGGCCGCTGGTACCTGGCGGGCCACGACGTGGTCCGCGGCGCCCCGAGGGTGTTCCGGCTGTCCCGGTTCGCCGGGCCTGTGCGGCCAGTCGGGCTTGGCGGGGCGGTGCGCGTTCCGCCCGACGTCGACCTGCACGCGATGGTCTCCACCCAGGCCCCGCTGGACCAGGTGCGCACGGCGACGCTCGCCGTGCGCCGCGGCACCGGCCACGCGCTGCGCCGCCACGCCGTCCCCGCCCTGTCTCTT
>NZ_JANEZT010000187.1 GCF_025403405.1 Frankia tisae
GCCGACCCCGCCCCCGGCGCCCGGTCGGAGTTCGGTCGGAGTTCGGACCTGTTCGTCCTGGGCCGTCCTAGGCTTCGGTTGCCACCGGGACGCCGGTGCCGGCGGTGAAGGTGATGAACTCGATGCGCGGAGGGCCGGTGAGCAGGTGTTGCCGGCCGGCGGCGAAGCGGCGCATGTGCGGCTGGTTCTCGTGCTCCTCGAAGGCGTCGCGGTCCCGGTACAGCTCGTAGAACAGCCGGGCGTTCGGGTCGCCGGCGATGCGGTGCGTCGTGTAGATCAGCGTGCCCGGCTCCCGCTCCGCGATGAGGGGCACGGTTCGCGCCACGAGGGCGTCGAACTCGTCCGCGGTATCCGGGCGAACCTCGAAGCGCACCGTCAGACCGAACATGGCTCCACCTCCGCGACGCAGTCATCGGCAGCGAGGTCCACGCCGCCATCGTTCCATGGGTAACGGTGCGTGACTTCACTATAGATCACTGTAGTGCGTATCGCGAGACTCACGTCACATCGCCGCGGCCCGGACTCGGCGGACCTGAGTAGTCAGCAGGTGGGGCCGTCCGGACCTTGACGCCGACCGTCGCAGCCGTTCCGATCAGGGGGCGGGCAGGGTGGCGAGGGCGGCGGTCACGAGATGACGCATGAGTATCGGGTCCCCGCCGCGGTAGCTCCGAAGGAACTCCTCGGGGTCGATCACCACCCGGCCGGCGGACTCGTGGGTGGCTTCCCACGGGCCGAGTTCGGTGATCCGAGCGGTGCGGATCACCATGTAGGTCAGGTCGTCGGCGCCGAAGTAGTCGGACTCGATCACCTCGACCGGGTGCAGGGCGCCGAGCCGGGCCCGGACCTCCTCCCATGCCTCCCGCCGCACGGTCTCGTCGATCGACGACTCGCCGCGCTGCACGTGCCCGCCGGGGATGTCCAGCCCGCGGGCGAGGTCGGCGACGACCAGCCGGCCGTCGTCGGTGACCGCCACCACCGCGGCGCTGGTCACCTGCTCGAACGGCGGGTCCGGTGACGGCCCGAGGCAGCTCAGTGTCGTCTCGCCGCGCTGGCTGCGCCGCACGGGTCGCCGGTCCTCTCCCGCACTGGTCAAGGCAGGACTCCTCCGGTGGGTTCGGCTTCCTGGCTACCGTGTCGTGCCAGGCGCTGTTGGTGGTTCGGTCAGGTCGTCCGGTGGACTCGGTGCCGTGCCGGATTCGGTGCCGTGCCGTGCTGTGCCGGCGGGGCGGGTGATAGGTTGGATTATTGGACCGACTCCTTCTGCCTGCATTGTCCCGGCGGCAGTGTCCGGGCGGCGGGCGGCAGGGCCGGGGCGAGTCGGCGGGACGTGTGGTCGAGGAGATGGTCACCATGGCCGGTGCCGGGCGGGACTGTTCGATCGCCAACGCGCTCGGGGTCATCGGTGAGCGGTGGAGCCTGCTCGCGCTGCGCGAGGTGCTGCTCGGTGAGCGCCGTTTCGACCAGATCGCCCACAACACCGGGGCGAGTCGGGACATTCTCGCGGCCCGGCTGCGCACCCTCGTCGAGCGCGGCGTGCTGGCCAGGGTGCAGTACCAGGAGCGGCCACCGCGCTACGAGTACGTGCCCACCGAGGCCGGCCGCGCGCTACGGCCGATCATGCTCGGGCTGATGGAGTGGGGCGACCGCTACGTCACCGACGGCCCGGGGCCGACCAGGTGGGAGCACGACTGCGGCGCCGAGCTGCATCCCGAGATGGTGTGCGGCCACTGCCACGCGCCGGTGCTGCCGGGGACCACCAGCCTGGTCCGGCTCGGCCAGGTGCGCTGACCTCCCGCCGGCGAGCCCATCGCCGCCGGCGAGCCTTCCGCGCCTCGTCGTGATTCCCACCCTCGGGGCTCTGCGCTGCGCCGATGACGGGATCGCGCCGGTTGGTCGTCATGCGGAGGGTCGCTGGAAGGTGCGCGTCGTGGGCTCCACCATCAAGGTCCTGGACGCCCTGCCGATCACCACCGCGCACGGAGCACCCGTCACCGGCCTGTCGAACATCGACGGCTACGACGAGACTCCCTACACCTGGGACGCCCAGACGAAGCTTCCGCTCAACCCGAACGGTCTGGACACGGAGGGCCTCGTCCGCACGCGCAGCGGCGAGTTCTGGCTGGTGGCTGAGTACAGCCCGTCCCTGCTGCGGATCAGTGCCCGCGGAAAGGTGCTGGCCCGGTACGTCCCCGCCGGCCTGCAGCTGACCGGGACGGCCTATCCCGTCATTGCGTCGCTGCCCGCCATCCTCACCAACCGCAAGATCAACCGCGGTTTCGAGGGTATCGCGCTGGCGCCCGACGGCCGCACCCTCTACCTGCCCGTGCAGAGCCTGCTGCTGGTGCCCGACAAGGTCGAGGGCGTCGCCGTCCTCGGCCCCCGCACCGTCGCCGTCGCCGTCGCCAACGCCAACGGCCTCGGCCTCGGCACCTTCGGTCAGCTCATCGACTCCGGCGTCGAAAGCAGGATCCTCCTGCTCCACCTGAACCGCCCGCTGTCCTGACCGCGCGTTCCCGGCTGGCCGGCGCCGCGACGCCGGGGAGCCCTGCCGGGTAGCGGTGACTCGCCGGGTCCGTGGCAGCGTGGATCCGGCGAGTCAGTGGCATTGTCAGTAGGTAGGGCCTTTCCGGTTGCCCGGCGGCCGGTCCACGGGAACCGCTGATCGACCGCGCGAGGGGTGGGACGCCGTGCTTCCTGAGCGGGAGAGCCGTTACCTGCGCGATGTCGTCGCCCTGCTTCGCGGGCTGCTCGCGGACCGGCTGACAGCCGTCTACCTGTTCGGTTCGGGGTCCTACGGCGACTACGATCCGGGACCCAGCGACCTGGATGTTCAGGCATTCATCGACGGCACGCTCGAACCGGCGGTTCGGAACCGGCTCATCGAGGAGCTCGACCACACGGTGCTTCCGTGCCCGGCCCGCCGGCTCGAATTCGTGTGCTACGACGTCCGGGACGTCACGCCGGTGGCCCGCCATCCGCATTACCAGCTCAACCTCAATACCGGTACTGACATCGCCCGCCACGTTTCGACGGATCCGTCCACCGAGTCGAGCCACTGGTTCCTGCTCGACCTGGCGATCGGCCGTGATCTCGGTCGGGTCCTGTACGGACCGTCGCCGGTGGACCTGCTGACAGCGGTCCCGCGGGCCTGGCAGCTCTCCGCGATCCTCGACTCCTTGTCGTGGCACGACTCCAGCGAGCCGGCGACGCCCAACCGCGTCCTCAACGCCTGTCGGAGCTGGCGCTATGCCGAAACCGAGAGCTGGGGCTCCAAGCTGCAGGGCGCCCGCTGGGTCGCCACCCACCATCCGGATCTCACCGTCGTATCCGCCGCGCTGACGAGCCGCCACGACTACGGCACCGTCGACCCGCACGCCGCCGACGCCCTCGCGACCCGAACGCGCACCGCCGTCAACGCCGCAATCAAGACCACCACAGCCTCGCCCTGAATCGATGTCGTCCCGGCGCGCGGTCTGTCGCTCACTGGCCTGCTACTCGTCGGTCCAGAACCATGCCCGGTCGGAGTCCCGGTCCGGCGGCTCCTGAGCCTCCGGTGAATGCGCACCGGTCGAGTCGTCCATAATGAGCCCCGCAGGCGTGGATCCGCTCCGGGAATCCGCCCCGTTCTTCTCGTTTGCGTTCGGCCAGGGCGAGAAGGTCGTCCCAGGTCATGTCGAGGATGAGTAGAAGTGCTTCGATCACTTCGATGGCATCGGCGAGTTCGGTGCTTGGTACGCATGGGCAGACGGTAGCTGATCGCGACAGGGTAACCTCTGAAGGCCACGCGCGAGGATCTTGCGTGTTGATTTCGTGGCCCAGTGGATGACTGGCGGCACATCTGACCCGCGCGCCCCGGTCGTCGTCCAGGTCTTGGAAAGAGCCTCTTCGGCAGATCGGTCGGTGGGTACTGAGCTGCTTCTAATCTTGCCGTTGACCATCTCTGCCTGAACCACCCACTGTCCCGACCCGGCAGCCCCCAGCCGGCCCAGATCGGGGCCGGCTGTCGTCGGGAGTAGGTGTTGCCAGGTCCGCACTTCGCGGACCTGGCCGTTATCCGGCAGGCGCTCCGCCCGGCCGTCACCACGGTCGCCACGGGAACCGTCGGCGGCCGGGCCGCAGGGTCAGCCCTCGAGCGCCTCGGGCGCATGGTGCTTGCTCGTGAAGTCGTCGATCAGCTTGGCGGACTGCCGGTGCAGCACCGCGTGCAGCGGCGGAGTCCAACCCAGGAGGCGACCCGGGGCGCCGAGCGCCATGCCGGCCCAGCGGTGCACGTCGAAGGTGTCGCGTTGCTCGCGGATACGACCGTCGGCGAAGCGGAAGCTCGAGGTGATCAGATTGTGTACCGGGCGCCCGGTCCTGGAGAAGGTGTAGCGGGCTTCCCAGCGGGCCGAGCCCGAGTCGTTGTCGGCTTGGACGTCGCCGAATTCGACCCGCAGCTCGTCCCCGCGTTCGCACAGCATGTCCCACATCGCTATCGCTCGTTCCCCATGCAACTCCCGGAACACTGGGTCCCAGTACATCACGTCGGGGGCATAGCAGCTCTTTATTCTTTCGATGTCGGAATTCTGCAGGCTGGTGTAGAACCTGACGACGAGCTGGGCATTCGGGTGCATGTGCGGCTCCTACCAGGTGCGTGCGACGTTTACGGCCACTGGAAAGGTTCGCGGCCCGGCCTGCTTTGCGCAAGGGTCATTGCACCGACCGGCAATCGACTGCATACTGCCGGTCATCGATGGGTGGGCGGGCAAGACGCGAAAAAAGGGAGGAACGGTGACAAGGACACCTACGGCCACGCGACAGCGAAGTGGTTCGCCGCTGGTACCGGTCGGCGACGCGCGGACCGTCGCCGTGCAGACAGTCGACGTGCGGACCGTCGACGGCGTTCGAGCCGTGGACGGCCGCGCGACGGCCATCACCGTCATGACGCCGATCAAGCCCGGTATGACCCCCCTCGTACGCCTGGTCATGTTTGCCGGCGAACACCTCTCGGTGCTGGCCGAGGCGTTGGTCAAGCTGTCCTTCATCCATTATGCACGCTGGTCGATCGTGACCGGTCTGCCCTACAACGGGCCGCCTCAGGAGAAGGAGAGACTGCACTACGACTACCTGTTCTTCGAGACGAACTTCAACGGTACCTGGGATGAGTACATCGACGCCTTCTCGGAGGTCGTTCCGAATCGGATGAAGGCGATCTGGGGAACGTCCTTCGGCTTCCCCGGGCCACGGCCGGTCGGACCTTTCAAGGCTTACATCCACGCCAACGACCTTGCCGTCGACCACTATTACGGCGCCTACCCGGAGGCGACCACGAAGACCGTCCTGGCCGCGCTGCGGTTGCGGGAGAAGCTTGACGCATTCCGCGTGAAGGCGACCGACATCACCGATCCGGACGATTTCAAACGGGCCTACGACGCCTTCCTCGTCGACATCCAGCACGACCTGTAGACCAAGGGTAGGGACAGGCGCATGGCAAACACGAGTGGGCAGGCCTTCGCCCTGATGACCGCCTCGCCGGTGCTGGGCGGCCGGGCGCCGACGTTGCGCACGTACCTACGCCGGCTCCCGACCGGCGAGAAAAGCCCGTTGGCGCGCCTGGGCACCACGCACTTCGCTCGCTGGCTGGTGATCGACGATCTCGTCTACCAGGGACCGCCGCAGGTGAGGGAGCATCTCAAGTCGTCCTACCTGATCTTCGTGAGCAACTTCGACGGGCCGCTGGGCAGCTATATCGACGCGATCGCGCGGCTGATGCCGGTGGAAGCCGACGCCATCTGGGGACACTGCGTGGGCTACCCGGGCGCCGCGGACCCGACCGCGTTCGCGGGGTTCGTCCAGCGCAACCAGATCGACACGACGTTCTTCGTCTCGGCCTATCCGGACGCGAGCGTCGCCCAGGTGCGCGAGAGCCTGCGGGCCCGCGAGCGGTTCACCAACTTCGCCGTGTCGGTGCAGGGCACGGATCCCGCCGCGCTGCGCCGTGCGTTCACCGCCCGGTTCCCGGTGCCGGCATGAGGGGCGCCGACATGGTCGCCCTGGACGTCGACAACATCCAGGGCGTCGTCCTGCGCGGCTATCGGATGGCGGTCGGCTCGTATGTGTTCCTCAAGATCGAAAATGCGGTCGCGGGGCGGCGATGGGTCGATCGGATCATCGGGGACGTCACCACGGCCGCGCCGTGGGACAGCAAGCCGAACAGCGCGGTCAACGTCGCCTTCACGGCCCGTGGGTTGCGCGCCCTCGGGCTGCGGGACTCGGTCCTCGGCACGTTCTCTCCGCCCTTCCTGGCGGGGATGGCGTCCCGGGCGGCCTTGTTGGGGGACTGGGGTACGAGCGCGCCGAAGCACTGGACGGGCGGGCTTGGCGGGCCGAGCGTCCACGCCCTAGTCTGGTTGTCCGCGCGCACGCCTCGATACCTCGCGCAGCGCCTCCGCTGGCTGGACGGTACTCTCGCGGACGGCGGGCTCGCGGTGGTCAGCACGCAGCCGACCGCGTTGCTGAAGGGGCAGCGGGAGCACTTCGGCTATGCCGACGGCTTCTCTCAACCGGACATCGAGGGACTCGAGTCGGGTCCCCGCACCGGGCAGGGCGCGCTGGCTGGAAAGGGGCGGTGGCGCCCGGTCCGGCCCGGCGAGTTCGTGCTGGGGTACCCGGACGAGGAGGGAGTCCTCCCCGACGCCCCCAGGCCGGACAGCCTTGCCCGTAACGGCAGCTACTTCGTCTACCGCAGGCTCCGTCAGGACGTCGCGGGCTTCCGGGCGAGGTTGGCGCAAGCCGCGCGGGACTATTCAGGTGGCGAGGAAATGCTCGCCGCGAAGCTGGTGGGGCGGTGGCGCGACGGCACCCCCCTTGACGTCTGTCCGGCCAGCCCCGAGGGGAAGGTCGCCCGCGACCCCGCCCGCAACAACGCCTTCAGCTACGCAGACGACCCCGACGGCTATCGCTGCCCGGTCGGCGCGCACATCAGGCGGGTCAACCCGCGCGAATCCCTGCCGTTCGACGGCAAACTCGTCAACCGTCACCGGCTGGTGCGCCGCGGACTGCCCTACGGCCCGCCGCTGCCGCCGGGGGCGCCCGACGACGGCGTCGACCGCGGGGTCGTCTTCACCTGCTTCCAGGCCGACATCGCCCGCCAGTTCGAGTTCATCCAGTCGCAGTGGCTCAACGACGGGAATGCCTTCGGGCTGGGGGAGGACAAGGACGTGATCGTCGGCGACCACCGCGGCGCCGGCAAGATGACCGTCCAGGGCGAGCCTCCGGCATTCGTCCACCCACTTGTCCGGTCGGTCACCGTCACCGGCGGCGAGTACTTCTTCGCACCCGGCCTGAACGGGCTGTGCTACCTGTCCGGTCTGGCGGGCTGATAACCCGATGGGGGCATCATGTCACTGCTCGATGACCTTGTAAGGCTCGCTGGACAATCGGTCGGCGACACGCTGCGCTTCGCGGAGCGGGCGACCGCGCTAATCCAGGACCGGGTTCAACAGCATCCGGAGGAGGTCTTTGGTGTGCTGCGCGACGTGCGCCCGGTTTTCGTGCACGACGGCATGGCTGTCGTCACGAGGTTTCCCGACGTCGTCGAGGTGCTCACCCACGACCGTGAGTTCACCGTCGACGCGTACACGGCACCCATGGACGAAATCACCGGAGACTTCATCCTTGGGCTGAACGACGGGCCGCACTACGAGCGGGACGTGTCGCTGCTGCGTCTGGCATTCCGCCAGTCGGATCTTCCGGGGATCACCGAGCTGGTCGATTCCGAGGCCGCGCGCCTCGTCGACGAAGCCAGGCCGCTCGGGCGCATCGATGTCGTGAAGGACGTCTGCGACGCGGTGCCGGCGAAGCTGGCGGAGGCTTACCTTGGCGCGCCGGGACCTGACCGAGAGACGTTGATCGAGTGGGCCAAGGTCCTGTTCACCGACATCTTCGCGAATCCCAAGCGGGACCCGATCGTCACCAAGGAGGCGCTGGCAGCCGCCGCGTGGGTCCGCCCGCACGTCGACGGCCTGGTCGCGATCCGCAAGCGGTCGGCCCGGTCCGGGGAGCACAAGGACGACGTGCTCGGCAGGCTGCTGCGAGAGCAGGTCTCGAAGGACACGGCATTCAGCGACGAGGAGATCCGCAGTAATCTGATCGGGCTGCTCGTCGGGATGATTCCCACCACGTCCAAGGCGTCCGCGCTGGCACTGGACGAGCTGTTCCGCAGGCCCCGAGAGCTGGCGGAGGCCCAAGCGGCGGCCCGTGCCGGGGATGACGTCCTGCTCGGGCGGTACGTCAACGAGGCGATGCGGCTCGCGCCGCAGGCTCCGGGGCTGATCCGGCACGCGGTGGTCGACTATCCCATCGCGCGGGGCACCCACCATGAGACCATGATTACGGCTGGGACGGTCGTTTTCGCGTCGACCCAGTCGGCGATGCTGGACAGCGCCTTCGTACCGTCGCCGGAAGAGTTTCGCCTCGACCGGCCGGACTCCGTGTACCTGCACTTCGGAACGGGCCTGCACCGGTGCTTCGGGCGTTATGTCAACCCGGTGTCGATTTCCGCGATCGTGCGCGCGGTGCTGTCGCTCCCGGACGCGCACCGAGCGGCGGGACCCGCCGGCCAGCTGTCGGTCGTCGGCAATTTCCCGACCTCGATGACGCTGGAGTTCGCGACCGGTTGACGGGCCGACGGTGGGAACGGTTCGCTCCGGAACCGCCGCCCGATCCTGGTTCTGGATCCTGGCTGACCGCTGCCGCGGCACGGCCGCCGCGCGGAGCATCAGTCGCCGAACTCCGAGCGGACTCCCGGAGGAGTGAGTGCCGCGATGTAGTGCTGCGGGCTGTGGTCGTACAGGGAATATCGAAAAGGGACGGTACGGGAAATACGCAGCTGCCGGGCCAGGAACGACAGGGGTGCGGCAACGAGGTCGAGAATGTCACCCATCTGCGTCGTCGACGCGACGGGCGCCCAGTGGGCGTCGTCGCCTTTCCCCTGGTACTGGTACTCGGGACCGAAGTGAGCGAAGGGACCGGACGCCTTGGGTGGGAGAGCGGGAACCATGTCCTGGGCGTACCGGTAGCGGAACAACTGGTCTCCGACGAGTTTCTCGGAGCCACAGGCTGCCGCGAAGTCCGGGGAGCCGAGCATGGGTTGGCCGAACGTGTAGGTAGCCTTCAGCGTGGCGGCGATCCGAGTGTACGCCGGATCCGTCCTGATCATGACTGCCAGCAGTGCTGCCATCGCCGCGCCGAGGCTGTGGCCGGTGATGTAGAGCGACGAAAGAGCGTGGGGCATCGCCCGGCCGCCGGGCCGGACCGACTTTCCCTTCAACGCACGTTCCAACGCCCGCACGATCTCGTAGCGAGTCGCCCGCACATTCCGGTAGAACCCGCCGTGCACCTCGAACGGGCCGGACCCCTGGTCGAGCGTGAAGCTGACCCTATCCGGGTAGATGTCGGCGTCGGTCAACCAGTTGACAAAATTGGTCGGTTCGGTTCCCCGATAGCACAGGATCACCACTTTGCCGTCCTGGCTCTGGACCAGGAACGCCGTCGAGCAGATGAACATCGCGTCGACGCTTTCGGCGACCTGTAGGCAGTGGTTGTCGTGGAGCCCCATCCGTGCCATTATCATGGAAACGGTCTCGACGTCGGAATATGCGTATCCCGCGCAGGTTGCCAACGTGTGCGCGACGATCGGGTCCGGATGCTTCGTCGCCGACGCGAGGGTCTCGGCCAGCTTCTGGTACACCGGGAACGTCGCCGTAATGTCCGGCTTCATGGGCCGCAGGTCCGCGTAGGTGGGTGCGGTGACATTCTTTATCAACATGTCGGGTAACCCGGGACCCTTCGTTCTCGCTGGTGCGCGGGAGAGCCGCCCCCCTTTACTGTATCGTAGTCATTCGATTACGTCTTGTCGTCAAGGCGGGGTCTGTCGGGGGTTCCGGAGGCCGTTGGTGACGTTCGCCGACCAGCCGGACGGAGGTGTCGATCTCGAATGCGGCACGGTGACCACCCGAAGCATCGAGTCGACCCGCGAGCGCGAGTCGACCGCCAGCCGGGTAGTGGCGGAGGGTGCGAGGTGGGTTGGAGGACGGAAGGTCGGGAAAGAGCCGGCCTCCGCGCCGTGTTGCCGGCTGGGTGGTTCCTCGGTGCAGGGCGGGACCGGCGGGAGATGGAAGCTCCGCCCCGTCGGTCTGGTCTGGACGTGGGCTCCGCCGGCGTCCGCGGTTGTCCACCGGCTCGGCTACACGCTTGGGCCTCTCCCCGTGGCGGCGGACCGGCTCTGGCGCGTGCGGACGAGATGGGTCACGATCGTGCCCATGTCGTCGGTGTCCAAGGCGGGATCGGTCGGGCCCGGGCTGCCCGGGTCGTCCAGTGCCCCTTTCGCTGATCGGGTCCGCACAGCAGTGGGTAGGTATGGACCGCTCGTCTTCGGGCTTGACCCGTCGGGTGATCTGCTGACCGAGTGGAGTCTGACGGACACTCCGGACGGTCTGGAGCGTTTCGTCGACATCGTCGTCGATGCCTCGGTGGGGGCGGTGGGCGTGGTGAAGCCCCAGGCCGCCTTCTACGAACGGCATGGCTGGCGAGGAATCCGTAGCCTGGCCCGTCTCGTCGAGTCATGCCGCGACGCGGGCCTGCTGGTTCTCCTCGACGCGAAACGGGGAGATATCGGTTCGACCAGTCAGGCCTACGCCGAGGCCTACCTTGGATCCGACGCGGGGATTCCGGTGGATGCGATCACCGTCACCCCGTATCTCGGCTTCGCGGCGATGCGGCCGATCCTGGATCGAGCCGTGGCCAGCGATGCCGGCGTGTTCGTCGTCACCCGGTCGTCCAATGCTGAGGGCCGCGCCCTCCAGAGTGCCCGCCACGCGGACACCGCGACGGTCGAACAGCACCTGGTCGCCGACATCGCCGCGGAGAACAACCGCCTCGCGCCTGGCCGCGTCGGCCCGATTGGATCGGTGTTCGGCCCGACGCACGGCCCCCCGACGGACTTCGATCTCCGTGCGATGAACGGGTTGTTCCTCGCGCCGGGAGTCGGCGCCCAGGGCGCCACACCCGCGACAGTCGCGGCGTGCTTCGCCGATTGTCCCGATCGCGTTCTCGCCTCCGCGTCCCGGTCGCTGCTCGCCGTCGGGCCGGACCCGTCGCGTCTGCGGCACAGCGCCCAGACCCTCGCGGCGCACCTGCGCGACGCACTCCGCGCCTGAAACAGCCACTTTGATCGGAAACCTGTCGTACCCAGGACGACCAGACGACCAGACGACCGGCGACGGCTCGGCTGTGACCAGTCTGTGCCCAACCGGCCCGGGCGATCAGGAGGGGGAGCGGTGAGCGAGCGTCTGACCTGCGGAAACGCTCCTGGGAACGGGGTGCGGGAGGGGGGACTTGAACCCCCACGCCCTAGGGCGGCAGGACCTAAACCTGCTGCGTCTGCCATTCCGCCACTCCCGCGTGATTTCCAGGGTAGCGAGGACCGGCACCACGGTGGCATTGCGGTTCTCCTAAGCGTCGATCGGCGGTTACCGTGCGCCGTCAGGTCGGTCCAGATGCGTCCCGTCGGGTCCGCGAGGTTTGGGGGGATGAGGGCCGGAGATGTACCAGGCGGCCAACAGGGCTCCCGTGGTCGGCCAGCTTCCTTCGTCCGACGGTCGCCTTGCTGACAGGTGCGGCAGCCGCGCTGTCGCCAGCCCGACCCGCACGGGCGGCCGCCCGGCGGCAGGCTGGCGTGTGCGCCGGTCCGCGCGATGACGACTGGGAGACGACAGCAGATGACCACGACGGAGGCCCCGGGCATCGCCGCGACCACCGACACCGCGATTCCCGCCACCACCGCCACCACCACCGCCGGCACCTCGTCCACTGCCGTCGCTGATGGTGTCGTCAACGTCGCCGGTGACGGAACTGGCTCGGATGATCTGTCGGCCGGCAACGCTGGTGCCGAGGTCGCCGATGGTCCGCCCGGCTTGGGCGGCCCGCCGGTGGGTGCCGTCGACTTCGAGGTCGACCAGAGCGTTGGAGCAGGCGCTTCCCGGCGGCATCTCGCGGCGGCGAGCGCTCCCGGTGGTGGGCATCCGACGGCGGAGGATGCGGCGGCGGCCGACGGGGCCGCGCGGACCGTGTCCCGCCTGGGGCGGCCCGGGCCGCGGCACGCCGCCCAGCGTGCCCTGCTCGAACGCAATCGGGCGTTGACGCTGATCCACTCCGGGCAGGCGACAACCGCGACCGTCGACACCGTGTGTGACACCGGCGTGCGGGTGAACGGTCGGGCCGTCGCCGAGGTGCACCTGCTCGTCGATCGGCCGGGGGGTGCGCCGTATCCGGTGGTGCGCAGCGCGGTGCTGCCCGACGCGGACATGGATCTCAGTCGCGCGGCGATCGCCTCGTCCGGCCGGCCGCGGCGTATCCCGGTGCTGGTCGACCCGCGGCGACCGGGGAACGTGCTGCTGCGCTGGGACCTGCGGCCGGCGAGCTAGGCCCGGCGACCCCGGCGCGCCGCGGGGGGGCAAAGGCTTGTGCGCGGAGCGGGTCGGTCAGGCGGTGGCGAGGCCGAGGTCGCGCAGGAGCTTGGCGACGTGGCCGGTCGCGCGGACGTTGTACTGGGCCACCTCGACCCGGCCGTCGGCGCCGATGACGAACGTCGAGCGGATCACACCGACGGTCTTCTTGCCGTACATCGTCTTCTCGCCGAACGCGCCGTAGGCGGCCAGGACGCTGCGCTCCGGGTCGGACAGCAGTGGGAACGTCAGGGATTCGTTGTCACGGAACTTCACCAGCTTCGCCGGCTTGTCGGGGGAGACCCCGAGGACGTCGATGCCGGCGTCGTTGAGCTGGGCGAGGCTGTCCCGGAAGTCGCACGCCTGCTTCGTGCAGCCCGGCGTCGACGCGGCCGGGTAGAAGTAGACGACGACGCGGCGGCCCCGGAACGACGACAGCGACACCTCGTTGCCGTCGGCGTCGGGCAGGGTGAACTCGGGGGCGGGGTCGCCGCGTCGTCGTCTACTTC
>NZ_JANEZT010000188.1 GCF_025403405.1 Frankia tisae
ATCCCCTGCCGCTGGCCCGTGCCCACCCCCGTCACGATGGCCGCGGCCCCTGGAACCGCGTCACCACCCGCGCCGGTGTTGCCGTCAGCGTTTGAACCTTCGGCCTTGCCCGGATCGCCCTTGCCCGGATCGCCACCAGCATCCGAGCCGTCGCCGGTGGCCGTCCCGGATCCCGTCGAACGCCGACGAACGGGCACACGGCCCAGCCCGGCGACCCGCCTCACCCGCACCCCTTCCGTTCCGCCTGCGACGCCCGCACGGACACCGACGCCCGCACGGACACCTCGGACGGACGTCCACGCCCGGACGTTCCCGCCCGCGGGTGCGGGACATGTCGTCATCGTGCCCCACCGCCCCCGCGAACGGAGGGCCTACCCCGCGCGAATCGCCACAATCCGGAGCTTGGTTCGGTGAACGCGATCAGGTGTGGCCCGAGCGGACTACCTCCACCGGCAGCATCCGGTCCCGCCCGTGGCGTGGGAGACTGAAACCACGGCAACGATCGTGCGTCCGTGCCTGCCGAGAAGTCCGTGCCTGCCGAGAGGAACCGGGTGCCCAACAATCTCACCCGCGACGAGGCGCGCGAGCGCGCCCGCCTGCTCAACGTCGCGTCCTACGACGTCGAACTCGACCTGACGAGCGGCCCCGGGACCTTCCGTACGACGACCGCGGTCACGTTCACCTCCCGCGAGTCGGGGGCGTCGACGTTCATCGAGCTCGCCGCTGCCAAGGTCGACGAGGTCGTGCTCAACGGCAGGTCGCTGGACCCCGCCGCCGTGTTCGACGGCGAGCGCATCCGGCTCGACGACCTCGCCGAGTCCAACCGGCTCACCGTGGTGGGCGACGGCGTGTACTCGCGCACCGGCGAGGGGCTGCACCGCTTCGTCGACCCCGTCGACGAGGCCGTCTACCTCTACACCCAGTTCGAGACGTACGACGCGCACCGGATGTACGCCTGCTTCGACCAGCCCGATCTGAAGGCGACGTTCACGCTGACGGTGACGGTGCCGGCGGACTGGTCGGCCATCTCCAACAGCGCGGTCGCGGCGGTCGCGGAGGCGGCGATCGGCGTGCGCACCATCCGGTTCCTCACCACGCCGGTGATGTCGACGTACATCACCGCGCTCGTCGCCGGTCCCTACCACGAGGTCCGCGACCACCATGACGGCATCGACCTCGGGCTGTACTGCCGGCGATCGCTGGCCGAGTTCCTCGACCCGGCCGAGATCTTCGAGATCACCAAGGCCGGATTCGACTTCTACCATCGCGTGTTCGACTACCGGTACCCGTTCGGCAAGTACGACCAGCTGTTCGTGCCGGAATTCAACGCCGGCGCGATGGAGAACGCCGGCTGCGTGACGTTCCTGGAGGAGTACGTCTTCCGGGCCAAGGTCACCGAGGCCCGCCGCGAGCGCCGCGCCGAGACGATCCTGCACGAGATGGCGCACATGTGGTTCGGCGACCTCGTCACCATGCGCTGGTGGGACGACCTGTGGCTCAACGAGTCGTTCGCCACCTACATGTCGGTGCTGGCGCAGGTGAGTTCCACCCGGTTCACCAACGGCTGGACGACCTTCGCCAATGCGGAGAAGGGCTGGGCCTACCGTCAGGACCAGCTGTCCTCCACCCACCCGATCGTCGCCGACGCGCCCGACATGGACGCGGTGCGCACGAACTTCGACGGCATCACCTACGCCAAGGGCGCCTCCGTGCTCAAGCAGCTCGTCGCCTGGGTCGGGCAGGAGGAGTTCCTGGCCGGGCTGCGGACGTACTTCCGCCGCTACGAGTACGCGAACACCTCCCTGCGCGACCTGCTCGACGAGCTGGAGAACGCCAGCGGCCGGGAGCTGACGAGCTGGTCCGCCGAGTGGCTGGAGACAACGGGCGTCAACACGCTGCGCCCGCGCTTCTTCACCGACTCCTCCGGCCTGTTCACCTCGTTCGACGTGGTGCAGGAGCCGCCGAGCGCCCCGCCGACCGCGTCGAAGGCGCTGCGCCCGCACCGGCTCGCGATCGGCCTGTACGACCGCGACACCACCGGCGCGCTGGTCCGCCGCGAGCGCGTCGAGCTGGACGTGACCGGCGAGCTCACCGAGGTGCCGAAGCTCGTCGGCGCCCGCCAGCCGGACCTCATCCTGCTCAACGACGACGACCTCACCTATGCCAAGGTCCGCCTCGACGAGCGGTCGCTGGCCACCCTCGTCGAGTCGATCGGCGCGATCTCCCAGTCGTTGCCCCGAACACTGTGCTGGGCGGCGGCGTGGGACATGACCCGCGACGCGGAGCTCGCCGCCCGGGAGTACGTCCGGCTCGTGCTGTCCGGGGTGACCGCCGAGGACGACATCGGCGTGGTGCAGTCGCTGCTGGCCAAGGCCGACCTCACGATCGACGCCTACGGCGAGCCGGCGAACCGCTCCCCCGCGCTGCGGGCGCTGGCCGAGCGCGCCGAGCAGCTGGCCCGCTCCGCGCCGCCCGGCAGCGACGTCCAGCTCGTCTACACGACCACGTTCGCGCGGGCGGAGGACGCCGAGCAGGTGGCCCGGGTGCGGGCGCTGTTCGAGGGCACCGACGTCATCGAGGGTCTCGTCCTCGACACCGAGCTGCGCTGGACGTTGCTGACCCAGCTCGTCGCGCGTGGCGTCTACGGCGACGCGGAGATCGACGCCGAGCTCGCCCGGGACCGCACCGCCACCGGCGAGAAGCGCGCGGCCACCGCGCGGGCCGCCCGCCCGAGCGCCGAGGCCAAGGCCGCCGCGTGGTCCGCGGTGATGGACTCGGACGAGCTGTCCAACCACCTGGCCGTCGCGACGATGAGCGGCTTCTGGATCTCCGACCAGCTCGAGCTGACCCGGCCCTACGTCGACCGCTACTTCGACGAGATCGGCGGGATCTGGGAGAACCGCAGCTTCGACACGGCCTCGACCATCACCCAGATGCTCTTCCCGTCCTCCGTCATCGAGCCGGAGACGGTCGCGAAGGTCGACGCGTACGTCGCCGGCCGCAACCCGGCCCCGCCACTGCGCCGCGCCCTGCTCGAGGGCCGCGACGGTCTCGTCCGGGCGCTGGCCGCCCGCGCGAAGGACACCGCCGCGGCGTAGGACGCCCACTCGACGCCGCTGACCGGCACGCCCCGATCCGGGGGGTGCCGGTCAGTGAGGTCACGGTTGGCGGGACACGCCGGGTCAGTGGGCCGCGGGGCTGCCCACGGAGGTGGGGTCGGCCCCGGCGGCGCTGCCAGGAGCGGCGGAGCCGGCCGCCTCGCCGAGCTGGCGGATGCCGGTCGTGAGACCACCGACCAGGTCGCCGAGGGAGAAGCTGGAGGTCATCGTGAGCGCGGCGAGGCCGGACGCGGAGTCGCTGATCCGCTTACGGGCCGCGGGTGTGGTGGCGACCCGCACGAAGCACTGCCCCGGCGAGACGAGGATCAGCACGGCGGGATCCCGGGCCGGGTCCTCGACCAGGGTCGACAGGATCCGCTCCGCGGCGAGGCGCACGTCGCCGCGCACCGACCCGAGCCGGACGCCGAAGCGGACACCGCTGTGCTTCTGGGCGAGTTCCAACGCCCGGTTCAGCCGCTCGAGCTGCTCCGAGGTGAACGCCTCACCAGTTGCCACTGGCACCGCCCGCGCCGGGGACGGCCTTCTCGGCCCGCTCGCTCTCGATCTCCTCCGGCTTGGTACCGATCCAGACCTCGTCATGCTCCCAGGGCTGACCCGGCCGGTAGCGCGCCGGCCCGCTCTTGCGGCTGGACCAGGCGGCGAACAGGATCGCGATCAGGAACCCGCCGACGATGGTCCCACCGTAGATCCCCCAGGTCTGCAGGGCGGAGAGCGGATCGGGGTTGTACTTGGTCCCGATCTCCCCGGCGGAGGCGGCTACCGCGAAAACCGGCAGCGTGAAGAGCGTGAGGCCGCCGACGGTCAGCACCCGGCGCAGGGGGGTGCCGCGCCGCGACGCCGAACGGGCGCCCGACCCTCGCGACGAATGGATCATACCGGCGGAGGGCAGCCAGCGGGACCAGCGCGGTTGACGTGGAGTCACGCAGCGAAGGTTACCGGGAAGTGGGTCGAGGGTCCTCTTTCAGGGGTGCCGACGGTCCCCTCCCAGGGGTGAGAAAAGCCCCACCGGCAACGGATGCGCCACGCACCTCGGCGAGCAACGCGCCGAGGCGTGCCACCGCGGGGTCGGTGCGCAGGCGTTCCACCGTGACCTCCCCACCGTCGGCGTCGCGCACCGGCAGGCGCCAGTTGGGATAGGCGTCGACCGTGCCCGGCAGGTTGGGCTGGTGCAGGTCACCAAGGGCGTCGCCAGGGGCGGCCAGCACGATGCGGCACGGTGAGCGCACCAGCAGCCGGTGCAGCGCGAAGACGAGTTCGGTGCGGGCCTGCGGCGTGAACTGCGCGCCGTCCGCGGTCATGCCGGCCGGCCCGGTCAGCAGGCCCTCGGCTCGCAGCAGGTCGAGCAGCGCGTCCCGCTCGGCGCGCCAGCCGGCGGTCTCCGCCTGCTCGGACCGCCCGAGCAGGCCCAGACCGGCGCGTAGGCGCACATGCTCGCCTTCGAGGTAGCCCGCCGCGGTGGGCAGATCGTGCGTGGTGACGCTGGCCATCGTCGCCGCCCGGTACCGCGCCGGCGGCAGCGGGCGGCCGGAGTCGTCCTGCTCGAACCACAGCACCGTCGACCCGAGCACTCCCGTGCGCGCCAGCGCCGTCGCCACGGACGGCTCGACGGTGCCCAGATCCTCGCCGACGACGACGGCGCCGGTCCGCGCGGCCTCCAGTGCGATCAGCCCCAGCATCGCCTCGGCGTCGTAGCGGACGTAGGTCCCGTTCGCCGCCCCGGCACCCCGCGGGATCCACCACAGCCGGAACAGGCCGAGGATGTGGTCGACCCGCAGCCCGCCGCCACGGCGCAGCACGGCGGCCACCATCTGCCGGAACGGCGCGTACCCGGCGTCGGCCAGCGCCTGTGGCCGCCACGGCGGCAGTCCCCAGTCCTGGCCCTGCTGGTTGAACGTGTCGGGTGGGGCCCCCACCGTGGCGTCGACGGCGAGAACGTCCTGCAACGCCCAGGCGTCCGCCCCACCCGGATCGACCCCGACGGCGAGATCGTGCACGATCCCCGCGGCCATCCCGGCGCCGCGGGCGGCGGCCTGCGCCGCGGCGAGCTGAGCGTCGCAGCGCCGCTGCAGCCAGGTGTGGAAGGCGATGCGGTCGGCCAGCTCGACGCGGGCGGCGGCCACGGCGGGTGTGCCGGGATGTGCAAGCTCCGCGGGCCACACCCGCCAGTCCGGCCCGTGCCGCTCGGCCAGCGCGCACCAGGTCGCGAAGTCGTCGAGTCCCTGGATGGCCGCGTCCGTGTCACCGTCGGATCCGCTGCGGTCGTCGAGGCCGCTGCGGTCGCCCGCCGCCCGGAACAGCAGCTCCAGCGCGGCGGACTTCGCCCGCCACACGGCGTCGCGGTCGAGGAGGCCGTCCGGCCGGCCGTCCCGGCGGGCCTCGCGGGCGAGCTCGTCGACGGCGGCCCGGGTTCGCTCGTCGGCCCGCGCGTACTCGGGTGTCGCCTCGGGCCGCAGGTAGAGCGGCGCGGCGAAGCGGCGGCTGACCGGCGAGTAGGGCGACGCGGCGACCGGCAGGGTCGGGGCGGCGGCGTGCAGCGGGTTGACGAGCAGCACGTCCGCACCCGCCCGGCCGGACCAGTCCACGAGATCCACGAGATCGGCATAGTCGCCCATGCCCCATGAGGACGCCGACCGCAGGGCATAAAGCTGGATCATCCAACCCCAGGCCCGCGCCGGCTCGGCGAGCTCCGCGGGGCCGGGCACCGCGTCCGGCACGGCGACGAGTGCGCAGCGCAGCCGCCGCGACCCCGCCTCAACATGCAGCACATGATCACCCAGCGGCAGCCCGGCGGGCAGGGTGAGCGGCCGGGCCTCCCACGGCTCGCCGTCGAGGCTGCGGCGTTCGACGGGGTCGCCCGGCGGGTCGAGGGGGATCCGCCGGCCGCTGTCGAGTTCCAGTTCGGCCCGGGCCGCCGCGCCGGCGGGCAGGTGGACGACGATCGGACGCGGCGCGGCGGCCGACACCACGGCGCAGGCCGGCAGCCGGCGCCGCCAGGGTGCCTCCCGGGCCGCGGTGAGGGCTGCCGTCGGGTCGCTCGGATCGATCCCCAGCAGGCGCAGGACCGCCCGCACGGTCCGCGGCGCGACCCGTACGAGTCCCCCTTCGGCGTCGCGGTACGCGGTCGCGACCCCGGACACCTCGGCGAGGTCGGCGAGGTCGGCGAGGTCCCGGTCGGCGGCCGGATCGCTGGCGGCCGGATCGCTGGGGGCCGCCGCACTGGCGGAGTGCTCGAGCGGCCGGGACCGGGCGGGATCGTCTGGGCTCACACCCCAGGATTCTCGCCGCGAGGCCCGGCCGGCGACGCACCATCCGCCGGCGCGGGGGCCGGCGAGCCTGTGGTAGGAGCTCCGTCGGCCGGCCGCCGCCACGCCAGATCGGTGTCCGGGCCCGCGACGCCGCCCGCCAGCATCAGCGCGTCCCGGGGGTCCGAGGGGTCGGGGGTCGCCAGCGGCAGCCGCATCCGTAGCAGGGCCCCGCCGCTCGGCGAGCCCTCCGCGATCACGGTGCCGCCGTGGTTCTGCACCGCGTCGGCGACGATCGCGAGGCCGAGCCCGGATCCCGGCAGCCCACGCGCCGAGGTGGCCCGGTAGAACCGATCGAAGACCTGGGACCTCTCCTGCAGGGCGATGCCCGGCCCGTCGTCGGCGACGGTCACCTCGCCGTCGCGGGTGCGCACCCGCACGACCGAGGCCGGCGGGGAGAATTTCACCGCGTTGTCGAGCAGGTTCGTGACGGCTCGTTCGAGCATGTTCGCCCGGCCGTCCACCGGGGAGCTCACAGCGTCGACCTCGATCTGGATGCCCTTGCCGGTGGCGCGGCGGCGCACGCGTTCCGCGGCGGCGACGACGATCTCGGCCAGGTCCAGTCGCTCCACCTCCTCGGTGGGCACCTCGTCCCGGGCAAGCTCCACGAGCTCGCTGACCAGCCCGGACAGCTCGCGCATCTGGGCGTCGACGTCGCGCAGCAGAGCCGCGCGGTCGGCCGCGGGCAGCGCTCGGTGCGGGTTTGCCTCGGCCCGCAGCAGCAGCTCGATGTTGGTCCGCAGGCTGGTCAGCGGGGTGCGCAGCTCGTGGCTGGCATCGTCGACAAGCTGGCGCTGGCGGGCCCGGGAGGCCTCCAGCGCGCGCAGCATGCTGTTGAGGCTCTCCGCGAGCCGGGTGATCTCGTCGGAGCCGGTCACCGGGATCAGCGCCGAGAGGTCCTGGGTGCGGGCGACCTCCTCGGCGGCCGCCGCGGCGGCGTCGACGGGTTTCAGGGCGGCCCTGGCCACGATCCGGCCGGCCAGCGCCGAGCCGACGACCCCGACGACGCCGACGACGAGCAGCACCAGCCCGAGATCGCGCAGAGTGCGGTCGACGTCCGACGTGGGCCGGGCGAGCTGGAGCGCCCCGCCGGACGCCGGGCGTTGCAGCGGGACGGTGACCAGCCGGTAGGACTGGCCGTTGACGGTGACCGTGCGCAGGTTCTGGGCCCGTTGCCGGCGGGCGACCTCGGCGTCGGCGGGGTCGACCGGTATCCGCACGCTGTTCCAGGATGAGACGGCGTTCTCCAGCGGGTTGCCGGAGGCGTCGAGGAACTGGCCCTCCAGGCCGAAGCTGAACGCCTGCAGGCCGAGTCCCAGGCCCAGCGAGTTGGTCTGGATGGTGTCCGCGGACGCCTCTGCCTGCTCGATGAGCTGATCGTCGATGGCATGGTTGAGCACGATGCTGGTGGCGCCGAGGGAGACCCCGGCGACCACCGCGACCGCGGCGGCCACCGCCATGCCGACCAGCAGCGCGAGCCGCGCCCGCAGGGTGAGCCGGCTCAACGGGGAGGAGAACCTGAGCCGAGATTGTTGTCTCGGCCCGACCCGGCGGGCGAACCCCTCGCGTCGGGCGGCGCCGCTCGGCGGCTCGGACTCACCGCCACCGGAGGGTGCGGGGTAGGCCAGCACCGGCCGTCCCCAGGATCGCGGCGCCGCCCCCGGCGGCCCCGCCTGGCTGCCCGGCGGTCTCCCACCGGCTCGCGTCACCCGCGGTCCCCCACCTGTTCACGCAGCACATAGCCGACGCCACGCACCGTATGCAGCAGCCGGGGCTCGCCGCCCGCTTCCAGCTTGCGTCGCAGGTAGCTCACGAAGACCTCCAGCGAGTTGGAGGTGGGGCCGAAGTCGTAGCCCCAGACCCGTTCCATGATCATGGAGCGGGACAGCACCTGCCGCGGATGGCTGAGGAACAGCTCCAGCAGTTCGAACTCGGTCTTGGTCAGGGTCAGCTCACGCTCGCCCCGGGTCACCTGGCGGCTGCCCTGGTCCAGGTCGACGCCGCCGTAACGAAGCACCGAGTCGGGCATGGCACCCGGCCCGCCGGCGCCGCCCGGCCCGCCGGCCCGGGCGGCGAGCGCCGCCCGCCGGGTCAGCGCCCGCAGCCGGGCGAACAGCTCCTCCAGGGCGAACGGCTTGACCAGGTAGTCGTCGGCGCCGACGTCGAGGCCGCTGACCCGATCGGCGAGGCCGTCGCGGGCGGTCAGCATGAGCACCGGGACGTCGTCGCCGCGGGCCCGCAGCTGGCGGCAGGTCTCCAGCCCGTCGATGCGGGGCATCATCACGTCGAGGACCACGATGTCCGGCTGGTCGCGGCCCACCGCGTCGAGGGCGTCCGCACCGTCGACCGCCGTCGTCACCTCGTATCCCTCGAATCGGAGCGAGCGCTCCAGGGACTCCCGGACAGCCGCGTCGTCGTCCACCACCAGTACCCGCACGGTTCCAGTCTGCCTGTGCCGGGTGGACAGGTGGAACGCCACCGGGCCGTCTCAGGAACACCTACCGCGATCTTCAGGCCAACTTCAGCCAAACCGTCGGCCCGGATCCCCGGCGGTGGCTGGGAATCCGGGCCGGGTGCCGCCCCACCGGCAGGCGACGAGGACGCGCCGACGGGCTCAGCCGAAGCGCGACGGGCTCGGCGGGTCCAGCCGCGGCCGCGGCATGTCCTCAGTGATCGAGTTGCTTTGACCACCGCCCGGCAGCGCCGGCGCGTCGATCCCCGCGTCCTCCTCCGCCTCCTCGTCGCTGTGCTCGGAGTCCTCGTCGTCGTCGACCATGGTCACCTCGCTGCGCTGCACGGAGCCGAGGGCGATCCCGGCGTCACCGAGCGCGGTGCGCACCCGCTCCCGCAGTTCGCGGGCCACCTCCCACTGTTTCAGCGGCTGGGTCTTGATGGCGACGCGCAGGGTGTAGCCGTCGGCCGTCATGGTCTCCATGCCCCACACCTCCGGCTCGGCGAGGATGAGGCTGCTCCAGGTGGGGTCCGCCCACAGCGTGTCGGCGGTGCGGGCGAGCACCCTCTTGGCCTCGGCGACCTCGGTGTCGTAGTCGAGCGGGACGTCGAGCACGGTCCGCGCCCACTGCTGACTTTTGTTACCGATACGAGTGATTTCACCATTACGGACGTACCAGACGGTTCCCTCGACATCGCGCAATCTCGTCATCCGCAGGCTCACCGCCTCGACGGTGCCCGAGACGGGGCCGACGTCGATGACGTCACCCACGCCGTACTGGTCTTCGAGCAGCATGAACATCCCAGACAGAAAGTCACGGACGAGGTTCTGCGCACCGAAACCGACGGCGATTCCCAGCACTCCGGCGCTGGCGACGATCGGCGCAAGATTGATGCCCAGCTCGCCCAGGACGCTCAGGAATGCCAACCCGAAGACGAAGATGGAGGTCACGCTGCGCAGCAGCGAACCGACTGTGGCGGCCCGCTGCCGGCGCCTTTCCATCAGTACCGTCGGGTCCCCGAACGCGCCCAGCAGCGTCCCGGCGCGGGAGCCGCGGAAGAACCCGCCACTACCGCCGGAACCGGCCCGTTCCGTGGTCCGCCCGATGAACCGGTGCAGCAGCGCCCGCACCACGAGGGCGATCAGCAGGATGAGGATGATCCTGATCGGGGTGCCCAGGAACACCTCGGCGCCAGAGGCAAGGTAGTTACTGTGCGTAGCGTTATAGACGGTACGACACAGCAACCCGGGGCTGGTGCCGCAGGCGTCGCGCAGGGCATTGGCGACCCCCTCGAACGAGACCAGCGGATCCGTGGTCGCCGACGGACTCGGTGAGGGCAGCGGGGTGGTCGCCACGGCAGCGGACAGCGTGCCCGACTGTTCGGTGGGTGACGGCGAGGCTGACAGCAGCATCCCCAGCCCGGGGATGAGCGGTTGAGCCAGCAGGGATGAGGCGGGCGTCACGACGTCGGCCGTCCTTCCAGTCGGTTCCGTCGGTCATGGTGGTCGTGACACCGCCGAGCCGGCCGATCCACGGCCTGACGCGCCCACGACCCTGGGGGCGACGATCGGAGGTCAGTCTCGCCCATGAGAGCGGCCCATCGGTGCCCGCCCCGGATCGAGCCGACGGGCGGCCACGCGCCGCAATGATGCTCCCGCCGACGACTGGTCGACGGTGAGTAGTCGGAACCTCACCAAATGGTGGGCAGAGAGTGACAAAGGCCACCAGATATGTGCAGCGCCACGGTACGAATGCCGATGACCATGCAAACAGGCTCGCGTTCTGCCGCCGAAGACGGTTGACTGTCCATTGTCACCGGAGACGCTGGGCAGAACGGCCCGCAAAGGGCCCTCGGTGGGCAGGAGGTCGGCGCGTGGCAGAGGCGCTGGTTCTCAATGCCACGTACGAGCCTCTGTGCGTGGTATCGCAAAGGCGCGCGCTGGTCCTGGTCCTGACCGACAAGGCCGTGATGGTCGAATCGGCGGGCCAGGTTCTTCGGTCCTCGACGACGTCCGTCGATGTCCCGATCGTGGTCCGGTTAGCGCGTTTCGTCCGGGTTCCATACCGCTCACAGGTCCCGCTGACCCGCAAGGGCGTGCTGGCACGCGATCATCACCGGTGCGTGTACTGCAATGCGCCGGCAACATCGCTGGACCATGTCGTTCCGCGCTCCCGCGGGGGCCCGCACGTGTGGGAGAACGTCGTGGCGGCCTGCGGTCGCTGCAACCATGTCAAAGCCGACCGCGCCGTGGCTGATCTTGGCTGGCGGCTCCGTACGGCTCCCCGAGCGCCGAGCGGAGCCGCCTGGCGCATTCTGGGGTCCCGGCGGATGGACCCGCGCTGGTCGGCCTACCTGAGCACGGATGTCCCCGAGGCCGCCTCGGCCTGAGGCACCCACCCACCCGGTCCCGGGTACGCCGCGTCGCTGCTGGGCAGGTAGCCCGTGTGCGCATCCTCGTCACCGGAGCGACCGGCTACATCGGCGGGCGGCTGGCCCCCCGTCTCCTCGACCAGGGCCATGATGTCCGGGCGATGACCCGCGACCTGGCCCGGTTACGCGACGTCCCCTGGGCGGACCGGGCGCAGGTGGTCGAGGCCGACGCCCGCGACCCGGCCTCGCTGCCCGCGGCGATGGCCGGCGTCGACGTCGCCTACTACCTCGTCCACTCCATCGACTCGGGCGGGGACTTCGCCGCGGTGGATCGGGAGGCGGCGAGCGCCTTCGCCACCGCCGCCCACTCCGCCGGGGTGCGGCGCATCGTCTACCTCGGCGGGCTGAGCCCGGCGGACGACGACGGCGGCCTGTCCGCCCACCTGAGCTCCCGCCAGGAGGTCGCGAGGATCCTGCTGGACTCCGGGGTCCCCACCGTCGTGCTGCGGGCGGCGATCATCATCGGCAGCGGCAGCGCGTCGTTCGAGATGCTGCGTTACCTCACCGAACGACTGCCGGTGATGCTGACTCCCCGCTGGGTACGCACCCGCATCCAGCCGATCGCGGTCCGGGACGTGCTGTACTACCTGATCGGCGCGCTCAGGGTGCCCGCGGAGGTCAACCAGTCGTTCGACGTCGGCGGCCCGGACATCCTGACCTACGCGGAGATGATGCAGCGCTTCGCGGCGGTGGAGGGACTGCGCCGGCGCGCCATCATCCCGGTGCCGGTGTTGTCCCCGGGGCTGTCCTCGCTGTGGGTCGGCGTCGTCACCCCGGTGCCCAAGACCATCGCGAAGCCGCTGGTCCGGTCGCTGCGCAGCGAGGTCGTCGTCCGCGACGCGCGCGCGATCCGCCGGTGGATCCCCGACCCGCCGGACGGGCTGATGCCCTTCGACACCGCGGCCTCCTACGCCCTCGCCCGCGTCCGCGAACGCGGCGTCGAGACCCGCTGGTCGACGGCAGTCTGGCCGACCCGCTCGTCCGTTCGATCGAGGCGGCAGGCCGCACCGGCGGAACGTGGCGGCGTCACCTGCGCTTCCCGGCCGCCAAACGAGCCGACCCCCGCGGACCCGCAGTGGACCGGCGGGGCGCTCTACGTCGACGAGCGCAGCATGCCGGTGGCCGCCCCACCGGGCCGCCTCTGGCAGGTCATCGAGGGCATCGGCGGAGAGAACGGCTGGTACTCGTGGCCGCTGGCCTGGTCGGCCCGGGGTTGGCTGGACACCGTGCTGGGTGGCGTCGGCCTGCGCCGTGGCCGGCGGGATCCGCAGCGGGTTCACGTCGGCGAGGCGCTGGACTTCTGGCGCGTCGAGGAGATCGAGCCCGGCCGGCTACTGCGGTTGCGGGCGGAGATGAAGATGCCCGGTGACGGTTGGCTGGAGCTGCGTGCCGCCGTCGACGACAACGGCGCAACCGTCTACCGGCAACGGGCGATCTTCCTGCCTCGCGGGCTGCCCGGCCAGCTCTACTGGTGGGCGGTCAGCCCGTTCCACGCGGCCGTGTTCGGCGGCATGCTGCGCAACATCGTGCGCACCGCCGAGACAACCCCTGGCGTCCTCCACGGCGGCCGTCCGCCGCTGAGGCGTCCGGACGGCGACAAGCACCCGCACGGCAGCCCGGACGCGGGTGCGGTCAGGTCCAGCCG
>NZ_JANEZT010000189.1 GCF_025403405.1 Frankia tisae
GCCCCGGCCCCGGGATCATGCTGTTCCGCGGAGCCGTTTTTCCACGTTCTAGTACGCCTGCTCCATGATCCGGGATGCCAGGCCGATGGCGGCACCGCCGACGATCAGCACGGCGGTGACGATCCACAGCGGTACCGAGGCGAAGATGAGCGCGAAGCACCCGAACACGAAGCCCGCGATCACCAGCAGCACCGCGAGCCACGAACCCGTATTGGCCTTGTGATGACCGGTCTCACTCGCCACGTCCACTCCCTGTCCCTCTCATCGCATTCGCCTGCCGGCGGTGCGATGCGCCTCGTTCCCGCTGCGAGACTACCCGCGAACACCGATGCCGGATGCCGGGGACCGATGTGCGTTCGCCCCTTCTTCCGACCCGCCCGCGCCGGGCGGGTCGGCAGGGTGATTCCCGGACCGAGCCGGGCCCTTCGACCCGCCGGCCGGGAGAGTCCGAGGTCCCTCCGTCCGGGCTCAGCTGAACCCGGCGATCCGGCGCAGATCGACGAGCTGATCGTCGAGCCAGCGCCGGACGTCGTGGGTGCGGACCTGTTCGGCGGCGGCGGACAGCCGGCGGTGGCGTTCCTCCAGCGGCATCGTCAGCGCCGTGTACAGGGCGTCCGCCATCTGCTGGATGTCGAACGGCTGGAGGGTCACCGCGAACTCGCCGAGTTCCTCGTGGGCGCCGGCCATCTCGGACAGGGCCAGCACACCGCCACGGCGGTTGACGACCGCCACCTCCTTCGCCACGAGGTTCATCCCGTCGGCGATCGCGTTGACGATCAGCACGTCACAGATCGAGTAGGCCGCCACGGCCAGCGGGAAGTCCTCCACCATCCGCAGGTCGATCGGCTGGCGGCCCTCCTTGGTGTGCCTGGCGTTGATCTCGGCGACGAGGGCGCCGATGAGCGCGATGTAGTCGGCGTACTCCGGCACGTCGGTGCGGCTGGGCTGCAGCAGGGCGAGGAAACTGACCTTGCCGACCAGCTCGGGATGCTGGTCGAGCAGCGTCCCGAAGGCCAGGAAGCCGCGCACGACGTTCTTGCTCGGATCGGTGCGGTCGACGCGCAGGATGAGCTGGCGATCATCGTCGAGGAAGATGTAGCGCAGCATCGCGACGTGCGCCGCGACCTCCTCGGATGCCTGGGTGGCGTCGAGCGCGGCCGGATCGACCGAGATCGGGTAGTAGCGGGCACGGACCACCCGGTCCCCGACCGTGACGGTGAGCTGCTCCAGGTCAACGGGCAGGCCGAGGAGTTCCTGGGCGCACAGGACGAAGTTGCGGGCGTAGCGGCGGGTGTGGAAACCGACGACGTCGCTGCCGAGCAGTCCGCGCAGCAGCCGCTCGCGGATGTCGCCGGGCAGGATGCGCCACTCGTCCGGGCCCGGCCAGGGGATGTGCACGAAGTGGGTGAGCACGACGTCGGGGCACTGCTCGCGGACCCAGTCGGCGACCAGGTAGAAGTGGTAGTCCTGCAGCAGGACGAGAGCCTTGCCGCCACGGGCGCGCACCTCGTCCACGACGGCGTCGGCGTAGGCGCGGTTGACCGCCGCGTACCCGTTCTCGAAGGCATCGTGCTCGGCCCTGGTCAGCACCGGCGCGAGCGACCGGCCGTAGAGGCCGTGCTGGATGAACCAGAGGATCGGGTTGGACCACACGCTGTAGAAGTCGGCGTAGGCGGTCGGGTCGGTGACGACGAGGCGAACCCGGATCGCCGGACCGTCCGGCTCGCCGTCCACCACGTGGGGCTGGGGCTGGGTCTGGACGAGGATCGAGCTGCCGGCGCTCTCGGAGGCGACAACGGCGTCCTCCTCACCGGCGGCACCACAGACCCAGACGGCGTCGTCGAGGTGTTCGGCGAGTCCGGACAGGGCCGAGACGAGGCCCCCGGCACCTCGGTTCACGGTGCGACCGGTGGCGTCCCGATCGAAGCTGACAGGACCGCGGTTGGACAGGAGTACGAGAGGCAGGTCGAGGGGAATGAAGTCCGACACGGCGAATGCAGCCTCCTGGTCACGGGCGGTACTCGGCGTCCGGTGCCGCTCATCGCTGTGGCGCCCGGGCACACGGGGACAATCCGGACTGTAGTGAGCCCCGCATCCGGATGCACCGCGTTGCAGGGCGCCTGGAGCGTTGTTACCCAGACCTTCACCTGGTCACTGTTGCCGCCGGCACCATATCCGTCCGTAACGCCCACTCCCCTCCAGTATGGGGATCCGGGAACCTGCAACGACGTCAGGTGTGCCTGCAATCACGAGGAGTGGTGCTACAGTCCATCCCGGTAGTCCCGGACCTCCTGCACCGCCGAGCCCAGGGACGCCAGCGACATCTGCAATGTGTCACGCGTCTCGACAAGCGCGCTCGTCAGCTGCTCGACGGCACGATGCTCGCTGCCGTCGGTCGCCGCGATCACCATCGCCTGCGCCTCCTCGATCATGCTCAGCGCGCCCTCGAGCTGGCCGGCGACCTCCTCGGTGCGCCGGAACGCCTCATCGAGCTGTGCCTTGACGTCGGCGATCGTGCCTGACACCCGTCCTCATCCCTTCTTGGAGCTACCGGCCCGCGAGCCGGGCGCCGACGCCTGCTCGGTGCTCGAGCCGAGCCCGAGGCCGAAGCGGGCTGCGGCCGCGAGCGCGAGCAGCGCCGCGGCCACGTCGACCGGCGCCATCGGTGCGAGCCGGAACGTGGCGACCACCGCCAGCGCAGCGGCGCCCGCTCCCAGAATGCCTGCCCGCAGCACCGCCCTACCCCCACCTTCGGTACCGGCCGCCACGGCCACCAGTGCCGCCGCGAGCACCGCCGCGCCGACGATGCAGGGCGTCCCCGCCGCCTGCGTGAAGACCCGCAGCACCCCCACGACCACCAGGCTGAGCAGGCAGGCGAGCGCAGTCATCAGCCCGGCCGACGCCGAGCCGGACGCCTTGGTCACCGCCCGCAGCTCGGCGGCCTTGCTCATCGCGTCCAGGCACAGGTCGTAGGCCTGGCGGGGAGCGGTGCGCGGATCGACCGGGGCGGCCGCCGCCGGCTGCCCGCCACCACGGCCCTCGCGCCCCGACCGGCCCTCGCGCCCCGACCGGCCCTCGCGTGCCAACCCGCCTTCCCCGGCCTGCCGGTGGCGCTGGCGGGCGGCGCCGGCGGCGTGGTCGTCGTCTGACCCGCCGCGCAGGTCCCGCCCGGCACGCGCCAGCGGCCGCCCGGGCCGCCGCTGGGCCGGTGCGCCGGCGCCGCCTCTCGAGGCGGACTTCCTGGTGAGCGCGACCGCGGCGCCGGCAGCAGATTCGGCGGCGGCCGGCTTGAGCTGGTCGAGGTCGGTGAGCCCGTACTGGGCCAGCGGCTCGGCGACCTGCGCCCAGACGCCCTCGACCCGGGCCCGGATGTCCGCGGCGGCCTCGCGGTGCCGGCGTGCCTGCGCCCGGCTACCCTGACGCCGCTGGTAGGCGTCCCGGTCGGCGCGGGCCCGCGCCGCGTCGGAGGTGCCGAGCAGCCGGCGGTACTGCATCGCCGCCTTCAGCGGATCGTCGAGGTCGGGATCGGGATCGGGGGCGAGGGCGGCGCCCACCGGCCCGCTCGAAGCGGGGACGGTCGTGATCGCACCCGCGTCCGGGGCCGCCGTCGCGCCGCGCTGCCACGACCCGGCGATCGACCATGCCTCGGGCGTGCCCGCCGGCTCAGCTCCCGCCACCATTCCGCTCCGTCCTCTCCCGGCCCCGATTCCTGCTCTGGCTCCTGCATCGGCACCGGCCGGCCGGGTGGGCCCCGCCTCCCGGTGGGCACCCGCCCATCCCGCGGCATCCGGATCTTCCTGCCCGATCGCCACCGGATCTACCCCCGCACCATGGGTGCGAAAGGCACCACCGTGCGCGGCTCGGACTGGGTGTGCCGGTCGAACAGCACCGCCCGGTTCGGCATCGTCCCGCCGGCGACCGGCCGGTGGCCCGCCATGGCGAACAGGTCGCTGCCGGGCACCCCGGCGGCCGCCCACACCGCGATGTCGTCCCGGTTGACCGGCCCGAGGTCCTCCACCATCCGGGACACCCCCCGCCACCAGCCGACCAGGTGGACGCGCATGGCCGGCCCGCGACGGGTGACCGTGCGCAGATCGTCGAGCCCGGTCCGGCGCGACTGCAGATCACGCACCTCCAGGGCGGCCCGCCCGGCGTCCATCGCGAACACCACCACCAGCCGCAGCGGCGGCGCCGGGCCGCCCGTGCCGGCAAGCGCCGCGTTCTCCCGGGCCCGGGTCTCGTCCGCGGCGGCGGCGAGCACCCCGCGCAGCCCGGTGACGTCGGCGACGCGGACGGGGTGGCCGGCGCGACGCATCCGCTCGGCGAGGATCTCCGCGGCGCCGAGCGCGGTCGGCTCCGCGGCGACGATCTCCGCGACGAGGCCGCCGGCCGGCAGCTGGGCCGCGATGCTGGCCGCCGCCGCCTGCACCATGCCGACCGCCTCCCGGCGCAGCGGGCCGAGCACGGCGAGATGGCGCCCGGGTGAGGCGGCGAGGCGGGCCCCGACCGCCGCCGGGGCGAGGTCGACGGGCACCCCGACCAACGCGAGCGGGTCGCCGCCGGGCTGCGCGGCGGCGGGCTGCGCGGCACCGGACAGCGCAGCGGCGGACAGCGCGGCACCGGACAGCGCGGCACCGGACAGCGCAGCGGCGGACACGTCCGCGTGGATCGCGGCCGGCGGTTCGTCCCCGATCGGGGCGGCGGCGGACTCGATCGCCGCCGGCGCCGGCCGGCCGTCCAGGGCCCGGTAGACCGGGTTGTCGTCGAGGATCGCCGGGGCGTGGCCGACGAAGACCCGCGGCTGCGGCACCGACGGCAGGCTGCGGGCCGCGGTGGTCGCCAGCCGGTCACGCAGCCGGGAGATCACCGCCGGGTCGGGGAAGGCGACGCGGACGAGCTCGTTGCCGGCGGGATGGCCGTTGCGCCGGTTCACGATCGCCTCGCCGACGCCGGCCAGCGCGCCCGCGGCCTCGTTCGCCGTGGACAGCAACACCCGCGACTCCGAGATCGAGGTGCGCAGCGCCACTCGCAGCGCGAACTGGCCGAAGATCGAGCCGCGCTTGCCGGCGGTGGAGTCGAGGGCGTCGATGCCGGACAGCGTCTGGCTGGCCAGGAGCAGGTGGACGCCGTAGGCGCGGCCCTGCCGGGCCAGGACCTCCAGGTGGGCGACGCCCTCGCGGGCGATCTCGTCCATCGGCGTGAGCATCACCTGGAACTCGTCCACGACGACGATGACCCGCGGCCAGGCGGAGCTGCGGTCGGCCGCCCGCAGGCCCCGCAGGTCCCGCGCGCCGACCGCACGCATCGCCACCGCTCGGCGGCGCATCTGTTCGCGGACCGCGCGCAGGACGGCGACGCCGAACTCGCGGTCGCTCTCGATGCCGACGGTGTCGGCGTGCGGCAGGAAGAACGGATCGGCGGGGCCGGGGGCGAACTGGGCGAACTCCAGGCCCTCCTTGAAGTCCAACAGGTGGAAGCGAACCTGGTCGGGGGCATAGCGGGCGGCGATGCCGTAGACGATGTCGAGCAGCAGGGTCGACTTGCCGGCCCCGGCCTGGCCGCCGACGAGGGCGTGCACGGTGTCGTCGTCGAAGGTGAGCCGCACCGGGCCGTCGGGGCCCTGGGCGACCGGCACGGTGACCCCGGCGGCACTGTCGGACTCCCACAGGGTGCCGGGCAGCAGCTCGGCGATGCCGGGCGGGCGGGAGGCCTCGCGGGCGGCCGCGTCGGCGACCTGCCTGGTGACGGCGGTGACGAGATCCGGCGGCGGCGGGGGGTCGAGCTGGACGGGTAGCAGGCCGGTCAGCGAGGTGCGCCACAGGCCCGGCTGCGCACCGCGCCAGTCCGGCCGGTCGGCGAGCAGCTCGACGGCGGTGAACACCACCGAGTTCGGCAGCGGGTCGGCGACCGAGTCGGCCTCCTCGTCCAGCCGGAGATCGTCGGCGTCCGGGTCGGGCGGGGTCACGTCGTCGAGGTCGTCCGCGCCCGCCGGATCGGTCTGCAGCGGGGCGAGCTGGACGATGGAGATCACATGGACGCCGCAGGCGGGCCCCTGCGCGGCGACGGCCGACAGCGACCGGGCGCCCTCCTCGTACAGGCGCGGATCACCGAGCAGGACCAGCAGCAGCCACGGTTCCGGGCGGCCGTGGCCGGCGTCCTCCCGTTCCCGCAGCGAGTCGAACCGGCCACCGAGCCGCTCGACGGTGATCCGGCCCACCTCCGCGGACAGCTCGGCGAGGCGCTCCTCCAGCCGGGCGCGGGTGGTGATGGTGGTGGAGGCGACGCCGGCCGCCCGCAGCGGCGCGAAGCCCGCGAGGCCGGCGCCGAGCTCGTGCGGGTCGTAGACGACGAGGCGGACCCGACCGGCGGGCACCGCGGCGAGGATGCGGGTGAGCAGCCCGCGGACGAGGTCGACCGCGGCGGCGCGCCGCGCCCGCACGGTCTCGATCCGCAGGTTGCGGCCGTCGAGCAGCGGCACCGCCAGCGGCACCGTGCTGTACGGCGCGCCGGGATCGTCCGGCGGGATGACGACCTGCCCGACCTGCCACAGTCCCGGGCGGAAGCGGGCACGCACGCCGCCGGCCGCGGCGGGCTCGGCGCCGAACGGCCCGTGCCGCCAGTCGGGGGCGGCCCAGGAGGCACCGGCGAAGCCGCGGGCCCCGCTGCGGGCGATCATCCGGGCCTGGGCAAGCGAGGCGTCGACGTCACGCGGCCCGTTCGACGCGGCCGGCCGACCCGGGCCGCCCTGCGCGGCCACGGCGGCCGCGGCCGGTGGGCCGCCGCGTTCGAGCACGGCCGCCTGCTCCTCCAGCCGGTCGGCGAGGGCCAGCGCCGCGCCCAGCGAGGACTGAATACCGGCCACGAGCGTGCGCGCCCGCCGGGTACCCGACATCGTCGACCTCCCCACACCATCTCTGCACCGCACCGGGTGGCCGCCACCGCGTCGGGCACCCGGCGGCGGAATTCCCCCGACGACCATGACACGTTCGAGGGAGCAAACATCCCAGAACCCGCCGACCGGCCGAACCGGCGTGCCCGTCGGGAGGCCGCGCGGGACCATGCCGTCACCAGACGGGATCGGATGCTGACCATGGCCACGCTATCGACGCCCCGGCGCCGACGTGGCTGTTCGGACCCGGATCACACCCGTCGCCTCCGCACGGACGACGCCCGGACCACCCCCGGCTGCCGGCGCGGTCCGGTCGGGCGGGCGTCCGCGCGCCGCGGCATGTGGGCCACCCGACACGGCTTCGAGGCGTCGAACCGGTTTCGACGACCCATGACCATGACATGACCGCCGCGGCCCACGACGGAGTGGCACGACGGAGTGGGTGGTGCGATGTTCACGCCGATCCGGCAGACACCGCACGACCGGGACCGATATGCGCCACCGCGCGCGTGTTCAATGGCCGGGTGAGGGCAGCGTCTCCGGCGGTTGACGTCCTCCCCCGCCTCATCCATTCCACGGAAAGAAGATTCACCAGTGAACGATGTGGGGCGGCGTTTCCTCCCCGGCCCGAAGGCCGGGGCGTCCATGCCGAGACCACGGTGACGGACGCAGCCGATGCGGCGGGTATCGCCGGCACGGTCGACTCGGCCGACGGCACGGCGGGCAGCTCGCCCCTCGGCGGCCCGCCCGGTCCCACCCCGTCCAGTGCGGGCGGCCGGGGGGATCCGATCGTGCCGGAGCAGCGGCCGCTCGCGGTCATCGACGTGGACGGGGTGGTAGCCGATGTCCGGCACCGGCTGCGGTTCCTGCGGGCCTGGCCCGGGGACTGGGAGGCGTTCTTCGCCGCGGCGCCGGCGGACCCCCCGCTGGCCGAGGGGGTGACGCTGGTCCACCAGCTCGCCCGCGACCATGAGGTGGTGTGGCTGACCGGGCGGCCGGAGCGGTCCCGGGCGGCGACCTCGCGTTGGCTGGGCGAGCAGGGCCTGCCCCTGGGGAAGCTGCTGATGCGCCCGGACGACGACCGCCGCCCGGCCCGGATGTTCAAGCGCGCCGAACTACGGCAGCTCGGCGCGCGACGGCAGGTCGCCGTCGTCGTCGACGACGATCCGGCCGTGGTCGACCTGCTCCGCGCCGACGGCTGGCCGGTGCTGCGGGCCGAGTGGCTCGCCTACGAGGCCACCCTGGGCAACGCCCAGGAGTCCGAGGGCCGCACCTGAGCGGTCCTCGGTTCAGCCTCGGCGCCGCAGATGAGGACGTAGGGGTCAGAGAGGCCGTAGGGGTCAGGCGGTGCTGCGCCGCGTGCGCCGGCTGGCGAGCTCGTCGCCCGGGTGGGAGGCTGGCGGCTGCCCGGGGCGCTCGCAGGGCAGCGCGGCGAGCTGGCCGCGCATGTCGCGCAGGGCGCGGCCGACCGCGATCGCGAACACCCCCTGGCCGCCACGAACCAGATCAATCACCTGATCGTCCGAGGTGCACTCGTACACGGTCGAGCCGTCGCTGATCAGGGTGAGCTGTGCCAGGTCGTCCACACCCCGGGTGCGCAGGTGCTCCACGGCGACCCGGATGTTCTGCAGCGAGACGCCCGCCTCCAGCAGCTTGCGGACGACCCGCAGGACGAGGACGTCCCGGAAGGAGTACAGCCGCTGGCTGCCCGAGCCGGACGCGCCGCGGACGCTGGGCACGACCAGGCCGGTCCGGGCCCAGTAGTCGAGTTGGCGGTAGGTGATGCCTGCCGCCGCGCACGCTGTCGGCCCGCGGTATCCGACGTCGTCCCCCGGGGGTTCGGGGATCTCGTCCGGAAAGAGGTGGCCCTGCTCGATCATCGTCGTACGCACTTCGCCGCCATGCCAGCCCCATCCTCCGGATCGGTCCGAGTCGGTCCAGGCGGCCCCGGTCACCCGGTCCCGCCATTCCGGACGCCCAGCCCGGTCGAGTCACTTCCACCGCCACGTCCGGATCGTCCCGACCGGACACCATTGACCTCCATCGACGCGCCACCGACCTCCGCCGACACACGCCGACCCCCACCGACACACGCCGACCTCGCCGACCCATCGCCAATCGGGCCGGCGCGTTGCCAGTCCGGGCCGGAACGCCGCCAACCGACCGGCACGAGGCGCGCGCGACCGACGCGCTCGGGACCACCGCACCGCGGGTCCACAGCTCCGGGCGCGGTCGCCGTCACCACCTCCCCGGCAAGGTCAGAGCCGGAGCGAGTTCGTCCACCGACGCATCCACCGCGGGCACGGGCGGCCACGAGCTCCGGGTTCGGGGTTCGGGGTTCGGGTTCCCCCCGACCGTAGGAGCGACGCGCTGTTCCTTCAATGATCTAAGCCGGCGTGTCTGCAGTCCAGCGGACATGAGTGGTCACATCGGACAAAAAGGAATCTCGATACGAGCCGTCATAGCCGGACGCGTGCCACGGCCGTCTTGCCTGCTCAGAGCGCGACGGGCGCCGAGGCCTACCACGTCAGGGAAAGGGGCCCACCGGCCGGCCCAGTCATGCCACACCCGCTCCCGGCAGGAGTGGGCCCGCAAACGGGGTCGCGGCGCCTGCCCCCTTCCCCAGCACAGGGCAGCCGATACGGGCCATCCAGGCCGCCGTGGAGCGGATCACACCGCGGGTGAGGGGCAGGCGCACGGCCGGCGCCCGCGACATGGCACGGGCGCCGACGGGCGATCCAGCCGGCGCGCGGCAGCGCCACCCGGCGGCTCGGCGCCCGTGGGAGAACCCGGCGCGCAGGAGCCGGGGACGCCGCGGACCGCGCGGGAACCGGGGTGTTGCGGACGCTCAGGAGCCGGGGGTGTTGAAGTCCTCGGGAGAGATCGTGTCCAGGAACTCCCGGAACTTCTCCAGTTCGCTCTCCTGCTCCTGCTCCTGCTCTTCGGGAACCGTGATCCCGGCCTCCGCCAGGACGGCCTCGACGCCGTAGACGGGCGCGCCCATCCGCATCGCCAGCGCGATCGCGTCGGACGGACGGGCCGAGACCTCCACCCCGTTGCCGAACACGAGCGTGGCGAAGAAGACGCCGTCCTGCAGGTCCGTGATCGTCACCCGGGTCAGGTCCGTCTGCAACGCCCGCAGCACGTCCCGCATCAGGTCATGGGTCATGGGTCTAGCCGTCGTGATGCCCTCCTGGGCGAAGGCGATCGCGGTCGCCTCGACGGCACCGATCCAGATGGGCAGATACCGCTCACCGCCCACCTCCTTGAGTAGGACGATCGGCTGCTTCGACGGAAGCTCGACTCGCACGCCGACGATGTCCAGCCGATGCACCGATCTACCTCCTCGCGCAGGTGGGGCAGGGCGGGATGTTGTGACCGGAGCCAGAAAACCCCACAGGGGAGACAGTATCCCCGCATCCGCCCGGCGTCAGCGCGCCCACCGGTTCCGCTGCCCGGCAGGGCACTTCTGCCCTGGCCCGGACCGCCCGTTCAGCTCGGCCGGCCGGCCGCCAGCCGGGAACGCAGCAGGGCCGCATGCAGCCGGACCAGCAAGGCCGCCAGCTCATCGGCGGTCTCCGCCTGCCGCCCGGCGTTGTCCCCGCCACGCTGGCCGCGCAGCGGCGCGGTGGCGGCCTCGATGAGACCAGCTTCACGGTCTGCGACGGTTCGGGCCGCCCGCAGATGCCTGGCCTGGACGCCGTGCCCGGCAAGCAGCGCGACCGTGCGGGCGACAAGCAGGGCGTCGGAGTCGTAATACCCGCCACCCGCGATCGGGGCGACCAGGCCATGCCGTTCCAGATCCGCCAGTTCGTCCTCGTCGAGCCCCACGTCCGCCAGGAGCTCACGACGGGACATCCTGACCCGTTCCACACCCAGGATCGCGTCCAGGCCGGTAGGGGCCGGATGCGGGGGCACCGCGCGGGGCCCAGGCCGGTGCACCGGCGTGTCCCCACGGTCAAGGGAGGACAACTCCTCCTTGATCACGCGCAGCGGGAGGAACCGCTCCCGCTGCGCATGCAGGACATAGCGGAGCCTGGCGACGTCGTCCGCCGAGTACTTGCGGTAGTTGGCGCTCGTGCGGGCCGGCTCGACGAGCCCCTCCGCCTCCAGGTAACGGATCTTCGACAGCGTGATGTCGGCAAAGTCGGCCCGCAGCCGGTCCAGGACCTGGCCGATGTTGAGCACCTTCGCGTCCGAGCCGGCCCGGTCCCGACCGGGCCCGCTCGGGCGCGGGGCCGGCGACGCCGCAGCGAAGCCGCTCACCGTTGGTCCCTCCCGCTCACCGCGCCGCTGACCCCCCGTAGCTCGCCCCGGTGAGGAACACCAGTCGGAACTTGCCGATCTGCACCTCGTCGCCGCCAGTGAGCTCGGCGGAGTCGATGCGCTCACGGTTGAGGTACGTGCCGTTGAGGCTGCCGACGTCTCGCACCGAGAAGCCCTTGGTGTAGGGCGAGCGATGGAACTCCGCGTGCCGGCGCGAGACGGTGACGTCGTCAAGGAAGATGTCACTCTCGGGATGCCGCCCGACGGTGGTCATGTCCGCGTCCAGCAGGAACCGGCTGCCGGCGTTCGGGCCGCGCTTGACCACCAGCAGCGCCGAACCCGGCGGCAACGCGTCGACCGCGGCGACGGCGTCGCGTTCCGTCGACTCGTCAACATGATCGCCCTCGATCCCGGAGAGCGCTGCGGCCAGATTCAACGTCGATGTCTGTTCGGCGGGCCGCTCCGGCGCCACGGGTTCACCCGGACGTACCAGAGGGGACCCGCACCGCGCGCAATACAGCGCGTCGGACGGGTTCTGCTGTCCGCACCTTGTGCAGAACACAGTCGCGTCCGCTTCCTGCCGGGATCCCTCGCGAGCGAGGTTCGCCAGCCGCCTCGGCCGCCGCCGGACAGGCGGCGGGAACGTCTCTACCAGCACTTGCGATGGTGGTAGCCAGACATTCGCAGTCCACCCCCACCACCGGGATGATCACATGCCGACGGCTGGGCCGCCCACGACCGTGCCCCGGTGCACCCCGAGGCTAGTGCATCGGGGGCACGCTCGCGAAAAGGGTGCGACCCGTGTTGTTCGGCGTGGCGTCACCCACCACCAGCCAACGGGGCACAGGAAGTACCGTCAGTGCTCCTTTACGTGCTCTGTGTATTCTTCGGCGTTCAGTAGGCCCTCGATCGCGTCCGCGTCCGTGACCGCGAACTCGACCAGCCAGCCCTCCCCGTACGGATCGGAGTTGATCAACTCCGGCGCGCCCGCCAACGCCTCGTTACGGGCGGTGATCTCGCCCGCGGCCGGGGCGTAGATCTCCGAGACGCTCTTGGTCGACTCGACCTCGCCGAAGGACTCCCCCGACTCGACGGCGGCGCCGACGTCGGGCAGCGACACGAAGACGATGTCGCCCAACGCCTCCTGCGCGTAGGAGGTGATGCCCACCCGGGCCGTGCTCCCGGTGAACCGGATCCACTCGTGCTCACGGGTGTACTTCAGGTTGTCCGGGTACACCGGAGATCGCCTCCCCTTGATCCGCATCGCTCCGACCAGCGCCGGCGGGGCCGTCGGTCCTACCCCCTTCGCCGGGCAACCCGCGCGGCGGCGGAGCTATCCGGCCGGGCGAGCGTAGCGGGGACTGGGCGCGGGCCGCAGCGCACGGATTTCGACGTGCCCGGAGGTCCGGACGCTGGCCTGCGCCCCGTCCCGCGCCGCTACCGTATCGAGCACCCCGCCCGGGATCCGCAGCGCCTGGTCCAGGGTGTGCGCATCACCGACCACCCGAAGGACATACGGCGGAGCGACCGACGTTCCGTCCACGATCAGTCCGTGCCCGGGTTCGTCGGCGACGTAGGTCGACACGACCGCGCGCACCCCGGCGATCTCGATGGCCTCCGCGCCCGCGTCGCGCAGTTCCTGCAGCGCGTCGACGAGCACCGAGGCGTCGACCGCCCGGTGCGGGTCCCGGATGGTCAGCTCCAGCCCCGGCCCGGCGACCGGCACGGTCCCAGCGAGAATCGCCAGCTCATCGGCCTGAGTGCGCTCGGCGGCCCGCCCCGACGC
>NZ_JANEZT010000018.1 GCF_025403405.1 Frankia tisae
GATCAGCAGGGTCGACAGCAGGCGGAGGCGAGGATCCCGAAATCGACGAATCGCCGGCGGGTCAGTATCCGCGCCGGGGCGGTCGCGCGCGCCGGGCGGCGGCCGCGCGCTGGAACCAGCCCGCCGACGGTCCCACCCAGATTCCCTGACATGTTTGTCAGGATGATGGGAAATTGTTGGGCTGTCCAACGCCTATCCGCGATCGCACCGATCAGGATTCGTCATCGATCGGGTCGGGTGGCGCCGGCGATCACCGAGGTCACGACCTCGTGGACGGCGTCAGTGGCGAGGTAGGCGGCGACCATCACGGTGGCCCCCGCCAGGACGGCGACTCCGACCGTCCCGGTCCGACGCAGGTCGGCCCGCAGCTCGCCGCGACCGCGCCGAGCAGTGTGATCATGGCGTTCCGCGCAACCGGGGCCCGCGTCCCGGCTCCGGCCGGTCTTCCAGATACGCTTTCGGAACCTGATCGTCGTTGATGACATCGGGATGCTGCCCGCCGGCCACGATGCCGCCGAGGAGTTCGACCGGCTGACCGACGCCGTCTGCGAACACCGCAGCGCCGTGGTCACGTCCGACATTCCCATCGCCCGGCCGCTGCCCTGGGCGGCAAAGGCGCCATCGCGCCGACCTGGCCAGATCCATTCTCTGCTGCGGCGGATCCCCATGCATCACATCCGGGGATCCGCCGTCTTCGTATGCACCCGCGAAAGGAGATCCGAACACCGTGAGCACACCCGACGAGTTCGTCGTCATCACCGGCGGCCCCGGAGCCGGCAAGACCACCCTCATCGACGAGCTCCAGCGCCGAGGGTTCCCCTGCGTACCCGAGGCCGGCAGGCACATTCTCCGCGATCAGATCGCCATCGGTGGCAACGCCCGCCACCAGGCGGACTCCCTGCTGTTCGCGGAGATCATCCTTTCATGGGACATGAACTCACACCACCAGGCCACCTGGCAGGCAGGGCCGGTCTTCTTCGACCGGGGCATACCCGACGTGGTCGGCTACCATCTGCTGCTAGGCCGGCCGATTCCGGCACACGTGACCGCCGCCGCGGAGAAGTTCCGCTATCACCATCGAGTCTTCCTGGCGCCGCCCTGGCCCGAGATCTTCACCCATGACCGCGAACGCACCCAGGACTTCGACGAGGCCGTCCGCACCCACGACGCCATGGCCGAGGCTTACACCCGCCATGGCTACCAACTGATCAGCCTGCCCAGGACCGACCTCGACTCCCGCGCCGCGTTTATCCTCCAGTGCCTGTCCCCCCATCCGCAGAACTGACACCAACGTCCATCGGCAATCGCACCGACCGTCCTCGTCATCGATCGAATCGGGTGACGTCGGCGATGGCCGTGCTCACAACCTTGTGGATGGTGTCAGCGCCCGGGGCAGTGCCGTCCCGGCCGGCGAAGAGCAGATGGCCGCCGCCGATCAGCATGAGCGCGAGCGTGTCGGTGTCGGCCTCCGGTGCGATGCGGTGGAGATCGCGTTCGGCGGCGAGGTAGGCGGAGACCATCGCGGTGGCCTCCGCCAGGACGGGGACGCCGGTCGTTCCGGTCCGGCGCAGGGTGGCGCGCAGCTCGTCGCGTGCGGTGATGAGGCCGACGATCGCGAGCGAGACCGAGCCGAACAGGTCCGTCAGCGCGCCCGTGAGGTTGCCGGCGACGGTGCCGGTCCCGGCGCGTTCGCGCAGGTCGGCGGCCTGGCCGTCGAGCCGGGCGACGTGGTTGCGCACGAGCTCGGCGAGGAAGGCGTCGAAATCGGCGAAGTGTCGGTGCAGGACGCCCTTGGCGCAGCCTGCCTCGGTGGTGACCGCCCGACTGGTCAGCGCGTTCGGACCGTCGCGCAGCAGGATGCGTTCGGCGGCATCGAGAAGCTGCTCGCGCACGTCGCGTAGGGCGACCCCGGTCGGCATCGTGCCTTCCTCCTGCCTCCGGCCGGGCGGGCCGCATTGCCATAGTGGGCGTACGCCCACTATGGTGGGCGCGTGCCCACTCTACCGCCGGAGCCAGTGCATCCTTCCGCGCCGCCGGCTGCCGGATGCTCGGGGTCGACGTGGATGCGCGGATGGCAGCGTGAGCGCGGCGGACCGGGATCGAGGCCGAGGCGGCGGCGTTCGAAGCCTGGGATCCCGCCGGCCGCACCTTCGACGCGGTCATCGCGGGACAGACGTGGCACTGGGTGGATCCGGTCGGGGGAGTGAGCAAGGCGGCGCAGGTGCTGCGGCCCGGCGGCCGGCTGGCTGTGTTCTGGAACGTGGGCCAGCCGCCGCCTGGCCTGGCGGAGGCCTTCCGCGCGGTCTACCGTCGGGTGCTGCCCGACGCCTCGCTCTACCACCGGGCGATGCCCGGCCTGGACGGGTACTCGACGTTGTTCACCAGGGCCGCCGACGGGATCCGCCGGTCGGGCGCGTTCGGCGCCCCGGAGCAGTGGCGGTTCGACCGGGAGCAGTCCTACACCCGGAGCGAGTGGCTGGACCAGGTTCCCACCTTCGGCGGCCACAGCCGCTTCCCGCCGGCCACCCTCGCGCGGCTGCGGGTGGCCGCGGTGCGCATCCGGGACGAGCAGATCACCGCAATGCGAGCAGGATCACGCCTGGTGTTTTCGGCGGAAACCGAGCCGCTCGGACGTCCACCTCCCGGTCGCGGGCGACATGGCGAGAGCGGTAGAGTCGTCCTGACTGCCCAGAATCAGTGTATCGGCTCGTTTTCTCCGGCTTTTGTACGACCAGTCGGAAAGAGCGACCGGAATACATCAGGGAGAAGTACATGCGCGCAATACAGTTTGCCGGGGTGCGGGACGTCCGCCAGGTGGAGGTCCCGAAACCCACCATCGGTGCTGGTCAGGCGCTCGTCAAGGTCACGGCCGCCGGGGTGTGTCAGACCGACATCCACATCCGCGGCTCAGCTGAGCAGATGATTCCTGCCGGGACGATCCTGGGCCACGAGATCGCCGGTGAGATCGTCGACATCGCCGACGGCCACCCGCATTTCTCCCCGGGCTCCCAGGTAATCGTGCACCCGGTCTGGTCCTGCGGCGTGTGCCGGCTGTGTGTCGCCGGCCAGGAGAACGCCTGCCGCAACACCGGAAACCGGCTTTATCCCGCCCCGACGCCGGGGGTCTCCGTGAACGGCGGAATGGCCGACTACGTCGCCGTGAATGCTTCCGCCCTGGTCTCGGCCGACGGTCTCGATCCCGCCTTCGCCGCCGTGCTCGCCGACGCGGGCCTCGTGCCCTACCACTCCATCCGCGCCACCCTCGACCTGCTCCGCCCCGGTTCCACGGCGGTGGTCATCGGAATCGGCGGCCTCGGGCAGTTCGCGGTCGAGCTCCTGCGGGAACTCACCGCGGCGCAGATCATCGCCCTGGACATCAGGGATGCCTCGCTCGCCGCCGTCCGGGGGAAGGTCGACCACACGCTGCGCTCCGACGATCCCGAGGCTGCCGCGAAGGTCCTGGCGGTCACCGGTGGTTACGGCGCCGACGTCGTCCTGGATCTGGTCGGCAACAACCAGACCCTCGCGCTGTCGGGCGCCGTCGTCGCGCCCTACGGCGCCGTCCGGGTGCCGGGGCTCAGCGACGGGGTCTTCGCGTTCGAGACCTCGCAGACGTCGGTCTCCCTGCCGTGGGGCGCGTCGCTCACCCGCCCCTACAGCGGGAACCACCAGGATCTCCACGACCTGGTGGCGCTCGCCCGCACCGGCCGGATCACCGCCGACCTCAGCCGTTACAGCTTCGACGACGGCCTGCAGGCGTTCGACGATCTCGAAGCCGGCAAGATCTTCGGCCGCGCCGTCATCGTCATGGCGGACGCGACGTCCTGACCCGGCAACGCGGGGAGAGGCCGACGCCGCTCATGCCCCGGCGGTCGTCGGCCGCGTCCCTGGCCGTTCCCGCGGCCGTAGCCCCGGGTACCTCCACGATGGTCGACCGACGACGGTTGCGCCATCGATGGGGGGAGACACGATGACCAGCAGCACGATGCCGCTCGCCGGCGTCCCGGTACCCGACACGAGTCTGGCCGCGCAGGCCACCGAGTTGGTGTGCGACGCGACTGACGACCTGATCTACCATCACTCGCGGCGGGTCTACTGCTTCGCCGGCCTGCAGGGACGCCGGCGCGGGCTGAGCTTCGACCCCGAGCTGCTCTACGTCGCAGCGATGTTCCACGATCTCGGCCTCGATGAGCGGTTCCGCCGCAGCGGTCGGCGCTTCGAGGTGGACAGCGCCGACGAGGCACGCCGCTTCCTGCACGGGCACGGGATGCCCGAGGACAGCGTCCGGCGGGTGTGGACGGCCATCGCCCTGCACACCACCCCCGGCATCCCGGAGTTCATGGAGCCCGAGGTCGCCCTGCTCACCGCCGGGGTGGAGTACGACGTGCTCGGGATCGGCTACCACGACATCAGCGACGCCGACCGGGACGCGATCACCAGGCTGCACCCCCGCCCGGACTTCAAACGCCGTATCCTGCAGGCCTTCACCGACGGCATCGCGCCCCGGCCGGACACCACCTTCGGCAACGTCAAGGCGGACGTTCTCGCCCACTACCTGCCCGGCTTCCACCGCCGCGACTTCGTCGACACCATCCTCGACTCCCCGTGGCCCGAATAACGCCGGTGATGGCACCCCGCGGCTCGATGCCGGCGCCGCGGACCGGGCAATCTTCAGCCGCCGCACGCCGCGTTTCGCTGCATGTGCGGAGACGTTAACCCGTAATTCCGTGGACGTTCCGGCTGGCTCGATAGCTTGCCGAGGCTCGGAAGAAGGGAAGCGGGGCGATCGCCTCGAGATGACCCGACCCCGAAGCGTGAACCGCGCCGCCCTTTTTGCGAAGGAGCCCAACCGTTGCGTTACCGCAGGATTGCTTTAACCATTGTTGCAGCGGGTGCCCTCACCGTGACGACGTCGATGTCGGCCAGCGCGACGCCCCCGACCAGCGCCGGCGCCGCCCCGTCGACGATCGCCGTCATCGGTGACATCCCTTATGGTGCGGAGAAGATCGCCGCCTTCCCGGCGGACATCGCCAAGATCAACGCTGATCCTGACGTGTCTCTCGTCACGCATCTCGGCGACATCAAGAACGGTAGCAGCCTCTGCTCGGACTCCTACTTCGCGACGATCAAGGCAGATTTCGATCAGTTTCAGGATCCGCTCGTCTACACGCCGGGCGACAACGAATGGACTGACTGCCACCGTGCGAACAACGGCGGTTACGTTCCCACGGAACGTCTCGCCGCGCTACGTCGGCTCTTCTTCCCGGTGCCCGGCCGGACACTCGGGGTGAACGCGAAGTCGGTGATCACCCAGGCTTCGAACCCGGCGTACGCCGCCTTCGTCGAGAACACCATGTGGACTCAGTCCGGCGTGGTGTTCTCGACCCTGAACATCCCTGGCAGCAACAATGACCTCGGTCCCTGGTTCGGCGTGACCCCGCTGTCGGCGGACCAGCAGAACGAGTACTCGACCCGGCTCGATGCCACGCTGTCGTGGATCAACACGGCGTTCAACACCGCCCGGCAGACCGGCGCGCCCGGCGTCGCGCTGCTCCTGCAAGCGGACATGTGGGACACCAGTGCGCTGGCCGCGGGCGGGGACGGCCTGACCGGCTACGACGCCATCGTGAAGCGGATCGGCACCCTCGCCGGCCACTTCGGCAAGCCGGTGCTCCTCCTCGAGGGCGACTCGCACGTCTTCCGGGTCGACCATCCGTTCACCCGCACGGATCCGCTCTACGGCATCCATCCGCTGGCACCGAAGGACCTTGAGGCCCCGAACGTGACGCGGATCGTCGTCGACGGCAGCGGCCAGGCGAACGACTATCTCAAGCTCGGCATCGACCCGTCGGCCCCGGCTGTCTTCAGCTGGTCACGCGTCAACTTCTGACGCGCGTTCGCCGCCACCGGGGTCCGCATCCCGGTGTCCTAGGCCAGGCGCTGGCCGGGACCGTTGCGCTTCGCCGTGTACATGGCGATGTCGGCGGTGCCGTCGACGTCCTCGCACAGGACGGCGAACTCGTCGCCGGTGAGGCGTCCCGCCACGTCACCACCGCCGCACGGCGTGTGACAGCCGGGCGGCGGTGGTGCGGAGCAGGTCGTCGCCGGCCTGGTGGCCGAGGGTGTCGTTGACCGCCTTGAAGCCGTCGAGGTCGACGAAGAGCACCCCGACCCGCCGTCCGTCGTGGCCGGCTCGGCGAAGTGCCCGGTCGAGGCGGTCGAGCAGCGCGGTGCGGTTCGGCAGGCCGGTGAGCCCGTCATGCAGCGACCGGTGGGGACCTCCGGTTCGCGCCGGTCCTTGCGGGCGAGCAGGCGGACCCGCTTCCCGTCCGCGTCGAGACCGTGGGCCCGCACCAGGTCGGCGCCGAGATGGTCCGCCAGCGCCGTGACCGCTCGCTCCCACAGCCCGGCCGGGTCGCGTGCCTCCAGGGCGCGGCGGCCCAGGTCTGCGACGACCGCCTGCTCGGCGGACCGGGCCCGCAGGCTCGCCAGCGCGAGGTGCAGGTCGGTGACGTCGCTGGCCACCGAGGCAACGGAGGCCATCCGGCCGCCGGGGCCGGGGATGGGCACGAGATGCACGTCGAGGCGGCGGCCGAACGCCTCGATGACCTGGTGGACGCGCTGCCGGTCAAGTGCCCGCCGCATGATCGACGCCGCCTGGGGCGCGTGGGTGAACGCCGTGAAGATCGACGACGCTCGGGCCTCCCGCAGCCCGGCGGCGGCCTCCGGGCTGACGGTCCCCTCGCTGACGAGGACCCGCCCGTTGCGGTCGACCAGGAACATCGACACCGGCGTGTTCTCCACGATGAGCCGCAGCCGGTCCTGGGCGGCGATCTCCTCGGACACGTCCTCGAGATGGACGACAAAGTACTCCTCGCCGCCCGGATCGGTGCGTAGCACGATGGTGGCCAGGGCGTGCCGCAGGTTGCCGTCCGGCTGCAGCAGGCGGACCATCATCCGTTCTCGGCGCCGTCCGCTCGTCATGCGCAGGCGGCCGTGTTGGCCCGGCGGATGCGGTGATCCCGCACGGTCGCCTCGATCACCGCGATGTTCAGGATCTCGATGAGATCGGGCCGCGCACCCTCGGGCATGGCTGCTCACCCACCTACCGGCAACTGCTGTCAGGCCTCGTCGCACCCGAAGCATCTGAACGTAAGCGGTTGCGTGCAATCGGTGATAATCCTGTGGAGGTCCGGAGATGATCGACCGGCGATCCGGGTCAGCTGGACGGATCCTGGCGGGTGTGCAGGTAGCGGCCGAGCGCCATGACGGGCCACAACAGCCGGTAGCCGTGGTAGTTGAGGTAGAAGTAGCCCGGGAAGCCGGTGCCGGTGAACAGCTCCTCGTCCCAGCCGCCGTCGGGGCGCTGCTGCTCGGTGAGCCAGCGGGCCGCGCCAGCCAGGGCGTCGGCGTGGTCGGTGGCGTGGTCGGTGGCGAGCAGGCCGAGCATCGCCCACGCCGTCTGCGAGGGCGTGGAGGTTCCGCGGCCGGACCAGGCCGGGTCGGAGTAGGAACGGATGTCCTCGCCCCAGCCGCCGTCGGGGTTCTGCTTCGACAACAGCCACTGCGCGCCCGCCCGCATGGCCGGATGGGTCGGCGGGAGCCCCGCGGCCTGCAGCGCGGGCAGCACCGAGCCGGTGCCGTAGACGTAGTTGACGCCCCACCGGCCGTACCAGGATCCGTCGGTCTCCTGGTTGCGCAGCAGCCAGTCGACGCCGCGCAGGGTGCGCGGGTCGCGGATCCGTCCTGCCTCGCAGAGCAGTTCGACGACATGCGCGGTGACGTCGGCGGACGACGGGTCGGTGAGGGCGCCGAAGTCCGCGAACGGAATCTGGTAGACGAGGGTGCTGGCGTTGTCGGAGTCGTACGCTCCCCAGCCGCCGTCGCGGGACTGCAGGGCGAACAGCCAGGTCGTCGACCGCTCGACGGCGGCCCTGACCGCCTCGTCCGCCGCGGGGCTCAGCCGCTTGAGGCGGTGCAGCCGGTGCAGCGCCAGGACGACTTCGGCGGTGTCGTCGGTGTCGGGGTAGGTGTCGTTTTCGAACTCGAAAGCCCATCCGCTCGGCGCGACCGTCGGGTGGATGACGGCCCAGTCGCCCCCGCGGTGGGTGACCTCCTGGCCGAGCAGCCAGTCGGCGGCGAGTCCCAGCGCCGTCGGAACCGGCGCGGGCTGCGCCGGGGCGGCGTCGGTGGCGCGCCGCTGGGTGGGCAGCGGGGACGGCATGTCGAGTTCGGCGTCGAGCCCGGCGTCGGCCAGGGCGAGGACGGCCAGCGCCGTGTCCCAGATCGGTGACTGGCAGGCCTCGACCATGCGGGAGCCGTCGTCGCGGTGCAGGGTGTAGGCGTCGAGCGAGCGCAGCGCGGCGGCGAGGACCGGATGATCGAGGTCGTAGCCGAGCAGGCGCAGCGCGATGATCGAGTAGACGGCGGGCGGTTGGATCCCGCCGAAGCAGCCATCCGCCTCCTGCCGGGCGATGATCCAGCGTTCCGCGGTGCGCAGGGCGTGGCGGCGCAGCGGCCCGATCGGGTGTCGGTGGTAGCGGTGCAGCGCCGTGTCGAGCCCGCGGAAGAACGACTTCGCCCCGCTCGGCCGGTCGCCTCCCAGGAGCCGCAGCGCGCCGCGCAGCCCCCGCCGTCCGCCGCCGGGGGCGTCGGGAACCTCGTTGGCGCGCAGCTCGTTGGCGCGCAGCTCGTCGAGGTCGCACGGGGCCGGCCGCTGGGGGCGCATCGCCGAGACGACCGTCAGGGGGACGATGGTCTGGCGGGCCCAGGAGGCGAACGAGTAGATGTTCAGCGGTACCCGGGGCGGCAGGAACATGATCTCGGGCGGCAGGACCGGCAGCTCCTCCCAGCGCCACCAGCCGAACAGCGCCAGCCAGATCCGGGTGAACACCCTGGTCGCCGGGATGCCGCCGCGCTCGCGGATCCACGCGGCGCTGCGCCGCATCTGGGCGTCGTCGGGGGAGTCGCCGGCGAGCCGCAGGGCGATATAGCACTCGACCGTGGTGGACAGCTCCCCGGGACCGCCGAAGAAAGTCGGCCAGGAACCGTCGTCGAGGCGCCGGGAGCGAATGTGCTTCGCGGTGGCCTCGGTCTGCTCGACGGTGCGGATGCCGAGGAACTCCCGCAGCAGGAGGTCCTCGGCATCCATCGTCGGGTTGGTCTCCAGGTCGAACTTCCACCATCCGTGGGAGTCCTGCAGGGAGAGCAGACGCTCGGCGGCCCGCCGGACCGTCTCCCGCAGCCCGGCGTCGGGCTCGTCGGCGGTCGACGTGGCCGTGCTCGTGCTCGTGGCCGTGGTCGCATGGGCGGGCGCTTGCTGGGGCAGGGTGGCAGTGCGCCCGGAGTCCGGGGCGTGCTGGGTGCCATCCGCGAGGTCGACATCGCAAAGCTCGAGGTCAGGCACGGTGTGCGGAGTTCCTTTCGACGACGAGGCTGTCCAGGCAGGTCAGGGCGGTGGCGACGAGGTCCGCCGGATCGTTGCTGTCCGAGGCGCACCAGGCGCGGACGGCAACCTGTACGGCGGCGAGGAACGCGAACGCGGCCAGCGAGGCGTGGAGGTCCGTGCGCGGCTGCGGGCCGCCGGCGTCGTCGCCCTCGACGAACTCCAGCGCGAACCGGTCGCCCAGGGCGACGACCCGGTTCTGCACCGCCCCGGCGAGCGCGGAGGCCTTGCCGATCGGCAACAGATGATCGGTGTAGTGGCGCAGCGACTCCCCGTCCGGGGACATGATCGTCCAGGCGTCGAGGACCGCGGCGCGCAGGGCGGTGAGCGGCGGCTCGTCGGCGGGACGCCGGCGCAGGGCCGCCAGGGTGAGCTCACCCATCTCGTCCAGCGGCGCGAGGGCCACCTCTTCCTTGTTCGCGAAGTAGCGGAAGAAGGTGCGGACGGACACCTCGGCGCCGGCCGCGATCGCTTCGACGGTGGTCGTGTCGTAGTCGTTGTCGTGGAAGAGGGCATGAGCCACGTCGATGATCGACTGCCGCGTTCGGCGCTTCTTGCGTTCCCGCAAGCTCTCGGCCTGCTGCTCCGACACCCCGCGACCGCCCGCTGACTCCTACTGCACCAAACCGACATCTCGGAATATATGGCACGAACTGCCACATGGCAAAGCGTGCCTACTGCGCCCGTGTGACACCAACCACGCAGTGGCAGGCCGGTGGCGCGGCTCTGCGAAACACCATGATCATCAGTGCTGGAGGCTGGAGGCTGGAGGCTGGAGGCGGGAGGCTGGAGGCGGGAGGCTGGAGGCGGCGCGGCGCGGTTCCATGCTCGCCACGCTGGCATCGCCGCCCGCGTCGCCGAGCCGGCGGAGAACGCCAGAACCGCCCCGGGTTCCAGGAACCCGGGGCGGTTCACGTGCCCACGTGAGTCGCGTTCTTATTCCTTGAGCTTTGCGGGGTGCGTGTGCGCATCGCCGAGCTCCGGCGTCGCGTGGTAGTCGACGAGGCCGCTGATCTCCGGGTAGTGCAGGTCGAAGGCGGGTCGCTCGGAACGGATCCGCGGCAGCGTCCGGAAGTTGTGCCGCGGCGGTGGGCAGGACGTCGCCCATTCCAGCGAGTTGCCATAGCCCCACGGGTCGTCCACCGTGACGAGCGGACCCTTCCGGTACGACACCCACAGGTTGTACAGGAATGGCAGGGTCGACAGCGCGAGTATGAAGCTGCCAACAGAGGCGATGGTGTTCAGCGTGGTGAAGCCGTCTGCCGGGCTGTAGTCAGCGTATCGGCGCGGCATGCCCCTGACCCCGAGCCAGTGATCCACCAGGAAGGTCGCGTGGAAGCCGACGAACATCGTCCAGAAGTGAATCTTCGCGAGCCGCTCGTTCATCATCCGGCCGGTGACCTTCGGGAACCAGAAGTACACCCCGCCGAAGCCGGCGAACAGCAGGCCGGCGACGACGTAGTGGAAGTGGCCGACGACGAAGTAGCTGTCCGAGACGTGGAAGTCGATCGGCGGGCTGGCCAGCAGGACACCGGTCAGACCACCGAACAGGAACGTCACCAGGAAGCCGACGGCAAACAGCATCGGTGCCTCGAAGCTGATCTGCCCATGCCACATCGTGCCGATCCAGTTGAAGAACTTGACCCCGGTGGGAATCGCGATGAGAAACGTCAGGAAGGCGAAGAACGGCAGCAGCGCCGCGCCGGTGACGTACATGTGATGCGCCCACACGGCGATCGCCAGCGCCCCGATGCCGATGGTCGCGTAGACCAGTCCCTTGTAGCCGAACAACGGCTTGCGGGAGAACACCGGGATGATCTCCGTGATCATCCCGAAGAAGGGCAGGGCGATGATGTACACCTCGGGATGCCCGAAGAACCAGAACAGGTGTTGCCAGAGGATGGCGCCGCCGTTGCTCGCGTCGAAGATGTGCGCGCCGAATCGGCGATCGTACTCCAGGGCGAGCAGCGCGGCCGCGAGCACCGGGAAGGCGATCAGCACCAGGATCGAGGTCACCAACAGGTTCCAGCAGAAGATCGGCAGCCGGAACATCGTCATGCCGGGCGCCCGCAGGCAAAGGATCGTCGTGATGAAGTTGACCGCGCCCAGAATGGTACCCAGACCGGAGACGGTCAGGCCCACCACCCACAGGTCACTACCGACGCCCGGTGAGTAGGCGGCGTTCGACAGCGGCGCATAGGCGAACCAGCCGAAGGAGGCGGCACCGTTCGGCGTAAGGAAGCCCGCGGTGACCGTCAGGCTGCCGAACAGCCAGAACCAGAACGACAACGCGTTCAGCCGTGGAAAGGCCACGTCAGGCGCGCCGATCTGCAGCGGTACCAGGTAGTTCGCGAACGCGAACGCGATCGGCGTCGCGAACATGAGCAGCATCAGCGTGCCGTGCATCGTGAAAAGTTGGTTGTACTGCTCGTTGGAGACGTACTGTAGGCCCGGCCGGGTGAGCTCGGCCCGCATGATCATCGCCAGGACTCCGGCGAACGCGTAGAACAGCAGCGAGACGATGAAGTACATCAGCGCGATGTCCTTGTGCGACGTCGTCCGCAGGTACTGCAACAGGGATTTCAAAACCCTGGGCGGGGCCTCGTCCACCGGCGGGTCCGTGCGCCCGGCCGGCGTATCGTGCACAAGTGTCACATTCCGCTCCCGATGGTGTTGCCGCTGCCGGGCGGTGGTGCGCGTGGTCCCGGCGTCGGGTGTCACGACCGCCGCCAGGCAGCCCACAATGAATGTGTCGTCGCCGTCGGCGGGGACGGGCCCGGCGAATAGACGGCCCCGCGCTCCGCGCCGCGCGGCTCGCGTACCGGCCGAGGTACCTGCCGACACTGGTCAAGGTATCCGCGCACCGGTTGTCGCGGCCCGGCCTGACGTCCCGAATTCGGGGGCACTCTGGCACCCGGAACAAGCGCAGAACGTCCTGCTCCAAGCAGCCCACCATTGGGTGAATCGCCTTCTCGACCGGGGGCGCCGCCACAGCGAAAGTTGTCCTGGCCATCAGGCTGAGCGGCAGGGGAATCACGCCCGGTCTCCCGGTGGGCCTTCCCGAGCTCCGTGCATTACTCGTCGAGGTGGCTGAGACCTCCGGGCAAAGCCACAGCTGGAAGCCGGTGGAGGTGAATTCCCGCCAGATTACGCGAGCTGCCGGCGGACACACACGGATTGCGGTCGCCGCGGTGACGGGGCAGTCGATGGTGGCGCGGCCGTGCCCCAGGGAGTGATGTGGATCTGTTTGCGTCGAACCCTGCGTTTCCAACATATCATGCGACGGGGAGTTTGGCTGGGTCCAGAAAGGCGTGCGCCCGCGAGAACGATGTTTTCTCGGAAGGGCTGACCGCTGGGGTCAGCAGGTGGACGTGGCGGGCCGGCCGGAGAAACGGTCGGCGAGATAAGCCGTCGCATCCCCGACCCGGTACGACGCCGCGTCGTGGTCGTCGTCGTTGTAGGGGCGCCAGGTCACGTTCACGCCGGCGGCACAGTAGGTGTGGGCGAGCGTCTCGGCCTGATTGAAGGCGACGACGGTGTCCTTGCGGCCATGGTAAAGGAAGACGGGCACGGTCAGCGGCGTCCGGCCCAGGGAGTTCTCGGTCAGCCGGGCCCGCCACTGGGGTACGTGCAGCAGGTCGACGGTCAGGATGTCGCGGATGTGCTTTCCAGCGAAGGCGGGGAGGGCCTCCTTCAGGCAGAGTGTCCGCAGCCGGTCGAGGTCGGCCCGGGCCGACGGGACAACATGGTCGTTCAGTCGCAGCTCCGGATAGGCCGCATCGAGCCCGAGGGCTGTCATGAAGACCACACCCGCCCAGGCGGCTCCGTCCACCGTCTCGCTGACCCTGATCAGATCCGCGGGCACCCCGCCGGCGACCACCGCCACTGTCCGCAGTTCCGGTGCGTAGGTCCGGGTGAGCTCGCCGGCCCAGGCCGCGCCGCCGCCGCCCTGGGAGTAGCCCCAGTAGGCGACCTCGGGATCGTGGGCGAGACCGGCATCGGGGAGTCTCTGCGCGGCGCGGACCGCGTCGATGACGGCGTGGCCCTCGGAACGCCCGACGCTGTACGTCGGTGTCCCGGGGGTGCCCGATCCCTCGTAGTCGGTCGCCGCCATGACCCAGCCCTTGCCCGCGGCCAGCGCGAAGTCGTCGATCCAGGCGTCGGTGCCGGCGGCGAGCAGTTTCGACGGGGCGCATGCGTCGCCGAGGCCATGCGTTCCGGTGGCGTATCCGATCACCGGCGCGTGGGCCCGGGCGGCCCGCGCCGGCAACATGATCATCCCGGATACCGCGTCCGGCCGACCTGAGGCGTCGGTGGACAGGTAGAGCACCTGGTGTAGTTCGATGTCGAGGCCCGCGAGCGGCCCGGCGGGCGGGACTCGGCGTGACCACAGGATGTCGCCGGGATGCCCGGCCGGTAGCACCCGTGGGGGGAGGTAGAACGCGTCCCCCGCCGGCGCGGCCACGGGCCCGTTGTAGCGGACGGCCGCCTCCGCTACCCGTCCGCCGCCGGGAACGCCGACGGTGGATCCACCACATGCCGCGACCGTCAGTCCCAGGACCACGGCGATGGCGATGATCACCGACCGGGCGGCGGGCATACCCCCCGGGTACGCCCCCCGTCCGGGGCGAGTGCCGCCCGGCCCGCTCATCGGGCACCGATCAGGTCGTCGGTCGCCAGCGGACATCTCTTCTCCTGAGCTCGGGCGAACACAGAAAACGTCCCGACCGGCCGTCGAAACGCGAGGGAAGGACTCCACCCCGTCCCGGGACAGGGATTTCCCAGGCGCGGAACGGGACGTCCACCCTTCACCTGAATGGAGACCGGTCTACCGTAGAAGCCATGGGGGCGGTGCACATCCCCGGTTGTCATGGTTCGTCTCATGGAAAGTAGTGATCCGGCCCGATGCCCCCTCCCGGCCCTGGGGACGTGGGACTGCTTTAGCGGTGCTGAAGATACGCGAGTACTGCCAGGACCCGGCGGTTGTCGACCGCGCCGGAGGGCAGGCCGAGCTTCTGGAATATGCCGCGAATATGGGTGCCGACGGTGTTCACCGAGAGGTAGAGGCGTTCGGCGATGCCCCGGTCGGAAAGCCCTTCGGCCATGAGCTGGAGGACGTCGCGTTCGCGGCCGGTGAGGCGGTCGAGGGGATCGGCGCGCTGGGTGGCCGCGAGCAGCTCGCCCACCACATCCGGATCGATCACGGTGCCGCCGTCGGCCAGCCGGTGCAGGGCCTGGCTGAGCTGCTGCGGATGCAGGATGCGTTCCTTGAGGAGGTAGCCGGTTCCTCGGGCGCCGCCTTCGAGGAGACGGGTGGCGTATTCGGGCACCGCATACTGCGACAGGAGCAGGATGGCGAGGTCCGGTCGGGTCCGGCGCAGTGATATCGCGGTCACCAGACCCTCGTCGGTGTAGGTGGGCGGCATGCGGATGTCGAGGATGACGGCGTCGGGTGCCTCGGCCGTGACCGCGGCGGCCAGGTCGCCGGGGCGGGGGAGAAGGGATGAGACGACGTGGCCGTCGAGGTCGAGCAGCCGGCGCAGCCCCTCCCGGATGATCACGGAGTCGTCGACGACGATGACGCGCATGGCAGCTCCGCTCGCAGCTGGGTGCCCGCGCCGGCGGGCGATGTGATCGTGAGGGTTCCGCCGACGGTGTCGACGCGGTCGACCAGGCCCCGTAACCCGGTTCCGGCTTCCGGGCTCGCCCCGCCGGGCCCGTCGTCGCGGACGTCGACGATGAGCCGGCCCGACTGGTGGACGGCGGACACCCAGGTGTCGGCGTGGCCGGCGTGTTTGGCGACGTTCTGCAACGCCTCGCTGACGATGTAGTAGGCGGTTGCCTCGACGACGGGGTCGAGGCGTTCGGGGATGTGGATGTCGGTCGTGACGCCCATGCTCGCCCGTCGGGCGAGCATGGCGAGTGCGGGGACGAGGCCCTGGTCGGTGAGGATGGCCGGGCGGATCCCCTGCGCCAGGTCGCGCAGTTCGCGGATGGCGGCGTGTAGCTCCTGGTCGAGCTCGTCCATCAGCTCGTGTCCGGTGGTGGATGACAGCTGGCCGCGCAGTGCCCCGAGCGCCAGCCCGATGCCGAGCAGGCGTTGCTGGGCGCCGTCGTGCAGGTCTCGTTCGAGGCGCCGCCGTTCGGCGTCCGTGGCTGCCGCGATGCGCTGGCGGGAGGCCCGGACCTCGGTGAGCTGGCCGCCTATCTCCGCTTGCAGGTGGGCGTTCTCCAGGGCGAGTCGGGCGGCGCTGGCCGCGGCGTCGAACAGTTCCTGGTGCTCGGTCAGGGCCGGATCGTGGATCACGACGGCCAGCGGTGGGCTACCCAGCTCGGTCACCGCTCGTGTCCTGTCCGGCGCGGGTGTGTAGGGCGCGCCGGAGATGTCGACGAGCCCGTCGGCGGTCGGGAACACCATGCGCAGGCCGGGATCTCGCAGGGCGCGGGCAAGTGCGGCTTCCAGGCCGCTGGCGGGCACCTGCTCGAGCTGGCCGAGGAGAGTTCCGACCGCGGCGAAGGCAAGCCTCTCCTCGAGCAGTCCGACGCAGAAAGGAACCACCAGTGCAAAGGCTGCCGCCCAGGTACTGCCGTAGTAGAAGAACCCCTCCGGGCCGGATCCCGCCCCTGTCACCGCAGTGGCGATCTCGAACCCGGCGAACAGGAGGATGGTCACACCGAACGCCACGAACGCGAACGCCAGGATTCGCTGCTGGCGTGGTGTCGAGCGGGCGGCCCGTCGCACCAGCAGGAACAGCGCGGCGACCGCGAGCAGCGTCCAGCACGCCAGCGTCGCCGTCTTGAGGCCGAGATAGAGCTGGCGGTCGGCCACGACCTGGATGGGGCTGTCATAGCACCGGTAGGTGCACGTGGAATGGTCAATGGTGCGGGTGAGCAGCAGCAGCGGACCACCTACCGAAGCGAGGACGAAACAGCCGGCGACAACTACCCGTTCCGCCCGACCGGTGACCCGACCGGTCGGGTACCCGAGCAGGATGTGTGCGGGAACCGCATACGCGAACATCACCGTCCCCGCGCCGACCACCGTGAAGAAGGCGTGACCGGGAAGTGCTGTCGTCGGGGCGAAATCGTGCGGATTTCCGATGAAGATCAGATAGCCGAGGGCCAGCGTCCAGGCGCCGGTCCGGCTACGCGGGCGGAGTCGCCAGATCGCCAGGCCGGCGCAGGCGAACCACACACCCACGCCAATCTCGGAGGCGGCGTCAGGCAGGCCCGACGTCCCGTATCTCGTCGCCAGACAGATGTTCCCGGCGAGTAATCCGGCGAGAAGAACACCATGCGTAGCGACCGCGGGAAGAGATGGTGCTGTCCCGCCGGGCGACGCCATGCCAGGAACGGTAACAGGTCAACCGATCCGTACGGACGGCCCTCAATCCGCTTAGCCTTGCCCGAAGTAGTGCCCGTGCTTCAGGTCCTCGATGAGGCCCGGATGCGCCGGTTCCCACCCGAGCACCTTCCGCGTCACCTCACTGGAGGTCGGATTGTCCACCCCCACGAACGCGCCGAGGAAGGCGAAGCGCTCACCTGCGTCGGAGGCGGCGATGCTGGCCGTAGGCACGCCAGCCCCGCGCCCGATGGCGGTCGCGATGTCACGGAAGGGGATGCCCTCGTCCGCGACCGCGTGCAGCCGGCTCCCGGCCGGGGCGCCCTCCAGGGCCAGCCGGTACACCCACGCCGCGTCGAGCGTGTGCACCGAGGGCCACCGGTTGGCCCCGTCCCCCACGTATCCCGACACGCCGGCCTGCCGGGCGACGCCGATCAGGACGTGCGCGAAGCCGTGGTGATCGAGCGAGCTGTGCACGATCGGAGGTAGCCGGACGATCGACGACCGCACGCCGTGTTCGGCGAGCCCGATCACGAGGTTCTCCGCGTCGACCCGCGGACCGCCGGGAGCGAAATCGGCCTCGGTGCCCGGCCGTCCGGTGATGCCCGCGAGGGTGAGCATGAGCGTGCCGGAGGTGGTGACGAGCGGCCTGCCCGTCCCCTCGAGCGCCGAGGCGAGCGCCGTGATGGCGGCGAAGTCGGCGGCGATCGCGGCAGGGAAGTTGCCGGCCCCCATCAGGTCGTGCTTGAAGGCGAGGTGGATGACGCCGTCGGCCGCCCCGGCGCCCTCGCGCAGCCCGTCGAGATCGTCCAGGTCGCCGCGCCGGACCTCGGCGCCGGCGGCCGCGAGCGCCTCGGCCGAGCTGTCCGAACGCGCCAGCCCCACGACCTGATGCCCGGCCTGCAGCAGCTCGGGCACGACCGCCGAGCCGATGTGCCCGGACGCGCCAGTCACGAAAACACGCATGGGAAACCCTCCCGGAACAAGTGATGTCACCTGGTGCCATCACCATAGCACGGTCATGACACCAGGTGACATCAGCTAGTCTTGTCGCATGGGCAGATGGCAGCCGGACGCGCGAGCGCGGCTGCAGGAGGCGGCCCTGGCCCTCTACGGCGAGCGCGGGTACGAGGCGACAACCGTCGCGGAGATCGCGGAACGCGCGGGGCTCACGAAGCGAACGTTCTTCCGGTATTTCACGGACAAGCGCGAGGTTCTGTTCTGGGGCTCGGAGCTACTCGAGCAGCAGATGGTGGCCGCCATCGAGGCCGCCCCCGCGTCCGCCTCGGCTCTCGGCATGATCGGCGCGGCGCTGGACGCCGCCGCCGTCCGGTTCGAAGAAGTCCGCGAATTCGCCGGCCCGCGGCACCGGATCATCACCTCCAGTCCCGAGCTGCAGGAACGCGAGTTAATCAAGGCCGCGTCCTTGGCCGCTGCCATGGCACGAGCCCTGCGCGCACGGAGATTCGGGGACACCGCCGCCGTCCTCGCCGCCCACACGGGCACGACCGTCATGCACGTCGCCTTCGAACAATGGGTCGAGGACCCGAACCAGACAGCGTTCCAGCAGATCGCCAGGGATGCCCTGGCGCAGCTCCGGGAGATCGCCTCTACCGGATAAACGAGATCCCGCTGCGCCGCGGATACTACGACGACGGCTACATCGGTGGGCTCGGCGAGAAAGGTTTCGGCAAAGCCAAGATCGAGGACAGGCATGAGGGTGAACTGACCTGGACGCGGATCGCGGAGGGTCCTTGGATATCCATCGAGGGGTGCTCCCGCCCCTTGTTCCCTCACTCGGAGGAGGAATTGCCTCCCTGTGGGGGAGGCTTCGCTCCCGTGACGCCGCCTAACCTCCAGAGTGACGGTCGTCATATTTGCGATGACTTCGGCCAAGGAGGCTCTCGTTGGGACGCATGCCGCATGACGTGATGTCGCACGAGCTTGATCTGCTCTGGCAGTCGATCTTCACCTGGGTGAGCTGGGCCATCGCGTTCGCGATGATCGCGATCGCGATCTACTTATGGCGCAAGGAGCGGACGCCGTTCTATCTCTGCGCGGTGCTCGCGGCGGGCGTCGCGGCGTTCGCCGAGCCGCTGTACGATGTCGCCTTCGATCTGTGGTTCTTCGACGCGGACAGGGCCGGCGCCCCTGGTGCGATGTGGTCGCACTTCAGCGCCTTCGGTGTTGTGCAGCCCAACTGGACGCACAGTGGCTACATCATCCTGTATGCCGCCGTCGCACTCTATGCGGGGCGGAAGATGTACGAGGGCCGTCTGACCCGCAAGGGACTGTTCGCAATCTGGGGCCTGGAGATTCTCACCTCGTGCGTCTTCGAGGCGATCGGCACCGGCGTCGGCGTCTACACCTACTACGGCCCCTACGAGCTGCGGATCTGGAACTACCCAGCCGTGATCGGCGTGCTCGAGGGCACTCAGACAGTCCTGTTCACGGTCCTGGCCGTGCAGATCCGGCGGCGCGTCTCCCGTCCTTGGGGCCTGACCTCGCTGTTCGCTGCCTTCCCCATCACGATGTTCGGAGCGAACTTCGGCATCGGCAGTCCCATCATCATCGCGCTGCACCTGGACGGCGAGGACTTCTCCCGTGGGCTCGTGTGGGCCGCGACCTTTCTCACGATGGCCCTCTGCGTCCTGGCCATCCACGGCGCATCGAAGTTCCTTCCTCGGCCCCGCGCGGTTGTCGAGCCTGACAGCCTGCCCGTCCCGTCGAGCGACGGCGCACTACTGGTGTGACTGCGCCCACCACCCGGATGTGCTCGGGCCGAGGCCAGAGCGGTAGTTGTCAGATCAAGTGAGACAGCGGGTTGCTACAGTAATCGCCGTGCTCGCCGTGCTCGCCGTGATGTCGGACGTGTAGGGCTGCCAGCAGCGCAGCCGGTTTCTTCGACCAGCGACGATCCGCACCCGCAGATCGGCGAGTGGAAGTCCATTCAAAATGCTGGGCTCCGCCGTCGCGGCTTCGGTGGACCCGATGGATGCTATGCGGGCTGCCGCCGGGCGGATGACTGCCGACTGGGTTCCAATGGCGCACCGTCCGTCTGGGTCTTGACCAGCCTCGGGGTCCTCCCGCCTCCACTCGCCGTCCCAACTGAGCCTTTCCGCGTAACGGTTGGCCGCCGTGTGTAACCGTCACCAGAAGTAGTTGGGGGCGCTGAGTGCCGAGGGGGGTGGACGAGGAAACGCGAGGCCCCGGTAAGAAGTCTGGTCCGACCAAAGATCAGCTTCGAGGGGCCCCGCGTCCCCGTGAGTGGGGCATACACCGCCGAACTGCCCTGCCGCGACCAGACCGTCGCCTATTACGAAGGCGAAAGCGACACCGTCACCGTTCCGGTCAGGAAACCCCAGCGCGGCCAGCTCACCGCCGAACAGACCGAGCTTCTCGGTGTGGTCGCTGATGCGCGCGATGCCGAGTCAAGCGATGCCGGCTGGACGCACGGCTGGCGTGGGCTGGGGCTCATTCCGCATGACTTTTTCGTAGCCGTCGCAGAAGAACAGATTCAAGGCAAGCACGTAGTACACGATCATGTGCGCCGGCGGCAACCGTTAGCATCTCTCTCGTTTCCCGCACTCATTCAGGACATCGTCGATGAGATCTCGACGGAGAATCCGGGTGAGTATGCCGATACCAATCCGTTCCGTCGGTCACTCTCCCGAGATCTCGACCCTTTCGATGTCGCTTACCACAGGTAACTGCTAGAAGCCCGAAATGATATCTTTCAAAACTCGACGGCGACACGCGGACAAATCCCCGACCTGGCCCGCGCCACGCCAACTAAGCAGAATTGCGATGTGCGATCCCCCGTCGGCGTCATCGGTGTGTGTTGGGGCGATGCCGCCACGAGTTCTTGTTCGGCACATTCAAAAATGAATTCGTCCACCGGGAGACCTAACCCGCCGCGTTGCCCGCAGTGCGACCGCCGAGCACGCCGAAGTCTTCTACAACCGGCAGCGACTCCACTCCACCCTCGACTACCACACCCCGGAACATATCGAGAACCTCTATCAGGCGGGCAAGGCGCCAATGTCAGAGGTGACATGGAGCTGATATAGTCCACTGAAGTCGTGTCCGTGAAACAGGCAGCAGCTCACGTTCACATCACAGTCCCGGGTGCCCTGGGCAAGATGTCGGGGTGTAGCATTATCAGGCTGTGGCACGGTAGTGAGGAGAAGTGTGAGAGTCGCTGGTTCCAACAAGGCCGATACTTGGAGCCGCCTCAAGGCGGCGGGGATCGATCTTCTGTTCAAGCACGGGTACGAGGCCATGAACACCCGTCAGCTCGCGGAGGCGGCCGGCCTCAAGCCCGGCTCGATCTACTACTACTTCAAGAGCAAGGAAGAGTTCCTCCATCGGCTGTTGATCGATCTGCTCCAGGAGGTTGTCGCCGACCTGGAGGGCGGGCTGGAAGACGTGGACGACGTCGAACAGCGTCTGGAGACGTACGTACGCATCCTCGTCAGGTGGCACGTCGATCGCCGTGAGGAGACGTTCATCGCCTCGATTGAGATTCGCTCGCTTTCTGGGCAACGCCACGAAAGATACATGCTGCTCAGGCGCCGTTTCGACACCCTTCTCGCCGAGATCCTGCAGCAGGGAATCGACGAAGAACGCTTTGTCGTGCCCAACGAGCCGGTTCTGAGGAATGCCATCCTGTCAATGATCACTGGGATCTGCGGGTGGTACGACCCGTCCGGCCCGCTTGGGCTTTCCTCCATTTCCGATGAGTTCGTGAGACTGACGCGCAACATGGTCGGACTGCCGAGCAGATGACCTGCTTGATTCACTCGATATAACGAGCCGCACGCTGTTCGAGCGTGGCGTGACGGGCTTCGAGCGAGTCGGGGTGCCCGGACAGCTCTCGTGTCAGACCTTGCTCGAAGATGTATCCCTCCTGCAGGTCCATGGTCTCGATGCCGTTCAACGAGCGCTTCGCCATGCGGATCGAGGCGTTGCTGTGGCGTACGATGCGACGTGCCTGCTCATGGGCCCTCTTGATCAGTTCCGTCGGTGGGGCCACGGCGACGATGCCACCGAGTTCCGCCAGGCGACCGGCTTCGATCGGGTCGCCGGTGAGGTACATCCAGCGAACGATCGGCTCAGGCACCAGGCGGGCGAGATGGCGTGCTCCTCCCATGATTCCAACGCCTACCTCCGGCGTCCCGAATCTGGCGTTCTCCGCGGCGATGACGAAGTCACATGACGCGGCTATTGCCAGCCCGGTCCCCAGCGCTACACCGTGGACCGCGCCGATCACCGGAACGGGACACTCCTGGATCGCGAAGAACGCCGCGCGCACCTCTGCCATCCGTGCGTCCGAGTTCTCCGGCGTGAGAGTGCCGAACTCGTGCAGATCGTTTCCCGCGCAGAAGTGCTTCCCCTCGCCGGTCAGCACGATGGCCTTCACCCCCGGAAGATACTGGTCCGGTCGTGAGAAGAGGGCCTCGAGTTCGCGGTACATCGCCTGGGAGACGGAATTGACCGGTGGGCGGGCTAGCCACACCGTGCTGAGTGGGCCTTCGGAATCGATACGAAGAAACTCGAATAGGCTCATGCAAAACTGCTCCTTCAAGCCGTCCAGGGCCGTCCTGAACTCGGTGGGTCCTGCTGCTGTTCCGGTGGTTCTGCTGCCGGACCTCCAGGTTGTCGAGATGACGCGGCGGTGACGGCGCCTCCCGGCACGTGGCTGTGGGGTGGCCGACCTATTCCTCCCGAATCCGGGCGGGCCTGAGGAGTGCGAGATTCATCGGTTCGGAGACGAACCAACGCCTGACGATGCGCGTGCGGATCCGCCACTCGCCGTCGAGACGCAGGTACTGATCCTCGTACGAGGCCGAGACCAGGCTCGGAAGGCCGTCGTGCCCCACGCATATGGCGAATGAATCACTGGAACCCTCGGCCCGCTCCCCGTCCAGCAGCCGGACGATGTGGTTCGTCGTCCAGTGGTGGGTACTCTGGTAGCTCTGCTGGACGAACGTGATTGCCTGGGACAGCTCCGAGAGACCGCAGAACCGGCCTCTCCTACTTCCGATGATGTACTCACCTTCAGGGTGCCAGATCGACAGGAACGTCGTCTGGTCCCCTCGATCGATGCCGACGCAGTACTTCGCGCCGAGCTCGATGATCTGAGCCCTGCTCAGCAGTTCCTTGACACCGACGGCCCCGTCCCTGCCCGCGCTCATGCTCGTCGTTCCCGCGGTGTGGTCATGCTGTCCAGTTGCCGCCTTCGTTTCGCGATCCACGACCGGCTCTGCACAGGCAGTAGGGTGAAACGGTCCCGGTCGCTGTACTGGCCCAGGTCTTCCCGCGCCCGGATCGGCCACGCGGGGTCCACAAGCGCCTCACGGCCGATCGCGACGAGGTCGGCCGCGCCGGTCCGAACGATCTTGTCGGCCTGTCCGGCGTCAACGATGTGGCCCACGGCCATCGTGCGGATCTCGGCGCGGCGACGGACCTCGGCCGCCCAGTCGACCTGGTAGCCCGGACCGAGGCCGTGGACGTAGGCGCCGCCGATTCCGCCGGACGAACAGTCGATCACGTCGACGCCGACGGCCTTCAGCCGACCCGCGAACTCGACGGTCTGCTCCAGGTCGATACCGTCGTGACCGTTGTCGACGACGGACAGCCGGACGAACAGCGGCCGGTCTTCTGGCCACTGCCCCCGGACCGCCTCGGCGACCAACAGCGGGAATCGCATGCGGGCGTCGCGGTCGCCGCCGAACTCGTCGTCGCGCGTGTTGCTGATCGGGGACAGGAAGCCGTGCAACAGGTATCCGTGCGCCATGTGCAGCTCCAGGACGTCCGCCCCCGCCTCGGCCGCCCGGCACGCCGCCGCGCGCCAGTCCCGCAACTGCTCCTCCAGCTCCGCGGCGGTCAGCGCCCTGGGGCGTTGCCAGCCCGGCGCGTAGGGCTGATCGGTGACCGAACGGATTTCCCACCGCCCGTCCGTGGGCCGATCGGCCTCAGTCACCCACGGCGGCAACGTGGCGGCCTTGGAGCCGGCGTGCCCGAGTTGAACACCGAATCGCGCGCCATGAGCATGCGTGAAGTCGGCGATGCGCCGTAGCGCGTCACGCTGGTCATCCCGCCACAGGCCGACGTCGCCGTAGGTGAGCCGACCTTCGGGAGAGATCGACGTCGCCTCCGTCATGACCAGCCCGAAACCACCCATCGCGAATCGGCCGAGATGCACCAGGTGATAGTCGCTCGCGAGGCCGTCGACTGCGGAGTACTGACACATGGGAGAGACTGCGACGCGATTACGGAAAGTTATTCCTCCCACCGTCAGCTCCTCGAAGAGCCCACGGGGTGGCTGCTGGGTGTTCACCACGATACCGTCCTTGCCGGTGTGCTCGCCGGGATATCGGCCGTGATACGGGCCGGGCGTCTGTCAAATAATTCGGGTCATGCGCGTGGACACGGCTCTTCTCGCCGGAGATGGCCACTGCCGGGCGTACGTTTGATACGATTCTCTTCTCTCGCGAAGGAAGGACTTCGAGGTGATCCCTGACGACCCGGGCGAATCCGGCCGGCAAAGCTACACGGCCCTCGCCGCGGAGATCATCCGCCTGCTCGATGCTCTCTCGATGACGCGGCCGGATCCGACCGTTCTCGACGGCGGCCTCAGGGTCGTGCGCGATCTGGCCACCCGTATCGAGGCTCTCCCCATTACCCCCGAGAATCCCCAGGTTCCCGCGCACTCGCCCAAGAGCCCGCGGTTCCAGCCGGCCGAGCGGGGCCTGGTGCCGCCGGTTTCCATCGATCTCGAGGATGACAAACAGCTCGTCGGTCGCGTGCGCTTCAGCCCCCATTTTGCGGGGACGGCCGCCGTACACGGGGGCTCCCTTGGACTGCTCTTCGATGACCTCCTGGGTAGGCTCGCCAATTCGGGACTGGTCGGGAGGGTCGCCCGCACGGCCTATCTTCACATCGACTACCGCCGGTTGGTCCCGGTGGCGACCGAGCTTTCCTGCCGAGCATGGATCGCGGCCGTCGACGGTCGGAAGCGGACCGTCCGGGGCGTGCTCTCCTACGCCGGAGAGGTCGTCACGGAGGCCGAAGGGCTGTGGATCGAACCGCGGCCGGGCAACGATGGTGATCGTCGGCTTCATGATTCCGCCTGACTTGCGCTAGCGTGGCCGTGACCATTTGTGAATGTTGTTTCGCTGAATCGCAGAGGATCCGCCGATGATCGGCATCAACAGCACGTCGCGCACATATCTCTCCATATCGAAGTCCTTGACGTAGCCATAGGCACCCAGGACCGTCTGCGCGTCGAGCACGATCTGCTTGCACGTCTCCGTCACGAACAACTTGGCCATGGACGTTTCGACGCCACAGCGGGCGCCGCGGTTCGCCAGCTCCGCGGCATCGTCCAGTACGAGGCGGGACGCGTACAGCTTGACTCGCATGTCCGCGAGTGAGTGCGCTATGGACTGGTGCCTGACGATCGGGACGCCGAACTGTCGGCGTTCCTGAGCATAGGCATGCGCATCCGCGCAGGCGGCCGCGCCGAGGCCCAAAGCCATGGCGGCCACCTCGAGTTTCTCGATGTCGAGGCCGGCGCCGGTGATGAGCGACCAGCCACGGTTCCAGGCTTCCTCCCCTCCCATCAGGTTCGCGAGGGGCACCCGGACGTCATCGAAGACGACATCGGTCGTCCCGCTGCCCTTGAGGCCCATCGCGTCAATCGTCGTGATCGTCACGCCCTCGGCCCGGCTGGGCACGAGAACCGTGCTGAGGTTGTGGTAATGCGGAGCGTCGGGATCGGAGTTGGCCAGCGTGTAGATGTAGTCACTGATCTCCGCCCCGGTGCAGAACCGCTTGGACCCGTTGACGACCAGCTCGTCCCCGTCCCGACGTACGGTGGTCCGCACATCCGCCAGGTCGGCGCCCACGTCCGGTTCGGTCCAGCCGTAGGCGAACAGCAGGCGGCCCTGGGCGATCTCGGGAAGCCAGCGCTTCTTCTGCTCCTCGCTGGCGCATTCCACCACGGTCATTCCCGCGTAACAGCTCGCCATGATGTACGGGATCGCGACCGCCGAGCTGCGTCTGGAAAGCTCCTCGATCACCATGAGCGTGGCGTGGATGTCGCGACCCATTCCGCCGTACTCCTCGGGGATGGCCAGCCCGGCCACTCCGATCCCCACGAGCTTGTCGAAGACGTCGCGAGGGAACTCGTTCGCCTTGTCCCACTCGGCGGCGGCGGTGCGCGGCATCTGCTCCTCGATGAAACGGCGCAGAACCGTACGGAGCTCGAGCGCGTCATCGGACAGGTACCGGTTGGTGGTTTCCAGCGACATGGTTCCCGACAACGTCATACCCTGCCCTTGCCCGCGGCCTTGTAGGTCTCCCGCGCGATGATCAGCTTCTGGATCTCGCTGGTCCCGGCACCGATCTCGTGGTGCTTCGCGTCGCGGTAGAGCCGTGCCGCGGGGTATTCCTCCATCAGGCCGTAGCCCCCCAGGATCTGGACGACCTCGCGCGAGGCCTCGACCGCCACCTCCGAGCTGTAGAGCTTGAGGACCGCCGCCGCCCGCGTCACTTCTTCGCCGCGTTCGATGGCACGGATGAGGTGGTAGAACATCACCCGCGACATCTCCACACCAGTTGCCATCCGAGCAATCTTGTCCTGCGTCAGCTGGAAGGTCGACAGCGGCTGGCCGAAGACCTCCCGCTCGCTGGAGTACTCGACGGCGAGGTCAAGACAGGCCTGGGTGATACCCGTGTTGGACGCACCCTCGAAGACCCTTTCCAGGTCCAGCCCCTCGAGCATGTAGTAGAAACCGTTGTCGACTTCCCCGAGGACCTGGTCCGCCGAGACCCTGACGGAGTCGAAGAACACCTCCGCGGTCGGTGAGCTCCGCAGGGACAGCTTGTCGAAAGGCTTGCCGACGGTGAGGCCCGGCGTATCCCGATCGACGAGAAAGCAGGTACCGCCGCGGGCCCGCCGGTCCTCGCCGCTGGTCCTGGCGAAGACCATGAACATCGTCGCGATGGGCGCGTTCGTGATGAAGGTCTTCGAGCCGTCGATGACCCAGTCGTCGCCCACCCTGCGCGCGGTCGTCCGGGGGCTCAGGGCGTTGGAGCCGCCATGTGACTCGGTCAGGCAGATCGACATGGACGCCTCGCCGGCGATCAGCGGGACGAGGTACTTCTTCTTCTGTTCCTCGGTGCCACGCTTGATGAGGTGACGGGCGATCAGACTGAGATTCACGAACAAGGTCGCGTCGAGGCCGGCGTCGACGCGGGCGGTCTCCTCGGCCACGATCGCGCGAGTCATGAGACTGCCCCCGCCGCCTCCGTACTCCTCCGGGGCGAAGCAGCCGAGAATTCCCTGCTCACCCATGAGCCTGAGCAGCTCCTGCGGTGGCCGACCCGCACGCTCCATCTCCGCGACGATGGGATGCACGTGCTTGTTCATGAACTGCTGTACGACCTGTTGAAACTCGCGCTCCTCCTCGGTGAGGATGGACAGCGCCACGGAGCTGATGGACATGTGGGATCCCTTCAACGCTGGTGACCGCGGGCTCATGACCGGACGGACCCGGAAACCGGCGGACTCAGAGCCCGAACAGTCCTCGGACCCGGTCGGTGTCCGCGTCGGCAAGACGCTGGGTGTAGCCGGCACGGCTGGTGGGCGGCAGGCCGCCCTTGGTGGTGAGGTCGACGCGCATCTCGAGGGTCTTGAGCCCCACGCTCAAGGTTTCGAACACCGGGATGTCACCCTTGAGCCTGGTCAGTCCCGCCGCGGCAGTCATGGTGCTGAGCCCGGCGCTGCCGATCACGATCGCGCCGGCGCCGCGGTCGACAAGCCTGTTCGCCTGACGCTCGACGTCGGCGACGACGAAGTCGGGATTCGCGAAACCTTCGGTGAAGGCCTGCGCGGATGGGGTCTCAATACGCTCGACTCCCACGCAGCGATCGAGAAGCCCGTTCTTGGCGATCAGACTGTGGCACGTCTCGGCCCAGGCGACGTCCTCGACCGTCACGACACCGAAGCGGTAGGCGTAGGAGCTGGCGAGGTGCAGCGTGGCCTCCCAGGGCCCGACGACCGGGATGTCGACCAGGGTCCGGGCCTCGGTGATACCGGGATCACCGCTGCACGCGACCATCGCGCCGTCCGCCCCCTGCCGGCCCGCGTCCACGATGTTGTGGATCACGTCCACCGAGTTCAGCAGGTACGGGTATCCGAACACCGTGTCCGACGCGCGCTTCAGTTTCGCCCAGCGGTGTGTGATCTTCGTGTCCTCACGCTTCACCTTGTTGAACACCTTGGTGATCATCTCCGTGTAGGGCTCGGATCCACGCTGGGCGTTGATGTGCACGACGGCCAGTTCCACTGTGTCTCCCCATTTTAATCAAGCGTACGATTGATACTAGGACTCCGTTTACCCACCGTCAACGGATCTGTCGGATTATCTGAGCGCGCCGACGGACAGGCCGCCGCACACAGTCAGAGTCTGGCCAGTCACATAGCTGGCGTCGCGTGACGCCAGAAAGGCGATGCAGGCCGCGATCTCCTCCGGTCTGCCCGGCCGCCTGGCCGGTATCTGAGCGATCTGGTTGCGCTGAAACTCACCTGGCGTGCTCAGGAACATGCCGGTGGCGACCACGCCCGGCTCGACGCAGTTCACCGTGACTCCGTGCTTCGCGAGCTCGATCGCGGCCGATCGTGTCAGTGCCTCGATACCTCCCTTGGCAGCGCCGTAACTGACCCCGGCGACCACGCCCCTGGCGGCGACGGAGCTGGTGTTGATGATCCGTCCGTACCCGCGCTCCTTCATCGCGGGGGCGAACGCGCGCACCGTGTGCAGCGTCGCCACCAGGTGCGTGCCGAGAACCAGCTCGAAGTCCGCGTCGGTGATCTTTGCCAGCACCGCGTTGCGGACCGCGCCCGCGAGGTTGACCAGGACACTCGGTGCCCCGAACCGCTCGGCCACACCTGCGGCCAGGAGGTCGACGGCGGAGGAGGAGGTCACGTCGCACACATGGCTCGACGCGCTGAGCCCGTCCGCCACCAGGCCGGCCGCCACCCGCTCCGCGGGATCCGTGGCGATGTCCACGACGCACACGTGGGCGCCTCCCCGCGCGAGCCGGAGCGACGTGGCGGCGCCCAGGCCGCCGCCGCCCCCGGTGACGACCGCTACCTCGCGTTGCTCCTCCACGGTTCTCCCCTCGCCGTCACTGGTCACCATCGCCGGCACTCAACGTCGCCGGCACTCAACGTCGCTGGTAGTGCGGCGCGCGACCCTCCAGGAAGGCCGTGATGCCCTCACGGTGGTCCTCGGTGTCGAACAGCGCGGCGAAGATCTCCACCTCGCGCCGGTGCCCTTCGTCGAGCGAATGCCGCAGTCGGTAGTTGGCCGAGCGCTTCGCGGCCTCCACCGCGAGCGGTCCAGCCCTGTTGATCCGCTCGGCGACGGCCAGGGCAGCCTCCAACGAGCCCCCCGTGGGGCAGACCTGATCCACAAGACCGATCGCGTGCGCCTCCCCGGCCGGCAGCCGGTCGCCGGTGAACAGCAGCCGTTTGGCGGTGCCGACGGGAAGCGCGGAGAACAGCATCTGCGTCCCACCGGCCCCGGGAATCAGACCGAGCTGCACCTCGGTGACGCCGATCTTCGCCTGTTCTTCGGCGATCGCGATGTCGCAGGAGAGCAGCAGCTCAAGACCACCGCCGAGCGCATGTCCGTTGATCGCCGCTATGACCGGAACCCGAAGGTCGAACAGCACCTGCTGCATCCCCTGGACCCGCAACGCCATCGCGGCGGCGCCCTCGCGGTCGATCTCGGTGAAGTACCGGATGTCACCACCGGCGACGAAGCACCGGCCGGTACCGGTCAGGATCATGCTCCGCAGGTCGAGGTCCTGCTCGATCGCCCGAGCCGCGTGTTCGATCTCGGCCGCCACATCGGGATGCAGGGCGTTCACCGGAGGGTTGTCGATGGACACGACACCCGTCGCGCCGATGTGTTTGATCGTCACGAAGTCATAGGACATACCGCGGCAGATCCCCTTCCTTGTTCTCGACCGGCCCTTGTTCTCGATGCGGCGTCGGTTCTCGATGCGGCGTCGCCGCGCGTGGCCTGGTGTCAGACGGCATGGCGGTCAGACGATCCGGCGGGTGACGGCCAGGGGCAGGTGGCGCAGGCCCCAGGCGAACGCGGTCCACGGCCACCGCGGCACATACAGGTTCCTGCCTCCGCGCTCGATGGCATCGACCAACGCGCGGTGGCCCACCTCGGCGTCGACCAGGAGCCGATGACGGCGGCCGGTGCGGGCGTGCATGTCCGAGTCGATGTAGCCCGGCCGGATGGTGGTGACGGAGATGGGCACACCCCTTGCCTCGACATCGCTACGGATGCCCTCGGCCAGATGCGCCAGGGCGACTTTGGACGCGGCGTACACGTTCATCGGGCCGGGCATGCCGCGGGCGGCGACCACCGAGGAGACGACGACGAGGTGGCCGTGTCCCTGCGCGTAGAACACGCGCATGGCCGCCTCACACTGCGCGATTCCACCGACGAAGTTCGTCAGGGCGGTGTCCCGGTTTCCGCTGAATCGGCCCGCCCCGACTCGTGATCCCTTGCCCAGCCCCGCGTTCACGACAACCCGGTCCAGGCGTCCGGTCGCCGCGACCGCCTGCTCGAACGCCTCGAAGACGCGGTCGTGGTCCGTGACGTCCATACGCAGCGGGACCACCCGGCGACCGGGATGGCGGGCCTCGATCTCGGCCTGGAGCGCCTCGAGACGCTCCAGGCGGCGGGCGGTGACCACCAGATCCGCGCCGCGTGAGGCGAAGACCCGCGCCATACCCTCGCCTATGCCCGCACTCGCACCGGTGATCATCACCGTCTCGTTCATCACCGGCCCCGTACCCGGAACACGGGGAGCACGCGATCACCACGGCGCGCGAAGTCGAGCTGGACCTCAAGGCCGATCTCGACCCTGTCAGGATCGACGTCGACGATGTTCGTCATCATCGTCGGCCCTTCGGCGAGCCTGACGAGAGCCACCGTGTACGGCGTCAGATCGGCGAAGGCGCCGCTGCCACGGTGGACGACGCTGAAGGTCTCGACGACGGCCAGACCGGACGGTCGCCTCCACGTGAGCTTCCGGGACCAGCAATGTGAACAGAGATGACGCGGGTAGTACTGCCACTTCTCGCAGTCGCCGCAGTGCTGTAACCAGAAGGCGCTGCGACCGCACTCGCGCCAGAAGAACGCGGCCGGGTCCTCCAGCGGATCGACGTCCACTTCCACGGGGGTTGTTGTCATCGGACTCTTCCCAGGACCAGGAAACCGTTGTTGGCCAACCAGCTGCCTTGACCGTGCACGAGGCCGAGCTCGGCGTCCTGGACCTGCCTGGCGCCGGCCTCCCCACGCAGCTGGACGACCGCCTCGACGACGGAGTCCAGAGCCGCGCCCATGCCGGGATGCCGGAATGCCAGCGTGCCGCCGTGCGTGTTCACCGGGAGTCGCCCGCCAAGGTCGACCGCCCCGCTCTCGACGAACGCGCCGCCCTCGCCCTTCTCGCAGAAACCGATCTCCTCGAGGAGGATCAGGGGGACGATGGTGGCCGGATCGTAGAGCTCGACGAAGTCGAGGTCGTCGAGTGTGATCCCGGCCTGGGTGACAGCCTGGTCCGCGGCGACCCGGATGTGGGCGAACCGCGCCAGGCTTGGCGCCTGCGTCAGGCTCATGAAACCGCATGATTCGCCGTAGCCCCTGACGGCGACGGCGCGGTTACCCGTGGGCCTCCTGGTGACGACGAAGCCCTGTGCCCCGCCGGTCGATATCAGGGCCACCATCGACCGGGTCAGCGGGCTGCTGATGACGACATCGTCCAGAACCGACCGGACGGTCAGCTCGCCGGAGACCTCCGTGTCGGGATTCAGCAGGCCGTGTCGGCGGATGGTGACCGCGAGCGAGGCCAGCTGTTCCAGCGTGGTGCCGTAGTCGTGGATGTGCCGTGCGGCCATCAGGGCGAACGCGGTGGGGATGAGGGGACCGAACGGCCGCTCATAGGTCTGATCGAAACTCTTCATGTAGAGCTCGATCGCCCCCTCGAGCCCGAGGGTCGTCGCGAAGTTGTCGGCTGACAGCACCAGCACGTTGCTGGCCAGGCCGGCGTTCACGGCCGATCGGGCCATGCCGATCACGTCCGTCGCGGGGCGACCGCCGTAGGGCGCCATCGCAGCGTAGGCCGGTCCGATGCCGAGGTACTCGGCAAGCTCGGCGGGGTTGCACGCGAACGGCTGGGGGATGGACGACGACAGGACCAGCCCGTCGATGGCGTGCGGCTCCAGTCCCGCGTCGGTCACGGCGTCCGCGGCGGCGTCCGCCAGAAGCTTCAGGTAGGGCGGAGCAGGCTTTCCGCGGCCCACGATCCGCTGGGAGACTCCGGAGATGTAGACGGGGTTCATCGTTGGCTCAGCCGACACGAGCTGGCCTTTCGTCTATGTGCAACCAGTCGCTCAGGACGGTGGTCAAAGATCGCCATCCCTCGAGCGGTGGGTGATCGCGGTCCGCGGCGATCACATTGAGCGCCACATGGTCGGCGCCGCGGGCCAGATGCGCCCGGACACGCTCGTAGATCGCGTCCGCACGCCACACGAACAGCTCGTCAATCAACCGGTCACTGCCGCGGCCCGAGAAGTCGTCGGCGGTGAACCCCAGCCGCTCGAAGTGCCGCATGTAGTTGGGCAGTCTCAGGTAGAAATCAAGGTAACGACGGCCGATTTCGCGTGCCTCGGCGTCGTGGTCAGCCCAGATCACCACCTGCGTCACCCCCAGGAAGGCGTCCGGGCCCACATCGCGGCGGGCCGCCTCGGTGTGCGCGAGTGTCGCGTTGTAGGTGAGTGCGCCGCCGGTGCGGCAGCCGGCCAGCTGGAGCATCTTCGGACCAAGTGCGCCGATGAGGGTGAGTGCGGAATCAGGCGTCTGCTGACGAGCGGATGCGTCGCGCATGTGCTGCAGGTACTCGGTCATCGCGGTGAGCGGGGCACGGAACTCGTGCCCCCGCCTGTCGGCGAAGGACGCATGGCTGACGCCCAGGCCCAACGCGTAGCGGTCACCGTGGACCTCCCAGAGCACTCGCCGCCCGCTCACCAGCGCGTGGGCGTCGCGGGCATACATGCTCGCGACGCCTGTGCCGATACGAAGTCGTGTGGTGCCGGCGAGGTACTGGGCGGCTGCGGTCAGGGCCTCGCGTCCCGCGTCACCCGGCGTCCACAAGGTACCGAACCCCAGGCCCTCCACCTCGCGGGCCAGCTCGACGGCCCGGGGCATGGGCAGCGGATCCAGCGTGGCGGTCCAGATCCCGACGGGACCGGCGTCGAAGCCGTGACCGCGGCTGCGTGTCCTCATCCTGACTACTCGGATCCGACGGTGCCGGACTCGGCAAGAGACTCGCGCAGCACGAACTTCTGCACCTTTCCGGAGGGGGTACGCGGCAGGGACTTCACAACGGCCACCTTCTGCGGCCAGAACGGCTTCGCCATGCCGCCCTTTTCGAGGTAGGTCACCACATCCGCCAGCGTGGGCTCCCTGCCGTCGGCCACGATGACCGCGCAGACCCGTTCACCAAGCCGCTCGTCGGGATAGGAGACCACCGCGACGTCGTGAATGTTCGGATGCGTGTACAGGACGTTCTCGATCTCGACGGCGGAGATGTTCTGACCGCCACGAATAATGATGTCCTTGCTACGCCCCTCGATACGGATGGCGCCGTCGTCGGTCACCCGGCCAAGATCTCCCGTGTCGTACCAGCCGTCCGAGGTGAAGGCATCGGCGGTCAGGTCGTTGTGGCCGAAGTATCCCGCGAAGATGCCCGGGCCACGGACCTGTAAATTCCCGATCACGCCCGGTGGAACGAAATTCTGGTCGGCGTCGACCACCCGGGTCGTCTGCCACGGAACCGGGAACCCGTCGCTGGAGTTGAGGGTTTCGACGCTCGCGCCGAGCTTGTGGATGCTGGCGATCCCCGTCTCCGAACAGCCCCACAGCGGAACGAGGCTGGTCGAGAACTCCTCGTGCATGGCAACGGCCACGCCGGGAGGAATCGAGGCGCCGCCGCAGGCGAAGGCGCGCATCGTGTCGCCCGGGACCTGCGCTCGGTTCTTCCGGGCCTCGAGCATGTCGAGCGCGAAGGCCGTGGCGGACAGCGTCCAGGTGATGCCTTCGGTCCCCATCATGTCGAGCAGTCCGTCGACGTCCCATCGATCCTGGTAGACCACCTTCTGGCCCATGGACAGCGGAACCAGCATGCCATGAATGAACCCGGTCAGATGGCCCAGTGTCGACGCCATGAACGCCACGTCGTCCGCTGTGAGGGACAGCGCGTCGGTGATGACGTTCCGGTATCCCGACCACGCGGTGTTGTAGGTGTGCAACGCGCCCTTCGGAGTACCCGTGGTACCGGAGGTGTACACCAGCATCGCGATGTCATCGGCACCGGGACGCAACGGTTCGAGCGTCTCCGCGAGGCCGGGAGCGAGCTCTCGCCTGACGTCGACCAGCGAGCGCACGAAATCCATCTCAGGATCGATCGTGTCGTCCGCGTCGAAGAAGTAGAGTTGCTGGAGGGTGTCGATCTCGGACTGGAGCCGCTGCGCCGCCGCCGCGAAGTCATAGCCGCGGAACCGCTGCGGCGCGAGGTACACCTTGCTCCCGGAATCTTCCAGCATGAACCGCAGTTCACGCTCGCGGTAGATGATCGGAATCGGATTCGGTACGGCCCCTATGCGCATGGTTGCCAGGGCGATGGCCGGACCTTCCCAACCGTTGGCGGCCTGGATCGACACCACGTCTGCGGGCTTGACGCCGATGGCGAGAAGACCACCGGCGAGCCGATCGACAAGAGCGCCGAGCTGACCATAGGTCACCGTTTCGGGTAAGGAAACCCCCCTGCGGTACGAGACGACGGCCGCCTTCTGCGACAACCGCCGAACGTTGTCCAGGAAGTCGTCCAGGAACGTACGGTCACGCCACTGTCCGCTATCGCGGAATCGCTCCACGTCGGCCGGATCGAACGCGCGGATCCAGGACGCCAGCCGTGTCCCTTTATGCTCGCGTAAGTTCATCTCGCTGACTCCTTGTTCGCACGTCACGGCCCCACGGCGCGCTCTTCGTCGTTGCCAGGGTGCTGGTCATCGAAATGACGCACAAGCCGGCTGGTGCGCGTGGCCGGCCTCGTCGGTGGGTGCGTAGCGACCCCGGGTGAGGTCGTGGGTCCACCGCCACCGCCACCGCGGGCTTCCTGCTCCCGGGTGGCATGGGTCAAGATTCGAGCAAGCGACCGGTTCTTGTCAATCGTTCGATCGCTTGATTCTTTGGAAGCGGCACGACCCGCCCGACCAGCGCCCGCCGAGGAGCGAGCGCCGCCGCCGGGGCTGGGCGGCCCGCGGGGTGG
>NZ_JANEZT010000190.1 GCF_025403405.1 Frankia tisae
GCGGGATGCCCTTCATGCCCATGGGCGGCATGGGCGGGGGCCCCGGCCAGGGCCAGTCCAAGGAACGACAGCGTAATACCTGGCTGACCGAGGACGAGGAGGTATGGGGCACGGACCCCGAGTGCGCGCCGGCGGTCGTCGGCCGCGCCGACGGCCCGGCGTCGAGCGAGCCCGACGTCACCCAGGGCCCGGTCGTCGTCCCCTCCCCGCCGACCCGCGACCGCACCCGCCGCGGGCGGTGAACCCGGCGGGGCTCGCCGGCAGACCACCGTCCCCGGCTGCCGGCGAGCCCCCACCACCGGTCTGGGCACAGGGCCCGGATCACCGAAGGAGAAGGAGGAGGCCCATGGCGCTGTTCGACGACAGCCTGCTGGAGTCCACGCTCGCGGAACTAGCCCGCACCGAGGAGATCACCACCCGGATCCGGACCGAGGGCGCCCAGGTGACCTTCCAGGCCAGCGACAAGAACAAGCTGCTCTCGGTGACCGTCGGTGGGCAGGGCGACATCCAGGAACTGAAGTTCCGCGGGGACGCCTACCGCGAGCTCGCCCCCGCCGAGCTTGCGGGCCTGCTCGTCAAGACCATCGAGCAGGCCCGCAAGGGGGCGCGGGAACGTGCCCTGGCCGGCGTGCAGGAGCTGATGCGGGAGCTGCCGTCGTCGGTGGGTCGGCTCGCGGAGATCGGGTCGGTGGAGGAGCTCGTCGACGAGCTGACCGACATGTTCACCCGGAACATGCCCGACGACGGCCGTGCGCCGGTGCCGCCGGACGAGACCGGGCAGTGGGCATGAGCGACGAGCTGCTCGAACACGACAGCGACGAACTCGCCCGCGCGGTGTCGCCGCTGCTGGGCTACCGCGGCATGGTGGTCACCTTCGGCACCTGGCTCGACGGGGTGGCCGGTACCGACTTCGTCGGCGATGCGAAGGACGAGCCCACGCTGTACGCGAAGTTGACCTTCGACAAGATCATGACGGCCTTCGGGAAGATCTACGGCGCGCTGGGCCAGGCAATCGGCCTGCAGGGCGACCGGTTGGACCTCGTGCGCCACATCGGCGACCAGACCGAGGACGGCACGACGCAGACCGCCGAGGGCTGGCCCGGGGGCCATCGGAGCTGACAGCCCGTCACCGTTCCCGTCGATCCCACCGTACGGCCCCGAAGGGAGGCGCCGGGTGTCGAAATCCATGGATGAGGCGATCTACGCCTTCACCGGGATGCGGCTGCCCGGCGCGAAACTCCCCGTGATGCGCGCCCTCGCCGACGACCTGGACCACGGCGCCGAACAGGTGACCACGCAGCTCGCGACGGAGCTGGAACAGATCATCCGCTCGGTCAAAGCCACCGTGAACAACACCGCCGGGAAACGGTTCGTCGCGCAGACCTCCCAGTTCGTCATCGAGGACCCGAAACTGCTGCTGCAGGCCGGCCTGCTGCTGAAGTCGGCGGCGGCGATGCTGCGCAAGCAGGAACTGCAGATGGACTACACCCGCAAGCAGGGTTTCGTGATGTTCATCTTCATGCAGATCCAGCTCGCGATCGCGGCGATCGAGGCCGCCTTCGGCCAGCCGGAGGAGGCGGCGGCGCGCATCATCACCACCCGCACGCTCATCCAGCGCGTGCTGTCCCTGGCGACGGCGAAGACGGCGGCGCATATCCTGGCGATGCAGATGCTGTTCATGCCCGGTTCGTCGATCGTGGCGCAGGCCTGGCAGATCCTCGAGGGCCGGCGCGGCGGCTTCGACAACGGCGAGATCCTGCACATGGTCAAGTACGGCCTGGCCGCCGCCGGCACCAGCCTGCTCGGGCTGCCCGGGATGAAAGGCTTCATGACCAAGTCGGACGCCTGGCTCAAACATATCGGTGTCGTCGGCGGGGCCGAAAATCCCATCGCGAGTATCGCCCTGGAAAGCGCCCTCTCCGTCATCCTGGAGGCCGGCGGCGGAATCATCGCCAGCGGCCTGGTCGACGGCGACTGGAGCCTGACGTCCGTCGTCGACGACGCAATCTCCGGCGCCGTCGAGGGCAGCACGGAGAACGCCGCCGGGCACGTGGGCCGCGGGGGCCGCAAAGGCATGCAGGGAGCGGGCCTCATCCCGCCCGACGTCATCCCCCCGCCGGCCCCGATCCCCAACAATCTTCCCGGCGGCCCGTCGGGCCCGGGCCCGGATACGGGTGACTCACCCGACGGCGGGACCGGCCAGAACAGCGGCCCCTCGGGTGGCATGGGCTCCTCGGGCGATGTGGGGCCCCACCGGGGGACGGGCCCCGCCGTCGCCACCCCGCACGCTGGCGGCTCGGGCCTCGGCGGAGGGCAGACCGACGGCCCGGACCTGGCATCGATACCGGATATCAGCTCGTTCTCGGATGTCGGCTCGTTCTCGGATGAGGACTCGATCGGGGACTGGGACTCGATCGGGGACTGGGACTCGGGGTCGGAGCCAGACGGGGACTCGGGATCGGAGGCGGACGGGGACTCGACGTGGGACACCGCCTCGGTGTTCAGCGTCGCCTCGGTCGGCTCCACGTACACCGACGCGACAGACGTCGACGACCTGCCCCACCTCGCCGACCTGCCCAACTTCGACGATCTGCTCGACTTCGGCGACCTGCCCCACCTCGCTGACCTCCCCGGTCAGAGCGGCCACCCCAAGCCGGAGGACCCGTACGCCGCAGCCGGCGGGCCCGCCCCGAGCGCTGCACCGCACGGCCCGCTCGTGCCCATGCCGGCGGCGGACCCCGTGATCGACCCCACCGACGTCCCGTCTCCCGCCCCGCTCCCGTCTCCCGTCCCGCTCCCGTCTCCCGTCCCGGTGCCGCTGGCCCCACCGGCGCCTGTGCCGCCAGCCGGCGGCAGGCCCGCCGTACCAGGGCCCGGAAGCTGGGCGGCCCCGGACAGCGGCGCAAAGCCGGTCGGGCCCGCGCCGGCGGCACCGTTGCCCGCCGCGCTGACCGCACCGTCCGCGCCAGCTCCAACGCCGCCGGCGGCGTCAGCCCCGGTGCCACCATCGGTGTCGCCGAGTGTGGTACCGGTGCCGCCGCCGGTGCCGGAGGTCGCGCAGCCGGGGCCGACCGCGCAGCCGGGGACGGTGACCCCGTCGGTAGCCGTGGCACCCACCGCTGCGCCGGCGACGCCCGCCATACCGCCGCCGGCGACGCCCGCGACCGTTCCGGTCACGTCGGTGGATGTCACTCCCGCCCCCACACCGTCCGCTTCCCCGGCCGCTGTGCGCTCCACGGCCACGGTGGCCGCGCCGGCTGTGTCTGGGCCGGCTGTGTCTGGGCCGGTAATTCCGGCGGAGCCTCCCGTCCCTGCAGCTACGTCGGTCCTGCCCGGGTCGCCGAACCCGGGCCTGCCGAGTGCGCCGCCGGAGCTGGTGGCGCCCTCCACCCCGCCGGTCGGCGGGCAGCCGTCCGATCCATCCGTGGTCGGTTCGGCCGAGCCGCTGGCGGGTGCCACATCGGCCCCGTCTGCTGTGGCACCCGACGTGGCCCGCGCGATCCAGCCGTCCGACGGCGCCGTGCTGCCGAACCCGCCGCTCCCCTCGGTCGACTTCCCACTCGTGCCGACGGACTCCCCAGCGGTGCCGGTGGACTCCGCGATTGCGCCGGTGGACTCCGTGTCTCGGCCCGCAGCCGTGCCGGTGGACCCCGTGGTTGCGCCGCCGGACTCCATGCCTCTGCCCGCGGAACCTCCGCCCGGGGCTGCGACCGCCGGGCCGACGGATCGTCACGCCGGTGCGCCGCCGGCGACCGGGACCGTTGTCGCCGGCGGATTCTCCGCCTCCGGCCACCAGCTTCCGCTCGTCATCGGGTCCGGCATGCTGACCGGCGCTGCAGTCGGGCCGCTTGCGACGGCCGGGCCCCCGACCGTCGCTCCCGAGCTGTTCCCGGAGCTGTATGCCGAAGTGGAGCCGCTGCCGTCGCGGGCAGCGGGGCTGCCGGTGGGGGAGCAGGCCAGGGTGGCCCCGGTGCTGGACCGGTTGCGCGAGGCGTTCGGGAACGGGCCGAGCATCACCGCCGACTGCATGGTGCGTCTCGTCGAAAGTGCCCGCGGGCTGATGGGATCGGGCCGTCCACCGGTCGCGAGTGCCGGGAGCCGGGCAGGCGACGACGCGACCGGGCCGGCGCAGCGACTCGCGGGGATGCTCGGCACCCCCTGGCAGCGAATTCCCACCTGGCACGGCGTGCTCGACCAGGTCCGCACGCTGGGGCCTGGGGCAGCGGCCTACCTGGTCGCCGGGCCGCCGGGCCTGGCTCGCCACGGTGCGATGCTGCTCAACGTCGGCGACCGGCTGGTGTGGATCGAGACCCAGCTCGGTGGCGAACAACGGGTGCTGGCGTTGAACCGACCGCCGCTGCGCCCGGTGGATCTACGGGTACTGGTCGCCGGGCCGGACGGTCGGGGGATGGCCGTCGACACCGGCTCCGCCGGCCACGGCGGGATCGCAGCGCTGCCGCCGGTGAGCACGGCGAGCGCGGGTGCGCTCCCGGCGCGCACACACCAGCCGGGGATGACGGCCTGGGGCGATCGCGGTGGCCGGCGGACCGCGAGCTCGGTGCGCGGTACGGCCAACCGTCTCACCGGCGGCGTCACCGGACATGACGCCCCCGCGGACGTTCCCCCCGCGGACGCTGTCCCCACGGCTCCCGCACCGCCCGCACCGAGCTACTCGCCCGCACCCGCCGCCGACGTGCCGCTGGAGCAGGGGATCGCCGCGGTGCTCGAGCCCTGGGTACTCGACTTCGCCCGGGACGCCGGGGTCGACGTCGCGGCCATGTTCCTCGACCACCAGGCGGGCGGGCGCCTGGGGGATCTTCAGCGGGTCGTCCTGACGCGCATCGCCGAGCTCGATGCGGCGGGCGCGATCCACGGCGCCGACTCCGAGCCGGCTCCGCCGGCCTACCCGCGGCCCCAGCCGGATTCGATGGCGCTGGTGGGATCGATGCCCGCGTCGTCGTGGGTGCCTCGTCTCGGCATCACCGATCCGGTGGAGGTCGAGCAGGTCGAGCAGGCATGGTGGCGCGTCGTTGCGGCGCGCCACGAGGTCGGGGCGGCCCAGGCAGCCTACGCCCGTCTGAATCTGCAGGTGGGGGACGGTCCCGGTGGGCCGTCGAGCTCGACGGCGGCCGGTCTGGGTAAACAGCCCATGAATCCGCGGCAGCGGGACGCCTGGGAGCGGCTGGTGCGCGCCGAAGGCCACCGCGACGACGCCACCGCGGACCTGGCGCGGCTGGGCCAGCGGCCGGACATGGTCCAGTCGGCCTACGACGACGCACTGCGTCAGTGGGCGAAGGACCGCCCGGCGCTGCGCGGAGGTGCGCAGCCCCCCGGCGAACAGCCCGGTAACCCCGCACCGGCGCCCGAGACGCTCGCGCCGGTGGTGCCTGCTTCCGAGGTCCCGCTACCCGAGGTCCCGCTACCCGAGGTCCCCATGCCCGAGGTGCCTGGTTTCGAGGTGCCTGCGCCAGAGAGACCGGCACCTGGGGAGGCGATCGTCCCTGCGCCCCCGGCTGATCCTGCTCCGGCTGATCCTGTGCCGCCGGCTGATCCTGGTCCGCGGTCGGCTTTGGATGTGGTGTTCGGTGATGCGTTGCGGCGGAAGGATGTGAAGTCCTGGGAGGTCGATGACAGGAGTGATATTCGGCTGAATCCGTTGTGGACGACGTTGGAGAGGTTTTCGCCGAAGCATGTGGAGGGTGCTACGCCGGGGATGGTGTGGCAGTACGCGGTGGGTGCGGACGGGGTGATCTATCTGGGTAGTGAGGAGCCGTTGACGGTTGTTCCGCCGGAGGATGTTGCGAGTTTGTACAGGGGTGTGGTGAGGGCGGGGGAGGTGCGGGCGGAGCGGGTGGTGCAGGCGGAGCGGGAGGGTCGGCCGGTGGCGCCGGAGGACAGGGAGCCGGTGCCGTCGTTCGAGGAGTTCGTGGACAAGATTGTGAACTTGGGTCATCCGTCGATTGTGGTGGGTTTTGATGCGGCGGGTCGGGCGGTGGAGATGACGGCGCGGATGAGTGGTGAGCTGCGCCGTCGGCCTGACGGGTCGCTTGTTGTGAATGACAAGTCGGGTCGGTTCATGAGTAAGAAGGTGCGGCATGAGCCGCCGGCCGAGGATCTGAACACGTGGATCAACAATGTGGGGCGGGCTTTTTCGCGGCGTCTGGGTGTTCCGGTCGAGGTCGAGCTGCTCAAACACGCCCAGCCCGCACCGCCCCGGGCCCCGGTGCTGGAGCTGCGTGGGGATGGCCAGCAGGCATGGTGGTTGGGGATGGTCCAGCCAGGAACGTCGACCGCCGCGCCCGCAGGTCACACCCGCTATCACCGCGATCTGGCCGGCGGGGAACGGCTCGACATCGTAAACCCGCCACTCGCCATCGGCGAGCCCGTGACGGGCACCGTCGTCGACGCCGCGGGTGCCGTCGTCCTCACGGGCACGGTCGACCGCCGTGATGACGGCGGCTTTCGGATTGCGTCGGGGCCCGACCACTTTCATGAGTACGACGACTCCGGGCAGCCGGTCCGCTCCGCTCTGCCGACCAGCGGGCCGGGTGGGCCGCAGGGACATCTCACCATCGACTGGTTGCAACACGCGGCGCACGGGGCGGACCCGGCGCACGGGGTGGACCCGGCGAACACGGTGGACCCGGCGAACACGGTCCGCACCTGGCAGGTCGACCGGGAGGACGGGGGCGGGTTCCGGCTGACCGACGGCCGGGAACAGCGGGTCTACGACGTCGGCGGTGTTCTGCAGGCCCAGGACATGCCGCTGCGCGGTGTCGACGGCCTGCCGCTCGACGGCGTCCAGCTCCATGTCGACCTCAGCCCGAACGCGGACCCGCCGCATCTCCTGCCCACCGACGGCGGTCCCGCGCCGGGAGCGACGGTGACCCGCATCGGCGGCGGCTACCGGGTGGTGGACACCGGGCCAGGCCCGGGCCAGGGCGTCGTGCGGGACTACGACTGGGACGGGCGGCTGGTGGCCCAGCGGCTGGCCCTGACGCAGCCGCCGTCCCCAGCCCCCGCGCCCCCAGCCGCGTCCACGCCGGCGCCGTCGGGGCCGGCTCCTACGCCACCGCCGTCGCTGGGCCGGGTCGACATCGCCTGGCCCCAGGGGACCGCGCGCACCGTGGACCTGGCCGGATCGGTCCGGGACTGGCGAGTCAGCTCCCTGCCCGACGGCGGATTCCGGCTCGACGACCCCGGCGAGCCCGTGGATTCCGGGGGCCACAACGATCCCCGCGACCCCGACGATCCCCGCGACCACCGGGTCTTCGACGCCTACGGCCGGCTGCTCGGCGAGAGGACCTCGCTGTCCCACTCGCTGCGCCCGGACCTGCTGCGGGACCTCGGCCGGGTCGACATCGACTGGGTGGCGGGGACGGCCACCACCGTCGACCCGGACGGGGCGGCGCGGACCTGGCAGGCCGTCAGGGACGGCGCCGGCGGGTTCCGGCTCGACCACGACGGCGACATCCAGGTGTTTTCGGCCGACGGTGACCTGCACCAGGAGACGCTGGCGCCGCGGGACCCCGGTGGCGCCCGGATCGCCGGCCAGGCGATCGTGGCCGATCTGACGGCCGGCCGATACACCCTGCAGGGAGCCGACGGTCAGCCGGTACCGCAGCGCACCGTCACCCCGCACGGCAATGGATACCAGGTGACGGACGACGGCCCGGGAGCGCACCGGGGCGACCACCGCATCTACGACCGCAGCGGGTCCCTCCAGGTTGAGCGGCTGACGCCGGCCGACCCGGCGGTGCCGGCGGTGGCGGTGGGCCGGGCGCCGCAGCACATCGAGATCGACTGGAACGGTGCCACCGCCCAAACGTTCCGCCCCGGTGGCCAGATCGCGAACTGGCAGGTCACGGCGGGTGCCGGCGGCCGAGTCGAGCTGCGGGATCCCCGCGGCGACGGGCAGACGTACGAAGCGGACGGCCGCCTCGTCACGGAGCGGGTGCGGATGTCCGACCGGGCACAGCCGACGCCGGCGGCGCAGGACCTGGGACACGTCGACATCGACTGGGTCACCCGGACGGGGCGCACCGTCGACCCACTGGGTAACACCCGCACCTGGGCGGTCGTCCCCACCGGCAGCGGGGAGTTCCACCTGGAGACCCGCGACGGGGAGCGGCGCGTCTTCGCCGCAAACGGCGACCTGCTGGAGCAGGACATCCCCCTGCGCACGGCCGGCGGCGTGATCCAGGGCCACCGCCAGCTCCACCTCGACCATCGACCGGGCGCGGCCACACAGCTCAGCCTGCTCAGCGGCGGCCACCCGGCGGCCGTCACCGTGACCCGCACGCCGGACGGGTTCCGGCTCGCCGACACCGGGAGCGGGCAGCACCGCTCCGACTGGCGGGAGGTCGACGGGGAGGGCCGGCTGCTGCGCGAAAAGATCAGTTTCCTGGACGAGCGGGGCCGTCCCGACGGCACGCACTTCCTCGTCGACCTGGCCCCCGGCACGCCGGCGTCGTGGACCCGCCGCGACGGGGCCGGTCCGCTGACGGTTCCCGATCCCGCCGGGGGCGCCACCCCTGTCGCTGCCTACAACAGCAGGGGCACCGCCAAGGCGCTGCACGACGGCAGCCTCCAGCTCGTCGGCGCGGACGGCACGCCGTTCTACTCCCGGGAGGTGCTCGGCGGCGGTAACCCGTTGGAGGTGCTGCGCTCACCCGACGGTAAGCGGCACTGGCACGAGTGGGAGGAGGGGCGCGGCGGCCTCTACGGCGGTCATGTCGCCCGGGGGAAACGGGCGTTCGGGGTGGAGTCCGACGGGGCGGTCTGGTCCGACCACGCCCACCATCCGGTCGCGGACACCCTGGTTCGCGAGGGCCGGACGACGCTGGCCAAGGGGCTGGTCCGCGGTGAACTCCAGCCGGGTGGGCACTGGCTGTGGTTCCGCTACGACAAGGACGGCCGGCTGCTGATGCACGGCGTTCGCCACCGGGACCGTCATGCCTGGACCGACACGTTCGGCCCCGGCGACGGCACCGGGACCCCGGTCACCTTCGCCCAGAAGCAGTACACGGCGTTCAACTCCTTCAAGCACGCCCTGCACTACCGGGAGCACGACCTTTCCCCGGACGGCGCGGGCAGTTACCGCGTCGAGCCGACCTACCAGGAGATCTCCCCGCAGGGGAAGGAGAGCGGCCGCGGGGAGATGTTGGCGGACGGCAACAGCATGAAGATCATTCGATATGCCGAGCAGCGTCCCCCGCAGATGGTCTGGCAGGCGCCGGGCGCGGTGTCGAACGCGGGGGGCCGGCTGATCGCCCGGTTCTTCGGCGCCAAGTGGGGGCAGGTCGACTTCCCTCAGCCTGGCGCGATCTTCGCGGACAGTCGCTACCAGGTGTATCGGTGGAAGGAGCGGGTGGGCCCGAACGTCGGGACCGGCGCGAACATCGTCCGAGGCGTGCGGGTGATGACCCCGGACGGGTCGTTCGCCGACTTCACCCAGAACGGCCACTTCGTCCGCGGCGCGCTCGTGGTCGACAACGGCAACACCGTCGAGATCGGCCGGACCGCGGCCGGCTGGGAACCCGCGGGCACCCTGACCACCGGCGTTCCCCGCCCGCCGCTGACCTGGCGGGAGATCAACGGCGCCAAGGCGACGGTCGCGACCGGGGAGCGCCACTTCCATGCCGGCGGGCCGGGCTGGATCGACACGGCGCAGCCCGGCGGGCCCTTCACCCCGCGGGTCGTCGTCCGCTACACCGACGGCAACGGGAACGTCGTGTCGTTCCTCGGCACGGACCAGCCCGTCTACCAGCCGAACCCGCCGGTGGGCACCGCGCCGTTCACCCTGACGGGCCGGGAGGCCACGATCACCCGTAACCCGATGGGTCAGATCGTGGGCCGGCGCGACACCTTCCCCGGCGCCACCGGCCCGGTCACGATCAGGGGCACGGGCCGTGCCGATGCGGGAAAGACCTGGAAATGGGAGGACGGCGCCGGCAACGACGGCGTGCGGATAAGCGGTCGCAACAACCAGGGGACCGACGCCTGGGACGACTCCTTCCGTGACTACCAGCAGCTCACCCCGGGCACCCGGACCAGGACCCGGGTCCGCGACGTCCGTGCGCTGGGCAAGGGGGCGTCGCTGTTCGCCTGGCGCGACGCGCACAACACCTGGCACTCCGAGATCCGCGACCCCGCCGGCAACGTCAAGGCCGGCAGTGCGGCGGTCCGCGAGTGGGCGACGGCGGGCCGGCAGGCGTGGCAGCCGGACGTCCCCCCGGGCACCGCGGCCACCGACTGGCGCGACGTCGACCCCGCCAACCCCCAGGAGATCCTGCGCGAACAGGTCGACGGCCGGGTGCGCGAGTACCCCCAACGGCTGCTGACCACCCAGCCGAGCGGGACCGGCGAATGGAAGGAGTACGACCACGGCGACGTCTTCCGCGAACGGAAGGAGACCGCACTGAACTCGGGGATCTTCCGCGAGACGGAGAAGTTCCACAAGCAGTGGCGGGAGACCGACGCGCGAGGCGACCTGCTGCGCTTTCGCAGCCTGTCCGGGACGGTGTGGGAGCGCTCACCACTCGGCCGGTGGCAGCTGGTTCCCCACTCGGCCTTCACCCTCGTCGGCCGAGAGTTCGAGCACCGAGGCCCGTTGAACCAGTTCCGTGGCTACGACCGGATGTGGCGGGAGTCCAACCGGCTGCAGTATGCCGCGGTCGACGGCCTGGCCGGCTCGTTCACACCCCGCGGCCGGCTCGTCTTCCAGCGGGCGGCGATCGACTTCAGCCAGGAGTTCCTCATCGACGCCGCGGCCATGATCCTCGCGACCGCCGCGGTCAGGCGCGGCCAGTTCCAGGGGCTGGACTGGGCACGCATCTTCACCGCCGCCGCCATCACCTCGTTGCTCAAGGTGGCCAACAGCGTGGCCCACGACATCCAGGGCAGTCCGCTGAAGTCCTGGAAGGACGGCCTCGCCAACGTCGACGGCGGCAAGCACTACACCCGTAAGCCGTTGAACCACGACAAGCACTGGGACAACGAGTGGGCCGGCCCGGAGAACCCACCCCGGTGGCGGGGTACCGGCTACGACTACTTCCAGGCCACCCTCCTCGTCGGCTTCCTGTCCTCCTTCGTCGCCCAGACCTCCACCTCGGCGCTTTACGGCATCCCGCCGAAGTACTTCCCGCTGCGGGGCCAGGACGCGGCCCTGACCGGCGCGGTGGCCGGCAGCGGCAGCCTGGTGTCCGGCGTCGTCCTCGGTGCCTTCCGCACGGCCCTGGTGGGCTTCAGCTCCGGGCGGTACTTCCACCGGGCCGGGCCCGCGGACATCACGCTGGGCTTCGTGATCCGGGTGGTCGAACGCATCATCGCGCTGGTGCTCCTGCGGAAGCTGGGGCTGCACGCCCAGAACCCGCGGGGTCATCAGTCCACGTGAACCGTTGCGCCCGGCTCAGGCGTGCTCTGGGCAGGCACGCAACCGACGCCGGCCGCCGCCAGGCGAGTGGGCGCCGTCGAGGCAGAGGGAGAACGCGGTGACCGAGGCTCCCGACATGCGCACCGGCGACGAGGTCGGCGAGGCCGGTGTCGGTCCGGCGGCTACCGACGATGCGGTCGAAGCCTGGCACTGGGCGCTGCTCGGTCTCGCCGGGTACCTGCCCGACGAGCTGATCAGCGAGGCCCGTTCCTGGCTCGCCGCCGGCCTGCGCCTCGACATCGCGCAGGCCATCGCCTTCACCGTCACCGCCGGACAGCTCGGGGCCGGCGGCGGGGAGCTGCGACTGGTCCGCGACGAGCTGGCGGCCGCCGGCCAGGACAGTGATCTCGTCCTGGCCCTGGACGCACTGCCGCTCGACGAGCGCCTGCCGAACGCCTGGGAGTTCCGTTCCGCCGACCCGGCCGCGAACGGTCCCGGCGCGGCCATGCCGCTGGATCTCACCGGCGAGCCCGGCCCCGGCGGGCTCGACGTGGCCGAACGGGCGATCGTCGAGGCCGCCCAGGCCGAGCCGGACGCGCTGGGCCTGTGGCGCTCCTGGCGGGTGCCGGCGGGCGGCGCCCCCTGGCCCCGGCCGAAGCGGATCTTCGTGGTCACCGCCGGGCCGCCGCCCGCCGAGCCCGAGCCCGAGCCCCGAGGATCGTCCCCGGCCGCGCTGGCCGCCCCGGCTGCGCTGGCCGCGCTGGCCGCCCGGCTGGGGGAGGTGCTGCTGGCCGCTGGCGAACCCGACCCGCAGGTCGAGGTGTGCCCGGCGGGCGTCGAAGCCCTCCCGTACCAGGTCCTCGCCCGGCACTCGGGTGCCCTGCTGTGGGCGCGCCAACCGGCCGCCGACGTGACGGTCGCCCGGGTCTTCGACGAGGTCGACCCGATCGCCGGTCCGCGTTTCGCCCCCGACCGGCCGCGCATCGACGACCCCGACGACCGGGCCGACCTGCTGGCCTGGCTCGACGCCGGCCATCCGATCCTCGGCACGTCCACCCGGATGGTCGACGTCGTGGTCCCCGACCGCGGCGAGGTGGTGCCGATGACGTTCCGCACCGACGGCCACTGGGTGTGGACCGACACCGCCGCCTACTACCTCGACCAGCACGGCATCGTCCCGGATCCGGACCTGCTGCGGCACATCGCGGCCGGCCCGTACCCGCAGCGCGTCGACGAGGTGACCCTGCACCGGGTGCTCACCCACCTGCTCGGCCCCCCGCAGGAGGCGACCGTGTGGGTCGTCCCGCAGATGGACGCCTCCCTCAGCCCGGACCCGGCATGATCGGCCAGACCGTCCTCGCCGCTCCTCCCGTCCCCGTCGCCGTTCCCGTTCCCGTTCCTGTTCCTGTTCCCGTTCCTGTTCCCGTCCCGCACCCCGCCGGCAACGTTCCCGCGCCCGGCGTCGTCCACCCGCCCGGCGTCGTCCACCCCGGCATCGTGGAGGCGCCCGACAC
>NZ_JANEZT010000191.1 GCF_025403405.1 Frankia tisae
GCCTTCCCCCGGCCCGCCGCCGGTGCCGCCGCCTTCGCCGAGATCAGCGCCGCGGTCGTCCGGTCCGTCCTGGGCGAGTGGGCGGGGCCGACCCGGCTGCCCTCGATGGATGTGCCGGCCATCCTCCGCCGCCAGCTCGGCGACCGGCTCGCCCCCGGCAGCCCGCTGCACCACCTTGCCGCCGCGCACCCCGGGCCCACCGTCACCGTCGAAGGGGAGGATCACCCGCTGCCCAACCCGTTCGCGTTGGTGCTGGACCCCGGCCGCAGCGCCGGCGTGTGGCTACCCACGTTCGTCGGGCGCGCTCACGGGGACCTGCACGTCGAGAACATCCTCATCCCGACCGCCTGGCAGGACGCCGGCGCGGCCTTCCAGCTGATCGACCTGTCGCGCTACGCCCCCGACGCCGTGCTCACCCGCGACCCCACTCATCTCGTGCTGCACGTCCTCGCCCGCATGCTGGTCGAGCTGTCCCCCAACCAGCGCACCGCCGCCATCGACCTGCTGCTTGACCCCGACCTCGACGGGGCGGTCCTGCCCCAGTGGCTGTGGCTGTTCATCGGCCAGGTCCGCTCCGCCGGGGAGGAATGGGCGCGAGCGGCCAGCCTGGTCGAGCAGTGGCGCGACCAGCTGCCGCTGTCGCTGCTCGCCTGCGCCCTGACCTGCTACGGCCGGGCGTCGACCCGCGAGGAGGACCGCGGCTGGTTCCTGCGCCTCGCCGCCAACGCCGCCGCCGCCTTCCTCGACCAGCACAACCCCGACCAGCACAACCCCGACCAGCACAGCGTTGCGGAGCCCGCCCAGAAGCACTCCGGCTCTGAGCAGACCGGCTCTGAGCAGACCGGCTCTGAGCAGACCGGCCACGAGCGTTCCGACCCGGGCTCTCACCCGGTGGACTCCGACCGGGAGCAGCGGCCTGACGCGAACGAGCCCGGCCACGCATCTCCCGAACCCGTAGTCGCCGACGGCGCGGAGGGCTTCCCCGTCGACGTGGTCCTCTCCCATTCCCGGGCCGATGCCGGCTGGGCGAGCTGGATCGGTTGGCATCTCGAGGCGGCGGGATGGCACGTCCTGCCGTACCCCGACCTCGACGACCCGGGTGAACGCCTCGACCCCGACGAACCCCCGCGCCCCGACGAACGCGGCGAGCAGGCGATGGCCGTCTCACTGGCGGACGCGGTCGCCCGGGTGCCGTGGACCCTCGTCGTGCTCTCCCCCGCCTACCTCAGCGAGGTGGCGGGCAGCGCCGAATGGCAGGAGGCCTTTCCGGCGGCGGGCGCCACCTGCGGCACCCGGCTGGTCACGATCCGGATCAAGCGCTGCGACCCGCCGGGCTGGCTCGACCTCGTCGAATCGGTGGACCTCGTCGAACTCGGCGAGGATGAGGCCCGCGCGACGCTCGTCGACCGACTGGCGGCGCTGCGCGACGGCGACCGAACCGCCAGGCTCCCGTTGCGGTAGTCCTCCCCCGGTCAGGGAGCCACCGCGGTCAGGTCAGCGGCGTCCTGCGGGGGCGCGACGACCGCCAGAACCTGGTCGAGGCCGACGAGGTCGCCGGGGCGGACCAGCACCTCGGCGACGATGCCGGCCGCCGCTGCCGAGACGGGATGCTCCATCTTCATCGCCTCGACCACGACCAGCGACTGCCCGTCGATGACGGCCGTACCCGGCTCGACGAGGACGGCGATCACCGTTCCCGGCATGGGGCTACGCGCCTGGCCGCCGCGGGTCGCGGCCGGATCCGCCCCGGCCACGGGAACCGCTTCAGCCAACTCCCAGGCCCGGCCGTCCCGCCCCAGCCAGAGCAGCTCCCCGGCGGGGGACGAGCCCTGCGCGGCCACGATCGGGACGCGGGGGCCGGCCCCGGCGAGGGGTTCCGCCGGGTCGTGGCCGCCCTCGGTCACCGCCCACGCGAACGCCCACCGGGTGGTGACCGAACCGATCGTGACCAGCAGGTCATCGCCGACCTGGCGCACCGACGCGGCGACCGGTGGCCCGTCGGCAAGGCGGATCCGCGCGGCGGCCGGCGTGCCGCGGACACTGACCCGCACGGTCGCGGCCCGCGAGCGGAGCCCGGAACCGCCACCGAATGCGGGTGCGGCCTCCTCGGCTCCACCGCCGGCGCCGTCCCCACCGGCAGGCCCACGACCGGCGGGATCGCTCCCAGCGAAACCATCCAGCCCGGCAGCCGCGCTGCCAGCCGGCGCGTCGTCGCCGAGGCCGTCGTCGCCGAGGCCGTCGTCGCCCTCCGGGTCGTCGCCGCGCGCGGGGCCGGTGCCACCGCCCGGGATCAGCACGTCCCAGCTCAGCCACGCGGGTTCACCGGGCCGCCACCCGGACGGGATGTCCCAGGGGTCGATGAGCGGGCCGACCGGCTGCAGCGCGAGCAGCCTGGCCAGGGCGTAGCCGAGGATGGCCTCGCCGGGCAGTTCGTCGGCGGTGAGCGCGGCGAGGTCGCGTTCGACCAGATCGGTGTCGAGCCGGCCGGCGACGACGTCGGGATGGCCGAGCAGTGCGCGCAGGAAACCGATGTTGGTGGTGACGCCGAGCAGGACGGTGGCGGCGAGCGCGGCGTCGAGCCGGGCGAGCGCGGCCGGCCGGTCGGGCCCCCAGGCGACGATCTTGGCGAGCATCGGATCGTAGGCGGTGCCCACGGTGTCGCCTGCGTCGATGCCGGCGTCGACGCGGATGGCAGGCCCCGCGGGTTCACGGAAGGCGAGGACGTGCCCGCCGGTCGGCAGGAAACCGCGCGCGGGGTCCTCCGCGTACACCCGGGCCTCCACCGCGTGCCCGGCGAGGCGGACGTCGGCCTGGCCGAACCGCAGTGGCTCCCCGGCCGCGATCCGGATCTGCTCGGCGACCAGATCCACCCCGGTGACCAGTTCGGTCACGGCGTGCTCCACCTGCAGGCGGGTGTTCATCTCCATGAAGTAGAACTCGTCGGGCGCGTCGGCGGACAGGATGAACTCGACCGTGCCGGCGCCGACGTAGCCGACGGCGCCGGCCACCGCGACCGCCGCGGCACCGAGCCGTTCCCGGGTGCGGGCGTCGAGCAGCGGCGACGGCGCCTCCTCGATGATCTTCTGGTGGCGCCGCTGCAGGCTGCACTCGCGCTCCCCCAGGTGCAGCACAGTGCCGTGCGCGTCGGCGAGCACCTGCACCTCGACGTGGCGGGGCCGGGCGATGAGCCGCTCCACGAACAGGGCGTCGTCGCCGAAGGCAGCCGATGCCTCCCGGCGGGCCGAGACGAGGGCGGCGGCCATCTCCCCCGGCACGCGCACGACCCGCATGCCCTTGCCGCCACCGCCGGCCGACGGCTTGACCAGGACCGGATAGCCGAGCTGGCCCGCAGCCTCGGTGATGGCGGCGTCGGTCATGGCAGGCGACGACCGACCCGGCACCACGGCCACGCCGACCTCGGCGACGGTCCGCCGAGCGACAATCTTGTCGCCCATCACCTCGACGGCGGCGACCGGCGGGCCGATGAAGAACAGCCCGGCGGCCTCACAGGCCCGGACGAAGGCCGCGTTCTCGGCGAGGAAACCGTAGCCGGGATGGATGGCCTGGGCACCGGCGACCTGCGCGGCCTCGAGCACGGCGTCGATGTCGAGGTAGCTTTCCCGGGCCGGCGTCGGCCCCAGGCGCACCGCGACGTCGGCCTCGCGGACGTGGCGGGCACCGGCGTCCGCGTCGGAGTACACGGCGATCGAGCGGATGCCGAGGTCGCGCAGGGTGCGGATGATCCGGACGGCGATCTCGCCGCGGTTCGCGACGAGCACGGACGAGAACGCCAGGCCCGCCAGCCCGGCGTCCCGCCGGAGCGTGCCGGTTCCAGGATCACCACCGGTACCGGCAGCTCTCGGCTGGCCGGGCACATGGTTGGAGGCGGAAAGGTCAGCGGCCGACACCCTTGATCCTCACGTCTGTTCTCCCCTCGCCGCCGGCTGACCGCGTCCCTCAGCTAACCGTTGTCCCTCAGCTAGCCGCTGTCCCTCGCATACCCCTTCACATTCGGAACACGCCGTATCGGACTGGTTCCAGTGGGGCGTTGGCGGTCACCGAAAGCCCCAGGCCCAGCACCATACGGGTGTCGGCCGGGTCGATGACCCCATCATCCCAGAGCCGGGCCGTCGAATAGTACGGGCTCCCCTGCTCCGCGTAACGGTCCAGGACCGGGGCGCGGAACGCGGCCTCGTCGGCGTCGCTCCAGTCGACGCCCGTCGCGGCGACCTGGTCACGGCGGACGGTGGCGAGCACCGACGCGGCCTGCTCCCCACCCATCACCGAGATCCGCGCGTTCGGCCACATCCACAGGAAACGCGGCGAATACGCCCGCCCACACATCGAATAGTTCCCCGCACCGAACGACCCACCGATCACCACCGTGAACTTCGGCACCCGCGCACATGCCACCGCCGTCACCATCTTCGCTCCGTGCTTGGCGATCCCACCCGCCTCGTACTCCCGCCCCACCATGAACCCCGAGATGTTCTGCAGAAACACCAACGGAATCCCCCGCTGATCACACAGCTCGATGAAATGCGCCCCCTTGAGCGCCGACTCCCCGAACAACACCCCGTTGTTCGCCACGATCCCCACCGGATGACCATGCAACCGCGCCGTGCCGGTCACCAACGTCGACCCGTACTCCCGCTTGAACTCCGCGAACCGGCTCCCGTCCACGATCCGCGCGATCACCTCACGCACGTCGTACGGCGTCCGCGAATCCGTCGGCACCGCCGCGTACAGGCCGGCCGGGTCGACCGCGGGCTCCTCCACCGCCGCGACCGGCCAGGGCCGCGCCGCGCGCGGGGCCAGGCTCGCGACGATCCGGCGCACCGTCTGCAGGGCGTCGGCGTCGTCGTCGGCCAGGTGGTCGACGACCCCGGAGGTCTTCGCGTGCAGCAGGCCGCCGCCGAGATCCTCGGCCGCGACGACCTCCCCGGTGGCGGCCTTCACCAGCGGCGGCCCACCCAGGAAAATCGTTCCCTGGTTGCGGACGATGACCGTCTCGTCGCTCATCGCCGGGACGTAGGCGCCGCCCGCCGTGGACGAGCCGAGCACGGCGGCGATCTGGGCGATGCCGGCCTTCGACATCGTCGCCTGGTTGTAGAAGATCCGGCCGAAGTGCTCGCGGTCCGGGAACACGTCGTCCTGCATCGGCAGGAACGCCCCGCCGGAGTCGACGAGATAGACGCAGGGCAGCCGGTTGTGCAGCGCCACCTCCTGCGCCCGCAGGTGCTTCTTCACCGTCATCGGGTAGTACGTCCCGCCCTTGACGGTGGCGTCGTTCGCGACGACGACGCATTCCCGCCCCGCGATCCGGCCGATGCCCGTGACGATGCCCGCGCCCGGCGCGTCACCGTCGTACATCCCGTCCGCGGCCAGCGGGGACAGTTCCAGGAAGGGGCTGCCCGGGTCGAGCAGCACCTCGATGCGCTCCCGTGCCAGCAGCTTGCCGCGCTCGACGTGCCGGCGCCGGACGGGCTCGGGGCCGCCCAGCGCCGTCGCGGCGAGCCGCTCGCGCAGCTCGGCGACGAGCGCCGCGTGGGTCTCGGCGTAGCCGCACGCCGCGGGCGAGGCGGCGTCGACGGCGCTGCGCAGCGGCGGCCCGGTGAGGTCCTCCGCCGCCGCTGCCCGTGCGCGTGCGGCGGCGGGACCGTCGCCGACGTTAACAGTCGCTAACATGAGTCCGGATGTTAGCGCGCGCTAACACTCCCGTCGACCGGCGGACCATGCTTGGTAGCCTCTCCTCGGAGGAGGACCACATCGTGCCGTCGCGTGCCACCCGGGTGACGCCCCCGGCGGGTCTGATCCCCACCTTCTCCGATGCCGCCGACGCCGCCGCTGTCGCTGCGGCCGGACCACCCGCCTTCGCGCCGGTGCAGGACCCCGGCCCCACGCCGGCCGAGCCCGATCCAGCGCCCCTCGGCCCGGCCCCCACCGCGGCCTCGCCGGTCAGGCGGGCTCGCACCGGCCGGCGGGACGATCTGCTGCAGGCGGCGGCGCGGCTGTTCGCCGAGCGGGGGTTTCGCGGGGTCGGCATCGAGCAGATCGGTGCCGCCGTCGGCATCCGCGGGCCCGGCATCTACCGGCACTTCGCCAGCAAGGACGCGATGCTCACGGAGCTGCTCGTGGGCATCAGCCAGCATCTGCTCCAGGGGGCCCAGACCGTGCTGAGCACGGACCCGAGCGCCTCCGACGCGCTCGATCGCCTCGTCCGCCGGCACGTCGAGTTCGCCGTCGGCAACCCCGACCTGATCGTCATCCACGACCGTGACCTGCACAGCCTGCCTGCGCCGGACGAACACGAGGTCCGGCGGCTGCAACGCGCCTATGTCGAGCTGTGGGTCGGTGTGCTGCGCCGGCTGCGCCCGGAGCTGACCGCGCCCGCCGCCCGCGTCCGCGCCCACGCGATCTTCGGTCTGATCAACTCGACTCCGCACAGCTCCGGCGCCCTGGATCCCGCGGTCAGGGCGACCACCCTGCACTCGATGGCGACGGCCGCGGCGACGGCCTAGTCCGCGCGTCACCGCCGTCCGCGCCCAGGCCCGCGAGCAGGCGCAGCCCGTCCTCGGCGGGGCTGTCGGGGGCCGCGGACAGCACCACCAGCTCCATGCCTGACTCGTCGGGTAGTGCGAAGTTCTCCTGGTGTAGTTCCAGGAGTCCGACCAGTGGATGCCGGTATGCCTTGCGGCCATGGGTGCGGGCGCGCACGTCCGCGCGGGCCCAGAGGCGGCGGAAGCGCTCGCTGCTCATCGCCAGCTCGCCGATGAGCGAAGCCAGGCGGGGATCCCCGGGGTGGGTGCCGGCGGCCAGGCGCAGGTGCCCGACCACGTCGAGGGTGCAGTTCTCCCAGCCCGGCGAGGCGGTTCCCGGCGAGCACGTCCAGGCGGTGGTCCATGATCAGCGCGGGTGCGTCGACGACCAGATCGAGGACGCGCGCCAGCTCCGGCCGGACCCGCCCGCCTGGCGCCTTCGTGTGGCGGCGGCGCTGCCGGGCGAGCCGGTGGAGGTGCCCGCGTTCGGTCTCGTCGAGGCCGAGGATGCGGGCGAGCGCGTCGAGGACCTGCTCGGAGGGCTGGGTGGCGCGGCCCTGCTCCAGGCGTACGTAGTAGTCGACGCTGACTCCGGACAGGTGCGCGACCTCCTCGCGGCGCAGCCCCTCGACCCGGCGGCGCCGGTCGGTGGGGATGCCGACGACCGCCGGGTCGACCCGGGAACGCCGGGTCCGCAGAAAGCCCGCAAGATCGTCCACGCCTCCCAGTATGGCCTCGGTGGCGCCCGTGAAGGTGGTCCTGCCGTTACCAGGAAGTCCCGTCCGACGGAACAGGCGCCCCTGAACGCCGGGCGCCGCGGCGCCCAGGATCGAAGGCACCCGATCCGAAGGAGTTCCATGAAGACGCTGATCGTCTACGCCCACCCGGAGCCGACGTCGCTCAACGGCTCGCTGAAGGACCTCGCGGTGTCCACCTTGGAGACCGCCGGGCACGAGGTGCGGGTGAGCGATCTGTACGCGATGAACTGGAAGGTGGTCGTGGACGCCGCGGACTACGGCCCCGACGCCTCACGCCCGCTGAAGGTCGCCCTGGACTCGGGCCGGGCCTTCGACGCCGGAACGCTCACCCCGGACGTCCTCGCCGAGCAGGAGAAGCTGCGGTGGGCCGACACGATCATCTTCCAGTTCCCGCTGTGGTGGTACACGATGCCCGCGATCCTCAAAGGCTGGGTGGACCGGGTGTTCACCTTCCACTTCGCGTATGGCGTCGGCGAGCACAGCGACACCAGGTACGGCGAGCGCTTCGGCGAAGGCACCCTCGTCGCGGGCAGAAAGGCCCTGCTGTCGGTGACCGCCGGCGGCCCGCAGGCGCATTACACCGCTCGCGGGATCAACGGCCCCATCGACGATCTACTCTTCCCCCTCCACCACGGGATCCTCTACTATCCGGGCCTCGAGGTGCTGCCGCCGTTCGTGCTGTACGGCACCGACCGGATGACCAGCGAGGACTACCCGGACGTCGCCAGGGCCTGGGAGCAGCGTCTGCTCACCCTGGACTCGACCGAGCCGATCGCGTTCCGGCGGCAGAACTTCGGCGACTACGACTTCCCCTCGCTGCACCTGAAGGAGGGACTGGAGCCCGCCGGCCGCACGGGTTTCGGCCTGCACACGCGCGGCTGACCGCCGGCGATGGACCGGACGAGTCGGGACGCGAACCCGAGAAACAGCCCGAGGGCCTCGTTGATGGGGGGACGTTGGATCTATGGATGCGGGCGGGCGGAATTGTGAGGACCGCCCGCCCGGCACCGGTGAAGCTACTTGCCCGCGGTGACCGCGACTTCCGCGCCGGGCGCGTAGGTCGTCACGTTCGACGGAATCGCCTTGAGCTCATCGATCTTGGCGCAGGCCGGGCACTGCGCATAGCCCGACTGGCGCTGGCGGTTCGCCTCCGCCTCGGCCTTCGCCTCGGCGACCCGTGCCTGCGCCTCGGTAATCCGCGCGAACGCGGCCTGGGCGCTGTTCACGGCCCCCTGGACGTTCTCCGGCAGAGTGACCCGGGCGAGGGTGAAGCGCAGGTTCTCCAGGAACGGGCCGCCGAGATTGTCGTTGAGGTCGGTGGCCAGCGACTTGTTAATCGCGTTCTGGACGGCCTGGATGTTGCCGTTGCTCGACGCCGCGTTGAGGGCCGTCTGGGCCCCGGCCTGCTGGTTTGCGCCCATCTGGACCAAGGCGCAGGAGGAGACGAGGTCGGCGCAGGTGAAGTTGTTGATCTGCTCACGAAGGTCGTTGTCGATGACCGGCCGGATGATGGCGCCGAGGAACGCGGACCAGCCGTCGTCGCCCGACCAGGCGTAGTAGAGCTTCCCACCTTTGCTCGCCAGCGGGAACTTCCTGGTGCCGAACTTGTCGTCGAACCGGCGTAGGACGTTGTGGTCGAGGTTGAGGGTGAAGTAGAACGTGCCCTCGATCCCCATGCTCACACCGTCCTTCGACGGTGTCGTCACGACATCGACCTTGCCACGGTCGCCCTCACCAGCAACGGACGTGATCGTGTAGTAACGTTGTTGCGCCGGATAGTTGTGCATCGAGGAATACAGGCCGACGTAGGTTCTCGACGAGGCGGGATTGACGATCTGGCGAATCCGGTGATTGTCGAACGGGCCACCGTTGCGGACCACCGCGATCTGCCCGCCCGACGTCGACGCGAACGAACCGAGCGCACTCGCCCCCACGACCAGACCGAAGATTACCGCCAACACTCCGACGACAGCACCGGCTCCGAGCCCGAGACGCCTACCAGATGACACGCACGCTCCCTCGACCGATGTTGCGCCTTGCGGTCAGTATGTCCGGTTTCCGTGGTCGGATCGAGAGACATGTCGGGATGCGGACGGGTGGGCCGGTGGACGACCCCGAGGACATGGCCCTGGCCGACCTGAGCGCACCGATCGGCGGCGGCTGATCGGCGTCCCAGCGCGGGAATCCCCGTCCCAGCAAGGGAAACCGGCATCGCCACCAGCCTCACCCGCCCGGGCAGTCCGGTCTCCCGGGACCTCGCTAGTCTGACGGCGTGTCGACGCGAGCTTCCTCACATCATGACAGGCGAGGACGCCGTCCCGGCGTACGACTCCTGCTCCCGTTGGGCGGGGCGGTGACCATCGTCGTGGTCCTGCTTGTGGTCTATGTCGTCGCGAACTCGGGCGACGGGGGCGCGGGCGCCACGGCACCGGCCTCCCCTGCGACGCACGCCGCCCACCCCCCGTCCGTCCCGTCGGCCTCCACAACGGTCACCCCGGGTGGCGGGGCGGCCGTGGACGTCTACAGCCACGCCCGAGCCGGGATGCTGAGCGACGTCGTTCGCACCGATCCGCCGCTCGTCTACGTGCCCAACCTGCGCGACGGCACGGTCAGCGTCATCGACCAGCGCACGCTCAAGGTGGTGGCCTCCTACGCCACCGGCCGCGAGCCGCAGCATGTGGTTCCGTCCTGGGATTTGCGGACACTCTGGGTGAACAACAACGCTGGTAACAGTCTGTCACCCATCGATCCGCGGACGGGTCGGCTCGCGGGCCCGGCGGTACCTGTCGCCGACCCCTACAATCTGTACTTCACCCCCGACGGGCGCAGTGCGATGGTCATCGCGGAGGCGCTGCACCGCATCGACTTCCGCGATCCGCACACCTTCGCCCTGCGTAACAGCCTGGATGTGGGCACCGCGTGCGCGGGGGTCAACCACGTCGACTTCGCCCCCGACGGCACCTACGCGATCGCCACGTGCGAGTTCGCCGGCCGGCTCGTCAAGGTCGACCTCGTCCACGAGCGGGTGCTCGGGTACCTGGACCTCGAACGTACCGCCGCCCCACAGGACATCAAGATCGAACCGGCCGGGAAGGTCTGGTACGTCGCCGACATGAACGCCGACGGCGTCCACCTCATCGACGGAGACAGCTTCACCCGGATCGGCTTCGTCCAGACCGGGCCGGAGACCCACGGCCTGTACCCCAGCCGCGACGGCCGCTTCCTGTACGTCGCCAACCGGGGTGGCCACATGAGCTCCGACATGGTCCCGTTCCCGCACTCCGGCACCCAGGGCTCGGTCTCGGTCATCTCCTTCGCGACCAGGTCCGTCGTGGCCAACTGGCCGATTCCCGGCGGGGGAACCCCGGACATGGGCAATGTCAGCGCCGACGGCACCCGCCTGTGGCTGTCGGGACGTCGCAGCAACGTCGTCTACGTGTTCGACACCGGCGCGGCGGCAGGGGCCGATCCCACCACCGGCAGACTGCTGACGAAGATCCCCGTCGGCCGGGAGCCACACGGGCTGACCGTCTGGCCCCAGCCCGGGCGGTACTCCCTCGGCCACACCGGAATCATGCGCTGAACTCGCGACAGTGATCATTGGGGCGCGGAGTAGCTTGCGCGTATGACCGAGAGCGTCCACCCTGATCCGTCGCGCCGGCGGCTGCTGGCCGGACTCGGCTCGTCGGTCGCGGTCGCCGGGCTGGCGGCATGTGCCCCGAGCGGCTCGGGTCCCACCGCGCCGGCACGGTCCACGGCGCCGGCGGCCGCCGAGGCCGACGGCGGCACGGCGGCCGTGCCGGCTGCCGTCTCGCCCACGCCGGCCCCGGCCGGTCCGGGACTGGTACCGGGGGGTCCCGCGGTCGCGGTCAGCAACGGTCCGCGGGATCGGCCCCAGGTCGCGCTCACCTTTCACATCGGCCCGCACGAGGCCGGCCAGGATCTCGCCCTGGCCCATCAGCTCCTCGCCGACGCGAGCCGGCTCTCCGTGCCGATCACGGTGTTCGCGGTCGGACAGTGGCTGGACAACCACCGCGATCTCGTCCCGGTCATCCTGGCGGGCGGCAACGAAATCGCCAACCACACCTACACCCATCCGGCCCTGACCGCGGAGCCGGCCGACCGGGTCGCCGCCGAGATCATCGACTGCCGGGACGTGCTGGCGCGGCTGGCCCCGATGCAGGGCCGCTACTTTCGACCCTCCGGTACGAGCAACGCCACCCCGCTGATCCTCACCGAGGCCGGCGCCGCCGGTTACCGGACGGTTGTCGACTTCGACGTCGACCCCCTCGATTACACCTCCCCGGGAACCGACGCCGTCGTGACGCGGGTACGGGCCGCCACCCGGCCAGGCTCCATCGTGAGCATGCATTTCGGCTACCCGGGCACCGTCGCCGCGTTTCCCCGGATCGCCGCCAACCTCCGCACCGCCGGACTCACCCCGGTATCGGTGTCGCAGCTGCTCACCTGAGGCCGCCGGCCCGTGCAGCAGGCCGGCCGACCGGCGACCGGCGCGTCGGCGGCGTCAGTCGAGCCGGACGGTGAGGTCGGGGCCGGTGGCGGCGCGGACCTCGTCGACGGTGACGCCGGGTGCGAGTTCGCGCAGCACCAGGCCGTGGCCGGGTTCGACGTCGAGGACCGCGAGATCGGTGATCACCCGGTGCACGCAGCGGCGGCCCGTCAGCGGCAGGGAACACTCCCGCACCAGCTTGTGGGCCCCGTCGCGGGCGACATGCTCCATCATCACGATGACTCGGCGCGCGCCGTGCACAAGGTCCATCGCGCCGCCCATCCCCTTGACCATCCGGCCGGGGATCATCCAGTTCGCGAGATCCCCCTGCGCGGAGACCTGCATCGCGCCGAGCACCGCGACGTCGACATGCCCGCCACGGATCATCCCGAACGACGTCGCCGAGTCGAAGTACGACGCCCCCGCCAGCACCGTCACCGTCTCCTTGCCCGCGTTGACCAGGTCGGCGTCGACCCGATCCGCGGCCGGATAGGGGCCGACCCCGAGAATCCCGTTCTCGCTGTGCAACACCACCGTCACCTCCGCCGGCAGATGGCCCGGCACCAGCGTCGGCAGCCCGATCCCGAGATTGACGTACTGGCCGTCGACCAGCTCCCGCGCCACCCGCGCGGCCAGTGCGTCCCGTGTCAGCGTCACGCCGTCACCGTCCTGCGCTCGATCCGCTTCTCCGGGTCCGGCGCGTGCACCACCCGCTGGACCAGGATCCCCGGGGTGTGAACCTGATCCGGGTCGAGCTCGCCGGGTTCCACCAGCTCCTCCACCTCGGCGATGGTCACCCGGCCCGCCGCCGCGCACAAAGGGTTGAAGTTCGCCGCGCTCGCCCGGTAGACGAGGTTGCCGTGCCGGTCGCCGCGCCAGGCGTGCACCAACCCGAAGTCGCAGACGATCCCCCGTTCCAGGACATACTCGGTGCCGTCGAACACCCGAGTCTCCTTGGGCGAGGACGCGAGCGCGACGCGACCGGAGGCGTCGTGGCGCAGCGGGACGCCCCCCTCGGCGACCTGCGTGCCCACCCCCGCCGGGGTGTAGAAC
>NZ_JANEZT010000192.1 GCF_025403405.1 Frankia tisae
CCCCAGTACGTGGCGATCCTGACCGAGCCACTCCCCCGCAACGCCGCCGGCAAGGTCGACAAGGCCCGCATGCGCGCCGACACCCCCTGGGGCCCCCGCCGCTGACGATCAGCCGCGGGCGGGGCTGGGCTGGGTGTCGGTGTGGGCGCGCACGACCGGGGCGACGGCCTCGGCGAAGCGGTGGATCGACTCGCCGACCTGTTCGCGGGGCAGGCCGCCCCAGTCGATCTGGCCGTAGAAGCGGTCCAGGCCGAGGGTCTGGTGGGCGTCGAGGATCTTCTCGATGAGCTGGGCGGGCGTGCCGATCATGATCGCGTTGCCGCGGCGCATCCCGTCGGCGAACGCCTCCGGGGAGACCACGAAGCCACGCCCGCCGGGAGTCTTGGGGCGCAGGTACTCGTAGTAGTACGGATGGACGTCGCGGGCGTCCTGTTCGGACTGCGCCGCGTAGAAGTGCGTGGAGATGCCGACCTTCAGCCGCTCGGGATGGCCCGCCTGCTCCCCCGCCGCGCGGTAGACGTCCACGGCGCGCCGGGCGTGGCTGAGCGGGCCGCCGATGTAGCCGAGCACCATCGGCAGGCCGAGCCGGCCGGCCCGCTCGGCGCTGGTGGGCGACCCGCCGACCCCGACCCACACCGGCAGCGAGCCGGGCTCGGCCCGCGGTGTGATCGGCGCGTCGGTCAGCGGCGGGCGGAACCGGCCGCGCCACGTCACCCGCTCCTGGGCGCGCAGGGTCAGCAGCAGGCGGAGCTTCTCGTCGAACAATGCGTCGGCGTCGGCGAGGTGCTCGCCGAACATCTCGAACGGCTCGGCGTACGCGCTGCGCCCGGCGATGATCTCGGCGCGGCCGTGGCTGAGCAGGTCGAGGGTGGCGAAGTCCTGGTAGAGCCGCACCGGGTCGAGGATCGGCAGCACCGTCACCGCGCTGGTGAGCCTGATCCGGCTGGTCCGGGCGGCGATGGCGGCGAGCGCGACCGCCGGCGAGGAGACCGCGAAGTCGAGGGTGTGATGCTCCCCCAGGGCGAACAGGTCGAGCCCGACCCGCTCGGCGAGCGTCGCATGGCCGACGATCTCGTCGAGGCGCTCGCCGTGACTCACCCGCACGCCGGTCCCCAGCCGGATCTGGGCGTCGCTGAGCGAGAGCACCCCCAGCTCGAGCATGTCAGGCACCCACCGCTGCCGGCCGGACCACTGCGCGCATCTGCCTGTCTCCTCGGCTGCCGCTGTCGACCCCGCCCACGCGGACGGGACTTTAACTGGAGCACAAGCTCCATATGCCCGCAGCCTAGACGGAGCGAGTCCGAACCAGGGCGGGGGCAGGTCGCGGTACGCCTCGTACGGTCCGAACCCTGCGGATCGTGCGCACCTCACCGCAACACGCTTCCCGCCGCACCGCGACCGGCCGCCGCACCGCGATCGGCCGCCGCGCGGGCAGACGACCGTGACCGTCGGAGTCACCTCCTCGCCGCCCGGGCGGGGCTGGTTGCGGTGCGTTTTGTACGGTCTGAACCCCGAAACCGTGCACATCGCACCGCAGGACCTCCCGCGCACCGTAACCGCCCATTACCGGTGGCAATTCGTAGCCAGAGGCTTGACGGTGGGGTAGGAAGGAGAGCGCAAAAGTTACCCAGCGCCAACTAACCGTAACCCTTGGTGGATAGAACTCGCTCATCTGGTGGGAAACCCGCCGGGCCCAGGCTGCCGGCCGACTGCGGGCCGACTGCGCCCACCAGCACCAGGATCTTGGCGATACCTCGCGGACCCACACCGGGGAAACGTCGCTCCCTTAACGTGACAGAAATTGGGAACGCTGTTCCCAGGCAATATTCACGGCAACACATAGTCACCCGCCTCCAGAGGAGCGCCATGACCGACCCAGGAACGCGAAAGGACCTCGCGAGTCAGGGCGTGATCGGCGCCTACGGTCCATAACGGATCACCCCCCGAGGATCCGTACCTTCTCGCCAACTACCTCGAACGGGTCAAGATGCTGCCCGATGCGCGAGGTCGACCCGGCGGCGGGCGACGTCGACCTGCTCGGCGGTCCCGGCACCGTCCTGCGCCACAACTACCAGCCGGTGGCGCGCAAAAGCTAGCCGAGATTGGCCGACCATCGTCGCCGAACTGTTCCTGCGGCAGTTCGGCGACGAAGAGGCCGTCAGCGATGCAGAGTGGCGATTGTCAGGATGATGAGGAGGAGGAGGAGGCGTCGGCATTGAGGCGGTCGGTTGCCGGGACGCGGGTGCCGCCGACCGTGTTCGGGCCGTTCACCGCGCCGCCACCAGGATAGAACTGGCTGGCCCAGGTGCGCATCCGGCGGAATCCGCTGCCTTCGGAGGTGGCGAGCGCCGGGGGGTCGAGGTAGATCTGGTTGTCCCAGATCACGACGTCGTCGGGCAGTGCGGTCTTGGTCTGGTCGAGTCGACGCTGGTAGGTGCCGTCGGCCAGGTCGCCGTCGGCGCGGTCGATCCAGTAGGTGGCGAAGATTTCGGTCTTGCCGTCCTCGACCGGCGTGATGTTGATCGTGATGACCCGAACGCCCTCACCGGTGTGTTCGACGTTGACGCTGATGCCCATCCCCGACCAGACGATCTCGATGGTGTTGAAAGAGTCGGTGCGCAGCTTTCCGTCGCCATCGTGGGCGTGACGCAGCCAGCCACCGCCGAAACCGGCCCGCGCCCACCAGATCGGCCCCTCGACTCGCTCCTCGAGGATGACCGGGCTTTCCGGCGTGCGGTGCACGAACCGGAAGTGGTGCGGGTCGACGGCGTTCTCGACCACCATCTGGGGGTGGATGCGCAGGTCGGCATAGTGCTCGCGGCCGTCGGGCCACGCCGGGTGAAACTCCCGCGCGGCGGCATGTGGCGCGTCGGTCAGGGCGTTCGGGACGTCCCAGAACGGCTCGCGGCCGGCCGGATCGAACCAGACGTAGATCGACTCGTTGCGTTCCACCACCGGCCACGTCCCGAGCTGGCGGGCCTTGTTCGGCCGGTCCTGGTAGGGGATCGAGACGTTGTGACCGTCCGGGGCCCACACCCAGCCGTGGAAGGGACACTGGATGCCGTCGTCCACCACGCAGCCGCCGTGGGCGAGGCTCGCGCCGAGGTGCCGGCAGTAGCGGTCGTGGACATGCACGGCGCCGTCCTTGCCGCGGTAGGCGACCAGGTCGCGCCCGAAGTAGCGCAGGGGCACGACCTGGTCTGGGCCGATGTCACCGGACCACGCCACCTGGAACCAGCCAGTGAGTTCCAGGTCCAACCCGTGCAGCTTCATGGTGTCGATCTCCCTTGTGGCGGCGTGGCCCCCGGAGCGTTGGTGGGACCGGGTTGGTGGGACCGGCCTTCCCACCTCTGCCTACAATGCCGAACACGTTAGGTGGGAATGGCATTCCCATGCAAGTCCGCGCAGCTTCCCATGACGACGCGTCAGACCGGCGCGTCAGACCGGCGCGTCAGACCGGCGCGTCAGACCGGCGCGTCAGGCCGGCGCGTCAGGCCGGCGCGGGCAGGCGCAGTTCGCGGCCGGGCCAGCGGGAACGCAGCCAGCGGTCGTGGGAGGCGACGACGATGGCACCGGGGCCGGGGCCGGGGCCCAACGCGTTCTGCAGCTCGTCGGCCAGTCGGGGCGAGAGGTGGTTGGTGGGCTCGTCGAGCAGCAGCAGCTCGGGCGGATCCGCGATGAGCAGCGCCAGGGCCAGGCGGCGGCGCTGGCCGGCGGACAGCTCCCCCACCGGACGGCCCAGTTCCCGCGGGGCGAGCAGGCCCAGGTCGACCAACGGCACGGCCTCGGCCCGGCGCGGGCCCACCGCGCGGGCGTAGGTGTCGGCCGCGGTACGTTCCGGGCGGTCGAACACGCTGTCCTGGGCCAGCAGGCCGATCCGCAGACTGCCACGGCGGCGCACCTCACCGCCGGCGGCGAGGTGCCCGGCCAGCACGGCGAGCAGCGTCGACTTGCCCGCGCCGTTCGGACCGGTGACGAGCACCCGGTCGGTGGCGGTCAGGTCGAATCTGTCCAGCGTGAGGCGGCCGGGCACCATGACGTCGCGCAGCGCCAGCAGCGTCCCCTCCGGCGAGGGGCTCGCCAGCGCCGGCGCGGCGAAACGCAGCGGCGGCGGGGGGCGGCGGACCTGGGCGCGTTCGAGTTCGTCGAGGCGGCGGCCGGCGTTGCGCACCCGGCGGGAGATCTGCTGCTCCACCCGGTTGGTGAGCAGGCCGAAGCTCATCCTGTTGTTGTCGCGCGGCCCGCGGTTCGCCGCGATGGTGCGCGAGGTGGTCGCGACGGACTGGCGCAGCGCGGCGAGTTCGGACTGCTCGTCGGCGAAACGCCGCTCCCAGCGGTCCCGCTCGGCCTGCTTCGCCGCCAGGTAGGCGGTGTAGCCGCCGCCGTAGCGGGTCGGGCCGTCGACCGCCGGGTCGAGGTCGATCAGGTCGGTGCAGACCGCGTCGAGGAACGCCCGGTCGTGGCTGGCCGCGACGACGGCGCCGGGCAGGGCACGCAGCTGCTCCTCCAGGAAGGCCGCGGCGTCGTCGTCGAGATGGTTCGTCGGCTCGTCGAGCAGCAGCGCGGTGGGCCGACGCACCAGCAGCGCGGCGAGGGCGAGGCGGGCCCGCTGTCCGCCGGACAGCGTCGCGAGTGTGCGGCCGGTTCCGATCCCGCCGAGGCCGAGGCCGGCCAGGGTGATCTCGGCACGGCGGTCGGCGTCCCAGGCGTCGTGGTCCTGCGCGCGGTCGAGCCGTGCGCCGTACGCGGCCAGCAGGCCCGCCTGGTCCGGGCCGTCCGGCGGGGTCGCGGCGAGCGCGGCGGTGAGCCGGTCGAGGTCGGCGAGGTCCTCACGGGCCTCGCGCAGCGCCTCGTCGAGGACGTCGGCGATCGTCGCGGCCGGGTCGAACGGCATCTCCTGGTGCAGGAAACCGAGGTCGGCCGGGCGGGTGACGGCGCCGCCGTCAGGTTCGTCGACACCGGCGAGCAGGCGCAACAGCGTGCTCTTGCCCGCTCCGTTCTCGCCTATGAGCCCGATGCGGCGCCCCGGCGCCGCCGTGAGCGACACCCCGTCGAGAACCCGGCGCCCACCCAGCGAGCGGACGAGGTCGAATGCAGAAAGAGCGGGCTGAGCCACGCGAACAACCACCGAGAGGATCGCATCTCCCGCCCGCCGGGACGCTGCCTCGGCCGCGGGCGTGGGTGGTGTCAGAGCTCCATGATGCGTCCATGATAACCCTGCCCGGTTCCGTGGAACCGCCTGCGCCGAGGTCTGTCCCGGGTCAAGGGTCGAGGAGGGCGTGGATCGGGTCGATGAGGCTGAGTCGGCCCCCGTCGGGGGTGTGGATGGCGGTGGGGGTGATGTGGCGGGCACCTCCACCGGCAGTGGCTACTGATCTTTAACTCACCGGGTCGGACTGGAGCGGATTCCGCCCGGTTCCAGTTCCGCGGAATCTGCGTGACCGCGTCAAGCGGTCGTGGTCGCGGCGGCGATCGCGGAGCGTGACGGCGATTGGCGGCTGTGCGGGGTGGACGCATGGATGAACGCCGACGTGGTCCCTGGTGGGTTCGGCGCCCGGTTCGTCCATACCCAAGCGCCACCGGACACCGGCTCCCCGCACACCCCCGCTCCCACTCCCCTCACCGTCACCACACGTAACCAGACATCCGGGCCTCGACCCGGGCCTCGACCCGGGCCTCGGGCAAACAGCCGCGCAGGCGCGAGGACCATGGCGCGTGTTCCGCAGAACACCATGATCACCGGAACATCATGATCACCGGTCGGGGATGGGTTGGGAGCGGGGTGGTGTGCCGGCCGGCAGCCGCCCGCGGGCCGGTCCGGCACCGTCCTGACCTGCCCGAGGGGTATTTCGCTGTCACGGGATCGACCGTGGAGCCGTCATCATGATCCATCGACCGGCGCCGCGCATTAAAGATCAGTAGTTGCGGTGCGGGGAAGCCATTGCGGCGCGTATTGCACGTTCCCGAGGCTTGGACCGTGCAGAACGCACCGCAGTCGGGCCCGCCCGAGTCTGTCTGGTCGAGACGCGATATCGGCGATCACGTTGTTCCGCGGAGCCGGTGCTGGGCTGGGCTGGTGATCGGGGGGCGGATCAGGCCGCCGGAGAGCGGTCCCAGAGGTGGTGGAGGGCGGCGGCGCGTTCGCGGCGGTCCAGGCCGCGCAGGTCGGCGGTGCCGTGTTCGGTGACGACGACGTCGACGTCGTGGCCGGGGGTGCTGACCGGCGCGGACAGGCGCTCGACGAGGGTCGGGCGGCCGCGGTGGGTCGCCGGCATCGCGATGATGGACAGGCCGCCGGGCGAGCGGGCGCCGGCGGCGGCGTAGTCGGCGTGGCCGCCGACGCCGCCGACGGTCGCGCCGGGGAAGCCTTCCACGTTGACCTGGGCCTGCTCGTCGAGCTCGATCGCGGTGTTCACCGCGACGAACGGCAGGCCACTCGACAGCCGGCCCAGGTCGTGGGTGTGCTCGATGGGCTGCAGCAGCGGGCGGCCCGCCGCCCAGGCCAGCAGGGCGGGGCCGCCGGCCAGGTAGGTCGTCACCGGGGTGCCGGCGAGCAGGCCGCGGCGGTCGAGGTCGACGACGCCCTCGGGCAGCAGGCCCGAGTCCAGGTGCACCGGCGAGCGCAGCGCCTCCAGCACGGCGACGCCGAGCGCGCCTGGGCCGACCTGCATCCGGGCGCCGGGCGGGATGAGCGCGGCGACCCGCTCGGCGATCGCCCGGTGCTCGTCGCCGGGGGCGCTGAACTCCAGCGCGACCGGCGGGGTGTCGGTCTCCCCCACCAGGACGAGGCGGTCGGCGGGCAGCGCGGGGCCGGCATCGCAGTGTGGGGTGGCGTGGGCGACGACGCCGGCGATGCGGGCGCCGGCGGCGATCGCGGCGTGCATCCATGCCACCTCGGTGCCGAAGGCGTACCCGCCGCCGGGGGCCGGCACGACCGTGGCGACCAGCAGGTCCGGGCGCAGCGGGCCGTGCAGCAGCGCCGGCACCGCCGACAGCCGCACCGGCAGCGCGCGGACCCGGCCGTCGTCCACCGGCCGGCGCAGGCCCCAGCCGGACATCACCGCCCGGACGTCAGCGAAGGCGGCGAGGTCCAGTTCGCTGTCGGCGACGGGCAGCCAGCCGAGCAGCAGCCGCACCCCGCCCGCCGCGGCGGCCGCGGCGGCGAGTTCGCCGGACACCGACCGTGGCGCGCCGATCCCGTCGGCCAGCGCCACCCGGCTGCCCGGCTCAACGAGCTCCGCCAGTTTCCCGCTCTCGACACTCACGCCATCACCCTCGCAGCCATCCGCCATCCGCCCGTCTGGACACCTTCGACCACACTGCCGCCCCACGGCTACACCGCGACCGACCATGCGGTGCGGCGGGCCGTGGGGTGGCCGGGTCGGCTCAGGTGGACAGGATGGTGACGGCGGCGGTGCCGGGGGCGCCGTAGAGGTGGGCGTAGCCGACCCGCGGGTTGCCGGCGACCTGGCGGTCCCCGGCGCGGCCGCGCAGCTGGGTGACCAGCTCGTGGATCTGGCGCAGCCCGGAGGCGCCGACCGGCTCGCCGTTGGCGAGCAGGCCGCCGTCGGTGTTGACCGGCAGCTTCCCGCCGATCTCGGTGGCGCCTTCGGCGAGTAGCGTCTCCTGCTCGCCGTCCTTGCAGAAGCCGTTCTCGGCCAGGTGGATGACCTCGGAGCCGGCGTCGGTGTCCTGCAGCTGGGCGACGTCGACGTCCTCGGGGCCGATGCCGGCCTGCTCGTAGGCGGCCTGGGAGGCGAAGACGGTGGGGCTCGGGGCCGTCTCCAGCGGCAGCGACGGGCTGAGCAGCTCGAAGGCGCCCTCGCGGCGGGAGAACAGGGTGCTGGCGCGCAGGTAGATCGGCTTGTCGGTGTACTTCGACGCCAGGTCCGCGCGGGCGAGCACGACCGCGGCGGCGCCCTCGTCCGGCGAGCAGTACATGTACTGGGTCAGCGGGTAGTTCAGGTACTGCGACTCGAGGATCTGCTCCTCGGTCATCGGGGTGCGCCGCCACGCCCGCGGGTTCGCCGCGCCGTTGCGGAACGCCTTCGCCGCCGTCCGGGCCAGCGTCACCGGGGTGATGCCGAAGTCGTGCATGTAGCGGTTGATCTTCATGCCGAAGAAGTGCGTGGTGAGGAACAGGCCGGCCTCGCCGTACCAGCCGGGCAGCCCGGAGACCGACGGGTGGTCGGAGAACGCGCCGCGGGGGTGCTTGTCCAGGCCGATGGCGATCGCGATGTCGGCGTCGCCGAGGCGGATCGCGTTCGCCGCCATCGCCAGCGACGTCGCGCCGGTCGCGCAGCCGGTGAACACGGCACGGCCCGGCACGCCGGTCAGGCCGAGCAGGCCGACGATCGCCTCGGGGTTCTTGACCTCCATGCTGCCGGCGTACAGCGCCTGGATGGCCGACCACTCGACCCCGGCGTCGGCGAGGGCCTCGATGACGGCGTCCTCGCCCATCTCCAGCGCCGACTTGCCGGGGTAGCGCCCGAACGGGTGCAGGCCCGTGCCGATGATCGCAACGTCACTCGGAGCCATCGCCGTGTCCCTCCTCGGCCCCGACCGGGGCGAACGCGTAGATCAAGGTCTGGTTGCCGTCGGCGTCGGTGCCGAACGGGACGATGCGCAGTTCCATCTCCTGGCCGATGTGCAGCTTGTCGGGGTCGGCCTCGGTGAGCCGGGCCTCGACCCGCAGCGCGCCGGGCAGCTCGACGTAGCCGACCGCGAACGGCTCGAACGTCTTCGGCGTGTCATCGCCGGCGTACGGCGGGGACGGCGGGCGGAACCGCTGGCCGGTGAACGTCCACAGCGTGCCGCGGCGCGGCAGCTCCACCCGCTCCAGCTCCTCGTTGACGCCCCCGACCAGCTTGTGGCTGCGGTACGGAAAGACGATCTTCCCGTCCGACGACCGGCCGCCGATCAGGGCGGGTTCCTCCGCCGGCCAGGTGAAAAGATCCGCGGCCAGGGGTACCTGCTGTGCCATTCCCACTCTCCTTCGAGCTTTCGAGTCTCCGAGCGCGTCTTCGAGCGGTCGCGCCGTCAGGCGGACGCGCCGGTGACCAGCGACCACAGCGGTTCGTCCGAACCGGTGCGGATCACCTCGTCGCCGAGCAGCCGCTCCCAGCGCCGCTGCGTGCCCTCGTCGTCGCGCCACGACCACAGCCGGCGGGTCACCAGGTGCAGCGGATACTCCTGGGTGATGCCGATCGCGCCATGCAACTGATGGGTGTCGGTGGCCACCGTCCCGGCCGTCCGGGCGGCCACCGCGCGCACCGCCGCCGCCGTGCCGGACCCCGGGCGGGTGACCGCGACGGTGAGCGCCGCGTCGAGCAGGTCGCGCTCGACGGCGAGACCGGCGACGAGCTGGCGCACCGCGGGCAGCGCCGACAGCGGCCGGCCGAACTGCTGGCGGGTGGTGACGTGGTCCTTGGTCAGGGTGCACGCCCGTTCGACGGCGCCGGAGATCGCCGCGGCGCGCAGCACCGCGGTGCGGTCGAGCACGTCCCCGGCGAGGCCCGCGGGCGCCACGGCGACGCGGTCGGCGGGCAGCCGCAGGCCGTCGAGGCGCAGCGGCCCGGACGGCTCGCCGGCCAGGTCACGCTCGACCCCGCCGGCGGCACCGGCGGCGGCGCCCGGCGCGGTCGGATCGGCGGACGGCGCGGCGCTCGGCGGGGCGTCGAGGATGGCGACGACGGTGGCGTCGGCCTGCTCGACGACGAGGACGACCGTGGGCACCTCGGGCAGCCAGCGCACCCGCGGCACCGTTCCGTCGAACACCCAGTCCCCGCCCGCGGCGCCGGCCGTGCCGTCGCGGCGGGCCTCGACGGTGCCGGCGGGCGCCAGCGCCAGGGCGGCGCGCTCGGCGGTCGCGGCGATCGGCAGCCCGGCGCCGGCGAGCGCCCAGGCGGCCAGGCCGGTCTCGATCAGCGGGACGGCGGCGGCGTGGCGGCCGACGCCGGCGGCGAGTTCGGCGACTGCGGCGAGATCCCCGCCGGCGCCGCCGTCGTCCTCGGCGACGCCGACCACCGGCCAGCCGAGTTCGGTCAGCAGCGCCCAGAGCTCGCCGGGGGCGGTGTCGGTGTTCGCCCCGAGCACGTCGTCGACGACGGGACGCAGATCGGCATCAAAGATCATTTCGGCAGCTCCGCCCGGCTGATGACGGTGTACAGGACCTCGGAGGAGCCGCCGCGGATCGACGCGCCGGGCACGACGGCCAGGCCGTCGACGAGCAGCCGGTGGGCCTCGGTGTCGCCCTCGCAGACGTCGAAGACGTACCGGGCGGTCTCCACGACGTCCTTCTCGAACCGGGTGCCAGCGAGCTTGAGCCCCGCGGCCAGGCGCACCGGCGCCTCGCCCTTGTCGATGGCGCCGGCGAGCTGCAGGCCGAGCTGGCGCAGCGCGGTGAGGCGCGCGGCCAGCTCGCCGAGGCGCTCGGTGGCGGCCCGGTCGGGATGGCGCTGGACCGTGCGGATCATCGCGGCGAGCACGGGGTAGGTGCTCAGGTAGCGCTCCACCCCGCCGCGCTCGAAGGCGAGCTGCTCGGTGACCTGCTTCCAGCCGGCGCCGACCGTGCCGAGGACGCGGTCGTCGGGCACGTGCACGTCGTCGAGGATCACCTCGTTGAAGTGGTGCTCGCCGACGAGGTCGAGGATGGGCCGCACGGTGATGCCGGGGGTGTCGGCGTCGACGAGGAACTCGGTCAGGCCCTCGTGCTTGGACGCGCCCTCGCCGGTGCGGGCGAGGATGTACAGGTGGGTGGCGTGGTGCGCCGACGTCGTCCACACCTTCGCCCCGGTGATCGACCAGCCGCCGTCGATGGGCGTCGCCCGCGTGCGCACGGCCGCGAGGTCGGAGCCGGCCTCGGTCTCGGACAGGCCCAGGCCGACCACGACCTCGCCGCGGCAGATCTTCGGCAGGATCTCGGCGCGCTGGCCCTCGGTGCCGACCCGCAGGATCGTCGGGCCGATCTGGCGGTCGGCCGTCCAGTGCGCGGTGACCGGCGCGCCGGCACGCAGCAGCTCCTCGGTGACGACGAACCGCTCGGTGTTCGACCGGCCGCCGCCGCCGTACTCGGTCGGCCAGGTCATGCCGATCCAGCCGTGGCGGCCGAGCTCGCGGGTGAAGTCGGGGTCGTAGCCGCGCAGCCAGCTGTCGTTACGCGGCACGATGCCGGCCGCGGCGACGAACGCGCGGACCTCCCGGCGCAGCTTGTCGTGGGGGTCGGCCATCAGCCGACCTCGTCGCGGGCGACGATCATGAGAGTTCCTCCGAGTGCGCAGCCGCCGCGGGACGGCGCTCGCACCGATGTCGGCGGGATGCTTCGCACCGCGGCCCGGGGGGTGCGATCCAGCCCGCACATCGTAGTTGACGATTTCGTCAAAAGTAAACCGCCGCCCCGGCCTGCCAACCCGGCCCCCTGGCCCTGCCCGCGGGTCGAACGCGGCGCGGCCGCGGGCATGCCGCTCCCACCGGGAGACGGCAGCCCGCGGCCGGGGCCCGTCGACGCTAGAGCTGCAGCAGGGACTTGAGGTTGTCCGAGAGGATCAGCTTGCGGTCCTCGTCGGAGAGCACCGCGGCGTCACGGGCGAAGGCACTCGGGGTCGGCAGGCCCTCCGGGTGCGGCCAGTCCGAGCCGAAGATGATGTGCCCGATGCCGATGGCGTCCTTGAGCGCGAGCAGGTCGTCCTCGTAGAACGGCGCGACCCAGACGTGCTCGCGGAAGCTCTCCACCGGGTCGACGGCGAACTTCTGCGGGATCTTGCCGTAGGCGTTGCGGATCCGGCGGACGAGGTCGAGCACCCAGGTGGAACCGGCCTCGATGGTGGCGACCTTCAGCGCCGGGTGCCGCTCGAACACGCCGTGGCCGACCAGCGCCGCGATGGTGTCCTGGATGGGCCGCTCGACGTGGAGCTGCATGATCTCGGGCAGCGGCGTGGTACGCAGGCCCTCGAAGGCGCCCTCGCCCCACTTCTCGGCGACCCACTCGTAGCCGGCCTCACCGGTGTGGTAAGACACGACGATGCCGGCCTCGGCCGCCGTCGCCCAGAACCGGTCGAAGACCGGGTTGCCCGGGGAGCGGGTGATCGCGCCGGCGCGAACCGGGCCCGGCACCAGCACGACGATGCGCGCGCCCAGGTCACGCACCCGCTCCAGCTCCTTGACGGCCAGGTCGGGGTCGGCCAGCGACAGCACCGGCGTCGAGATGATCCGGTCCTGGTACGAGTAGCCCCACTCGTCCTCGATCCACCGGTTGAACGCCTCGACGATGGCGTGCAGCGCGTCGGGCTTGTCGGTGAGCAGCCCCTCGACGGCCACCCCGACCGTCGGCAGCATGATCGTCGCGGCGACGCCCTGCTCGTCGAGCTTGGCGATGCGCGCGTCGCGGTTGGTGTACTCGGGCTGGCTCTCCTGCAGCTTGCCGACGAAGGCCGCCAGCTCCCGGCCCTCGGTGTTCTGGCTGCGGAAGTACTGCTCGAACACGCCGGGGGCGGCGACGGTGGGGAACGTCGGGTCCGGGTTGGTGGTGTAGAGCTTGTTGTTGATCACCATCCGGGTCCGGCCGTCGGGCGTCTGCAGAATCTTGATCAGCCGCTTGTACTCGGGCGCCAGGTGGCGGGTGAGCGCGTCGGCCGTCTCGTAGTAGTGCTGGTCGGCGTCGTAGAGCGGGTAGCCCAGCGACGGGAGCACAGCCGTGTCGCCGGGGGCTGCCAGGGTGGTCATGAACTCTCCTCGTTCGGCATTCATCCGGATGATCGGTCGCCGTCTGGGGGGCTGCCCGCCGCCGTCGACCCAGGCGCTGGAGGGGAAGGGATGGTCCGTCGTGGAGACG
>NZ_JANEZT010000193.1 GCF_025403405.1 Frankia tisae
GTCCCGTACCGGTTCATGCGGAATCGTCATCAGGGTAGAGCGCCCGATTTCTGGAAGTTCGCGTGGGGTGTCCGCGACACCACACCACGTTTCCCGACGGAGGCCTGACCTGCGGCTTCGGGAACGTGGGGTAGTACAGACGGCTCACCCACCGGACGGGGCGAGGGTGTCTGTCACCGCAGGTGACCGTGGACTTTTGCCGGCCGGGGTGAGGTCGACGACGAGCAGGGAGCCGCTGGGCGACCCGGCCGGGGTGGCGCCCGGACCGCGAGGGTCCGGCTCCTGCTGGTCCTGCGGTGCCCGGGGTGTGACGGCGGCGCTGGGAGCAGGGGGTGGGCCCAGCGCGGAGCCAGCCGCGGGCCCGGCGAATCCCCGCGGACGCCCCGGGTCGGAGGTCCGCTCCGTGGAGGCGGTGGGCGCCGGGGCCATGGTGGACGCCGCCGGCGCGGCGGACACGGACGGTACGGACGGTACGGACGAGGAGGTCGTAGCCACGGACGGTGTGGAGGCGGTGGGCGCGGGGGGCGGTGCCGTCACGTCCGGCGGCGGCGTCCCGGGAGCCGGTGTGGCCGTGGCAACGGGGCCGGGTGCCACGGGTCGACCGGTTGACAGCCGGGCCACGACCGCGGTGGTGTAGCCGGCGGTCCAGGCCAGGACGGCGCGAACGTAGGTGGCCGACGGGTTGTAGCTGTAGATCGCGGCGCGCAGCGCGGCCGGGTCGGCCAGGTCCCGGTGGCCGCGGCACAGGTAGCCGGCGGCGGCCAGGGCGGCGTCGTCGATGTTGGCGGGATCGGCGCGGCCGTCGCCGGAGTTGTCCCGCCCGGCGCCGGCCCAGGTCGTCGGGATGAACTGCATGGGTCCGACGGCCCGGTCGTAGCGTCGGTCGTGGTCGAGGACGCCGCGGTCGGTGTCGCGGATGAGGGCACGGCCGCCGCGGCCGTCGAGGGGCGGGCCGAGGATGGCGCCGGTCAGGGTGCCGTCGGCGGTGATGCGGTGATGCGGTGGCCGGCGGCGTGGCCGGACTCGACCTTGCCGATCCCGGCGAGTAGCGGCCACGGCAGGTGGCAGCCGGGCTGTTCGGTGCCGGTGCGGTTCGCCGCGGCGTGGTAGGCGGCGAGCATGCGGGCGGGGATGCCCCGGTCGCCGGCGGCCAGGGTGATCGTGGCTCGGCTGCGGCCGGTGGCCACGGCCGCGAGCGTGGCGTCGGTCGGACCCGACGTTGGACCCGACGTTGGACCCGGAGAAGGTGGCGCCGCGGTCGGCGCCGGCGCGGGTGCGTCGCCCTGTCCGGTCCCGGGGCGGCTCTGCGGGATGAGATCCGGCATCGTCCAGTCGCCACCGCGTGGCGGTTGCGCGCCCAGCTCGGCGAGGCCCACCCCCGCTCCCGGCACGGGCGGCGACGCCGCGGTGCACAGCAGCAGGATGCCGACGGCGGCGGTGACCGGCAGGAGAGCGACCCGCACGCCCGCGGGGGACCGTCGATGGGTGGGTCGTCGACGCGCCGGGCGCCGGGCGCGATGCCTCGTCGGTGTACGGCGGTGCGCACCCATCGGCAGCCTCCGAAAAGCCAGGCGAACAGGCCGGGGAAGATCTTCCCGAGCCAGGGAAAGGCAGTGGTAATCCACGCCGTTTGAAACGTGTACCGATCATCGGCGGAACGCGAAGATTACCTGTGCGGGACTGCGCACCAGCCACCCCGGAGGGGCGGGATGACTGATGCGCAGTGTCTCGAACCGCGTAAACCTCGGCGCCACGCGGTGGGCGTTACTGCATTCTGTCGACGAGACGGTGCCCCAACCGGCTCCCCGGAGTGAAGACGTAATCGAGCGTCAATCTTCGGGGCGGCGACTCGGGTCACGCAATGTAGCGAAGACTTGATCGGCAAACGCCCCGATCGATACGACCGGACAGCGAGGAAGGTAGCAATCGAACAAAAGATGCGCAACAGGTGGACGGCTGAACTTTTCGCGTGTGATGCTCCCTGACACCTTCGGCAGCATTGTTCGCCCACTCCGGGCGCAGATGATCTGGATGCGGATCATCAGATAGGAGCGATCGCATGTCCGTGTCGGCGGTTGGCGCCCCGGCTGGCTCGCCATCGGGTGAAAGCGCCGGCGGAATGTCGACGACCCGCCGTCACCTCGCCGCTCCGCGGATCCTCCGTGACCAGGGCTTTTACCTCGACGGGTCCGCCGGCCGCCTCCCGGGGGAGGCCGGCGATGCGGGCCGTTGAAACCGTGTCGATCGTGCTGGCCGACGGCGACTATCTCGCCCGCGCGGGCCTGCGGGACCTGCTCGTGGCGGAACGCGGGCTACACCTGGTCGCGGACGCCGCCGACGGCGTGGCGGCGGTCCGCGCGGTCCGCCGCCACCGTCCCAGGGTGGCGGTGATGGACTGCGCGATGCCCGAACTGGACGGGCTCGCGGCCACCAGGATGATCACGTCCGACCCCGTCCTGGCTGGCACGGGAGTCCTTCTCCTCGCCGCCGGTCCACGCAGCGAGCGTCACGTCCTCAATGCCCTGGTGGCGGGGGCCAGCGGCTTCGTGTTCAAGGACGAGCTGCACTCCGGCCGGCTGGGTGCCGCCGTGCGCGATGTGGCCGCGGGCGACGGGACCGTGCTCAGCCCACGCGCGGCGGAGATCCTCACCACCCGGCTACGGCGCACCTTCACGCCGATGCCGACGGCCCTGGCCGCCCGGGTGGATCGGCTGACCCGCAGAGAACGCGAGGTGCTCGGACTCCTCGTGGTCGCCGACCGGTCCAACGCCGAAATCGCCGGCATCCTCGGTGTGAGCCCCACCACGGTCAAAACGCATATGCAGTCGCTGCTCGGAAAGCTGGGCGTTCCGTCGCGGGTGCAGGCGGCCCGGATCGCGCGGCAGATGGCCGAGGCCGACCTGTACCCGAACATCGCCAGCTGAGCCGGGGCGTCCCCCCGAACCTCTTTCTCCGGCCTCTTATTCCGCGTAGCACCGTCATGGCCGCCCGCCACCCGCCGCCCGTCGTCCACGGTCCGCCGTCCACGGCCGAGACGGTTCCTTTCGCATCTCCACAGTTCTCCTCCGCGCGGAGTAGAAGAGGCGGATACAACGGCGGAGACAAATCTCTGACCGGTGGAGTGGGCCGGGCCGAAATTCCTCCGAGCGGCCGATGCGCAACATTCGGATCATGTTCCACGATTGCCGTGGTTCTTTCCGTTCCGGCCCTTCCTCTTCCCGGTGCCCGCTATCCGTCAGGCCAAACCACTCGGCAGTTGGCCGGGTATCGCGCATGCGCCAGTCCGACTGTGGCCCTGCGTTGACCCGCCGCCCGCTCGGGTCGGCTCTGCCGGGTCGGCTCTGTCGGCGCTCCCGGGAACGGGCAGCACCTGGGAGTCTCATTGCGAAAACATGGACGTCGCACCCTCCGGCGTCGGCTCGCCGTGTTCACCACGGGCGTGGTCGCCGTCGGGAGTCTCGCCCTTCCGGTCCTGATGCCGGCCGGCCAGCGCCGCGCCACCTCCAAAGTTCACCAGGCCGCCCACCGAGGGCTCGGTGCGACCCGCTCCGCCGGGCGGGGCGAGCGGCACACCGGTCGCCCGCGAGCTCCCGGGCCTGCGGACCGCGACGTCACGGACGGTCGAGACGACGCAGGGCGTGTACCGGACCGAGGTCTCCTCCTCGCCGATCAACTACCCGGACTCCCACGGCGCCTGGCAGCCGATCGACACCACGCTCGTCGCCTCCACCGTGAAGGGTTTCGCCTGGCAGGCGAAGGCCGCCGGCTACGGCGCCCAGTTCCCGAGCACCCTGGCGGACGGCCCGATCCGGGTCTCGCGCGGCGGTCGCTGGGTGGGCCTGCAGCTCGACGGCGCCACCGCGAAGGGAGTCGTCGACGGGGCGACGATCACCTACGCGGACGCGCTGCCCGGTGTCACCCTCGTCTACACGGTGCTCTCCACCGGGGTGAAGGAGTCGCTGGTGGTGAAGGACGCCGCCGCGGCCACCTCCTTCCCGTTCCAGATCACGACCTCCGCGGGGCTGTCCGCCCGGACCGCCGGCAAGGGCTTCGCCGTCACCGGCTCCGACGACACGCCGGTGTTCACCCTGCCGTCGTCGTTCGCCGAGGACGCCGGTGACCGCCTGTCCGGCCGCGCCGCGGTGGCCTCGACCCTCGCCACCGCGTCCCCGCCGGCCGGCGGCGGCGCGGCGTCACCGTCACCGACGACGGCGACGGCGACGGCACCGGCGACGACGCTGACCCAGACTCTGGCGAAGGACTGGCTCACGGCGAAGAACAGGTCCTGGCCGGTCGTCGTCGACCCGACGGTGACGATCGGGCCCAGCCAGATCACCGACTGCTACATCGCCGACGGCTCCTACGCCACGACGAACTACTGCTCGTCCGGCCTCATGGAAATCGGGTACGGCCCGGCGGCCAGCGGCAACGCGCGCCGGCGGGCCCTGATGAGCTTCGACCTGTCGGCGATCCCCAAGTATGCGGTGGTGAAGACCGCCGACATCAGGCTCACCGTGACCGGGTCGTCTGCGGGCTCGCTGAACTTCCCCGTCTACCTGCTGCGGCTGTCGCAGTCCTGGACGACGGCGGCGACCTGGAACAACAGCGGCAGCGCGGCGTGGACCGGCGACGCGACGAGCGGGTCGGCCTACGACATCAAGAACATCACGTCCACCACCGGCGCATGGCACATGTACGCCGGCAAGCTCGCGCAGGACTGGGTGAGCGGCGCCGTCCCCAACCAGGGTCTCATCCTGAAGGCGGACGACAGCGCCACGACCGGGGTGGTGCAGGTCGCCTCGACGCAGGCGACGGCCTCGGGTGACCGGCCGACGATGACCGTCGACTGGAGCACCCAGACCGGCCGGCGGGACTTCAACACGTTCACCGGGCAGAAGCTCGACAGCAGCTGCGACGCGGGCGTCAACGTCGGCAACGGCAACCTGCTGGTGCAGTGCGTCGAGTACTCCATCAACGGTGTCGGCCGGCCGCTCACCGTGTACCGGTCGTACAACTCCGGCGAGGCGGCGGTGTTCCAGAACGGCGCCGACACGCCGCTGGGGATCAACCGGTGGCGGCTGTCCACCGGGGTGTACATCATGCGCAACGGCAACGGCGTCACCCAGAACGGCGCGACCTTCTACGACGAGTCCGGCACGCCGTTCGTCTTCGAGTCCGGCGGCGGCCTGACCTACACCACCCCGCCGGGGCTCAACGCGAAGCTGGAGGAGAACGTGCCGGCGTCCGGCCAGTTCCGGCTGACGTTCGACGACTCCAAGGCCGTGTACGTGTTCAAGACGTTCACCACCGATCCGGGGAACCTCACCTACCAGCTCTGGAAGGTCACCGACCGCAACGGCAACGTCACGACCTTCGACTACACCGCCCGGCCTGGCTACGCCGAGGGGTTCCTGTCGACCATCAAGGACACCCGCGGGCGGATCATCCAGGCGAACTACACCAACGACTCGCCCAGCGGCAAGGACTTCCTCACCTCGATCTCGGACACCGCCGTCGGCCGGACGGCCACCTTCCACTACGTCGGCTGGAACCTGGACTACACCGTCGACGCCGGCGGTGAGGTCCGCAGCTACGAGTACGCCGACTTCGGCTCGGCCGAGGACGAGCTGTCCCGCTTCTACGATCCGGACGGCCGCATCACCGACTTCACCTACGACAGCGCCGGCCGGGTGCTGACCGTCACCCGCCATCCCAGCTCCGGGGTCGACAACACGACCACGTTCGCCTACAACGACACGGCCAGCCCGCCGACCCGCACGGTGACCGACGCCCTCTCCCACACCACCACCTACACGGTGGAGAACCGGGACTACGGCACCCGGGTCACCAAGGTCACCGACGCCCTGGGCAACAACCGCTCGACGACCTGGACCGCGCAGGCCCGGGTGGGGTCGGCGACGAACGCGGTCGGCGGCACCTTCACCAACACGTGGGGTGCGAACAGCGGCGGCAGCCTGACGACCACCGTGGGCCCGCTCGGCGCGACCACCAAGTGACGGCTACACGAACACCGACCCGTCGTGCCCCGCTTCCACGCCCGCGCCGACGAATCCCCAGACCCACCTGCCGATGTGCTCCTCGGACGCGGCGGACAACCGCTCGCTGTTCACCTACGACGGCCCCGGCAACCTCACCGCCAACGAGAACGCCTTCGGCGCGGAGGCGACGGTGGCCTACTACCCCGACGGCCAGCCGAACACGTCGACCGACCCGAACGGCAACGTCACCACCTACACCTACACCACCACCACCTACAACGGCGTGACCACGCATCAGCTTCAGCACGTCAATCCGCCCGCGGGTAACAGCCTGGCGCAGCGGACGGTCGACTTCGACAACGGCGAACGGCTCCACGAACTGGTCACCGGCACCGGGGTGACCGTCGACTACTCGTACACGGGCAACGACCGCCTCACCGGGGTCAACTATTCGGACACCACCACCGACCTCACCTTCGTCTACGACCATGCGGGCAACCTCATCGAGCGCGACGACGCCGCCGGCACGACGACCTACGGCTACGACGGCCTGTCCCGCCTGACGTCGATGACCCTGCCGGACAGCTCGACGACCACCTACACCTATGACGCGGCGTCCAACCTGCTGACCGTCAGCGAGCTCAGCGGCACCACCACCTACACCTACGACCAGGTGAACAACGTCGCGACGATGATCGACCGGGCCGGTAACCGCACCGTGTTCGGCTACGACGCCGACGGCCGCCGGATCGACACCTGGGCGTCGGCGAACACCGCGACGCCGCCGACCTCCTACGCGCTGCACACCCACACCACGTTCGACACCAGCGGGCGGGTGAAGCGGATCAAGACGACCCGGGCGTCGAGCGATGCGGACGCCAACCGGGTCATGGACTACGAGTACTGCTACTCCCCCTACACCTCGGGGACCTGCACCACGGCGAGCAGCACCGACCGTAACCAGATCCAGGGTCGCAAGGACATGATCGCGGGCACGGTCGCCAGCTACACCTACGACACCGGCAGCCGGCTGACCGCCAAGCGCGGCACCGGCGCCACCACCTACTTCGGTTACAACTCGGCGAACCAGAACTGCTGGACGACGACCACGAACCCGGGGACCGGCGCCCCCTGCTCCCCGCTTCCCTCCGGTGGGACCGGCAGCTTCACCTACGACGGCGAGGGCAACCAGACCCGTAACCAGCAGATTTACACGATGGCCTACAACGGCGCCGACCAGCTCACCTCCTCCACCCAGACCTCCGGCGGCTCGGCCACCGCCTACGGCTATGCCGGGGACACCAACGTGCTCCGCACCTCCGCGGGCGGAACAACGTTTCGCAGTGGCCTGCTCGGAGTGCATAGTTTCACCTCCGGCGGGCAGACAACGCACGTGGCACGCGACCCCCAGGGCGGACTGATATCCCTGCTCGTCCCGGGCGGCAGCGGCTACACCACCTACCACTACGTCGTCGACGGCCAGGAAAACATCGTCGGCCTCATCGACAGCTCGGGCACCGAACGCGCCCGCTACACCTACAGCCCCTACCGCGACCAGGCCACCGCCACCGCCGTCAACGGCACCCTCCCCACCAACCCCTACCGCTACGCCAGCGAATACCTCGACCCCACCGGCCTCTACAAAATCGGCCTCCGCTACTACAACCCCACCACCGCCACCTGGACCCAGTCCGACGCCGTCAGCACCATCGACGACCCCGCCCGCGCCAACCCCTACACCTACGCCGGCGGCGACCCCGCCAACAACCTCGACCCCACCGGCGCCTTCCCTATCACTGGCATCCTTAAAGAGACTTCCTTTATCCTCGGGGCCGCCGCGACAATCACGGAACCTGTCAACCTGTTTGAGGCAGGATGCTGCAGTAATTAGTCGGAGTACGTTTTTTCGCCCCCGGTAATCCTCGTCACCGGTCCCCGGGCAGACATGGCGCTCTCACGATGAGGTCTGTGCCGCGGCCTGCGGTGCCGATCCGGAGAATGCGGCGGCGGTCCGGAGACGGGCCGGTGGCAGGAGCGGGCCACCGGGGCGCACAGCCACCGGCCCGCCGGCGTGCGGGGTGGCCCGCCGGGAGGCCACCAGGTACGTGTATTTCTCGTCCTCGTGGCCGAGGGCGACGTCCTTCGTCATCCGGTGCAGTGCGCTGCGCTCGACGCGGCGGGCGACATGGCACCAGTCGCCACCCGGCAACGGGCAGGCGCCGTCGGCGGGGCAGGGATCGGTGATCGTGGCGTCGGCGGCGAGCACAGCGGCCCGCCACCAGGCCGCCACCGCTCCGCCGCGGCGTGGGCCGCCGTACCGGGCCCGGCGCCGAGACGGACCGGGCACGGTGCGGCCGGGTGGCCTCGGCAGGGCGGAGCGACCGCGGCCGGTTCGGAAGTTGTCGGGACGGCGGCTATTCGGCGGGGGCGGCCGATTCGGTCGGCTCGATCGCGGCCGAGCGGCGGTGGTCGAACACCAGGCTGGTCTGCACGTCGAAGACCTCGGGCCGGGCGGTGAGCCGGTCGACGACGAGGTTGTAGAGCTCGTCGACATCCGGCACCGCGACATGCAGGAGGAAATCGAAGGTTCCGGTCGTGGAGAACAGGCTGACCGTTTCGGAGAGGTTGGCGGCCCAGGCGCGGAAAGCCTCGATCACCAGCCGGGAGGGCGGCCGGACCCGCACGGATATCAGGGCCTGCACCGGCCGGCCGATCGCGGCGAGATCGACCTCGGCGCGAAAGCCGCTGATGATGCCCCGTTCCACCAGCGAACGCACCCGCTGCAGGGAGGTCGAGGGCACCACGTGGGTGGCCAGGGCGAGATCCCGGTTGGTCCGCCGGCCATTCTGCTGCAACAGGCGCAACAAGGCCCGGTCGAGCTCGTCCAAGCCGATTCCCCTCGCCGTCAGGGCATTGATGAGCCGCCCTCGGAACATTCATTACATGGTCGGGACATCGTAGCAACATGTTCCGGTATGTGGTGGGTTGTACCGAGTGTGTGCCGGGCGAGGAACCCACGACCAGGGAAAACGCAGACGGATGGATTACGTGATGTGCGCGTCCGGCACCTTCGGGCCGGATCCGGTACGCCGCGCGGCGCTGCGGGCGGCCGTACCACGGACCGGTTGCCGCAGCCTGAGACGAATGGTAAGCCCACAAGGGGTGGATGGTGATCGGGGCCCCCGGACACGCCCCCCGGGCCGTGGCCGGCATGGGAGCCGCCACCACCACCGCGGCCCATCCCGCGGCGGACCACCCAGGCGTCCACCGGTCGGTCGGCCGGGGACGGTTCCCGACCCGTGAGGAGCACCGCCCGTGCCGCAGACCGTTCCGTTCGTCGACTATCTGGTCCTCGGTGAGCGGCCGCATCTGGTCGCCCGCGAATGCACCGCGTGCGGTGCACGTTTCTTCGACCGGCGCAACGCGTGCGCGAACTGTTTCGGCACCTCCTTCACGCAGGTGGATGTCCCCACCGAGGGCGAGGTGCGGGCCTTCACGATCGTCGCCCACGCCGCCCCGGGCGTGCCCGTCCCGTTCGTCTCGGCGACGGTGGACTGCGCCGGCACGAGCGTGCGCGCCAACCTCATCAACGTCGAGCCCACGCCCGAGGCGGTGCGCCTGGGAATGAAGGTCCGCCTCGCGCTCACCGCGGTCGGCGTCGACCAGGCCGGCACCGAGGCCATCAGCTTCGGTTTCGAACCCCGGCCCTGAAGTCCGCTCCCGTCCCGGGAACCCGCCCCACATCTTCGGCAGGAGACACGACCATGGCCAGCGACGACGTCTGGATTCTCGGCATCAGCATGACGCGGTTCGGCAAGCATCCCGACTCGGATCTGATCGACCTGGCCGCCGAGGCGACCATGAACGCGATCGCGGACGCCGGGATCACGATGCGGGAGATCGGCGTCCTCGCCGCGGGCAACCTGCGCGGCGGCGGCGGGATCGGCCAGGCCTTACAGAAGCAGGTGGGCCAGACCGGCATCCCCGTCTACAACGTGGCCAACGCCTGTGCGACGGGGGCGACCGCGATCCGCGTCGTCCACATGGCGCTGCGCGCCGGGGAGGCGGACTTCGGGCTCGCCGTCGGCGTGGAGAAGCTCGCCGGCGCGGGGCTGCTCGCCGGCGGCGAGCGGGTGGGCGACTCGGCCACCTGGTCGCCGCAGGGCCGGTTCGGCGCGGTCGGCCCGCTCGACGGGCGCATCGGCACCGAGACGATGCCCGGGGTCTTCGCCCAGATCGGCATGGAGTACGGCCACCGCTACGGCGGCACGAGCTTCGAGCTGTTCGCCCGGATCTCGGAGAAGAACCACGCCCACTCGACGCTGAACCCGCTGGCCTCCTACCAGCGCCGGTTCACCCTGGACGAGATCATGAACGACGTCATGATCTCCTACCCGAACACCCGGCCGATGTGCTCGGCGAACTGCGACGGTGCGGCCGCGGCGGTTCTCGTCACCGGTGCCGCGCTGAAGACCCTCGCACCCGAGCAGCGCCGCCGGGCGGTGAAGATCTCCGCCTCGGTGCTGACCACCGACCCGTGGGAGGAGGCCTGCCAGGTGCTGCCGAACGTCAACACGCTGACCCGCAACGCCGCGCGGCGCGCCTACGACACCGCCGGGGTCGGCCCGGAGGACCTCGACCTCGTCGAGCTGCACGACTGCTTCGCCACCGCCGAACTGGTCCACTACGACAACCTGATGCTGTGCCCGGAGGGCGGCGCGGTGGACTTCTTCGACTCGGGCGCGACCTGGCGGGACGGGTCGACGCCGGTGAACGTCTCCGGCGGGCTGGAATCCAAGGGGCACCCGATCTCCGCGACCGGCATCGCGAACATCTGGGAGGTGGCAACCCATCTGCGCGGCGAGGCCGGCGACCGGCAGATCCCCGGCGCCCGCGTCGGCCTGGCCCACGTGATCGGGCTGGGTTCGGCCTGCGGGGTGCACATCCTCGAACGTGCCGCCGCCTAACCCACCGCGGTCGCTACGCCCGGCCCGGTGCGGGCGCCGCGGCGGGGCGGGGGCGCAGACCGTCCATGAACAGGTCCAGCAGGCGCCCCGCCTGCGCGCGCTGGGCGGGTTCGCCGGCGGCGAGGGCGACGCCGGCGAGCCCGGTGAGCACGTCGACCGGGTCGACGTCGGCGCGCACGGTCCCGGCGGCGGCACCGGCGCCGAGCAGCGAGGTGACGGCGTCGACCATCCGCTCGCGGCTGTGGGCGAACGGGTCGCCCCCGGAGGCGATGACGGCCCGCAGCGCGCCCGCCATCCCCCGTTTGGCCGTGGTGTAGTCGAGGAAGGCGTCCATCCAGGCGCGGACGGCCGCGTCCGGCGCCACGCGGCCCAGCAGCGCCGGTGCCGCGTCGCACAGCCGGCCGAGTTCGGCGCGGTAGACCGCCTCGACGAGCGCCTCGCGGGTCGGGAAGTGCCGGTAGAGGGTGGCGATGCCGACGCCGGCGTCCTTCGCGACGGCCTCCAGCGGCACGCCCGGCCCTGCGGCGGAGAAGGCCCGCAGGGCGGCGCCGAGAACCTGCTCGCGGTTGCGGCGGGCATCGGCCCGCAGCGGCCTGGTCGTGCCCTGTGCCGGCATCGCTCTCCTCCCCGCGGCCAGGATCACCGCGGCCGGGAAGCATCGCCCCACCGGAACTGTTCGGGCGCTGTGGGCGCCGACGCGCCACGGCCTGGGCGGGTCGTCGCCGCGATCGCCCCGCCACCGCCATCATATCGACCGGGTGCCCGCCCGATTCCGTCGAGCACATAGTGAGGACCTGACTGTGAGCACTTTGATCACCACGCCGTTCTCCGCGACCTCGACCGCGGCCGAGGTGCTGGCGGAGGTCGACCTGTCCGGCCGGCGGGCCATCGTGACCGGTGCCTCCTCGGGCATCGGCGTCGAGACGGCGCGGGCACTGGCCACGGCGGGCGCGCAGGTCACGATCACGGTCCGTGACCTCGACGCCGGTGCCCGGGTCGCCGCCGATCTCACCGCGTCGACCGGCAACGACCAGGTCACCGTCGCTGCGCTGGACCTCGCGCAGCCCGCCTCCGTCGCCGCGTTCGTCAACGGCTGGCAGGGTCCGCTGCACATCCTCGTCAACAACGCCGGGGTGATGGCCTCCCCGGAGACCCGCACGCCGCAGGGCTGGGAGCTGCAGTTCGCCACCAACCATCTCGGGCACTTCGCGCTGGCGACGGGTCTGCGCCCGGCGCTGGCCGCGGCCGGCGGCGCGCGGGTGGTGTCGGTGAGCTCCAGTGCGCACCTGCGCTCCGACGTCGTGTTCGACGACATCCACTTCCTCGAGCGGCCGTACGAGCCGTGGTTGGCCTACGGGCAGTCGAAGACGGCCAACGTGCTGTTCGCCGTCGAGGCGACCCGGCGGTGGGCGGACGACGGCATCGCCGTCAACGCGCTCATGCCCGGCGGCATCCGCACCAAGCTGCAGCGCCACGTCACCGACGCCGAACTCGACCGGCTGCGGGCCCAGAGCGGCGGCGGCGGGGGGATCTCCTGGAAGACACCCGAGCAGGGGGCGTCGACGTCGGTGCTGCTCGCCGCGTCGCCGGTGGTCGCCGGGGTCAGCGGCCGGTACTTCGAGGACTGCAACGAGGCCGGGCCGAACCAGCCGGGTAGCCGCACCGGGGTGGCGGGCTACGCCCTCGACCCGAGCTCGGCCGCCCGGTTGTGGAACGTCAGCCTCGCCACCTTGGCCGGCTGACCAGCGCCGACCTGCCCACGAGCGGCATACGGCCGGGGCGGCGATTTCAGGGTGCGATCGGTGGGGGTGG